>JAZSHY010000021.1:0-58517 GCA_045533505.1 Eubacteriales bacterium | reverse complement strand
AAAATGCGCCTGCTTGGGCCTTGGCCCTTGCAAGCGCATTTTCTCTTTTGTGTTTTTCTTAATACCGTTTCTTTAAGAGAGCTTTTTTATTAGTCGAGGCTGATGGCGTCACCAAGAAGAGCCACAATGTTGCCTTCGGTTACAAGCTCCTTATTAGCGATAAAGATATCCACAAGCGTATCGTAATCCGAGGTAAGTTTTTCATAGTCGGAGGCGACAACGGCGGGCGTCACGGTGATACCGTTCTGGTCGCGAACATCCTTGGCAAGGGTGCTGTAATGTTCCTCCTGCACGAAAAGCATCGGGACCTCTATCTTCACGGCAACGTACTTTTCATTCACAGCGTCATAGGTATAGACATAGCGCGTGCGCATCTCAATATCGAAACGACGGGATTGTGCCTTGTGATTGGTAATAATATTTCCGCCAACGGTCATCGCTTCCCACGGGGCAGACGAGCCGTTCACATAGAAGGCGGCGGGGTCGGACTCGGTTTTGGGAACATACCTGACGGTTTCGAAGCCATCAAAGCTTGCAAGGTCGAACCAAAGTGTATTAAAGGTCACGGAAAGCGTACCGACAATCGGAATTTGGAGAGACTGCGTTTCTCTGACCTCGTAGCCAAGGAAGCTTCCTGTCTCGGTGGCGTACAGCTCGTTGATGTAATTTTTGAAGCCGACAAGACCATCCGCCTTGTTACCCACAACAGAGACATAATCCTCGGTGATGTAGAAGTCAGCCGCGGAGCCAACCGTCGCACCGGCAGCCGTCAGATACTCATAAATGTGACCTGCCACGTTGCCGTCCGTATCCCTCTCTACCGCCAACAAGGCGCGGCGCACGCCGAGATACTTGATGGCAAAGGTGTACGAATCCTCACGGGCCGTGTACTGAAGAACGTTGGGGGCCCCAAGCTGTATGCGAACCGTTCTTTCGCCTGTCTCCACCTCAAGGGACATGGCAATCTGCGCCGTCTGTTCTCCCACCACGGGGAAGGTGGCGGTATAATCAAGAACGTAGAACAGCGTCTCGCCGTCGAAATCAATCGTAACGTTATAGGTTCCGCTTTGGAAGGTATGATGGGCGGTTTTACCGGGGTTGGCATCAAAATAGTTGTTGAACGCCGTGATGGTGGGGGTGACAAGATCCTCCACTACGGTCAAAGCATTGAAGAACAGCTGAGACTCGGCAAGGTTATTAAGCACCATGTACCACTGCTCCCCAAAGCCGACTGTGGGAATGGCATTGACGGAGACCGCTGACGTATAGTCGGGCAGGTCGTCGGAATCCACAAGATTCGCGGCAAAGCCGGGACGCATGCTTTCGGGAATGTAGGAATACGGATTCATCTTATAGTTGTTCAGAAGCGTGCCGAGAAGCTCGACGATGTCTACCTGCTCGTTATAGACAGCATAAAGCGTTACATTCCCCGTCAGGGTGAACGGGAAGCTCGCACTCGCGCCGCTTGGGGAGCCCACACGCCAACCGACAAAGCGATGCCCGGAAAGAGTCGGTGCTGTGGGGGTGTCGACTGTAGTTCCGTACAGTTGTGTTAAGGGGGCAACCGCACTTCCCTCCCCCGTTTCAAAGGTGACGGTGTAGCTGCGGCGCGCCGAAGTCACCACAGCGTAATACGACACATTTCCTGTCGTGGCGGGCAGGGCAGAAAGAGCCTCTCCGCCAAGAACGACACTCCATCCCTCAAATGTATAATCCCACTGGGCACTGTCGGTCTTGTCATAAGTAAAGGAAGGCACCGAACCCTGCATCACACTTTGGGTATTAAGAAGACTCCCTTCCTCGTTATAGAAGGAAACTTCATACGAGGGACCTTGAACCGAGGGCGGTGCGGTGGTTGCGGGAGCCGTTGTCGTTACGGGAGCCGTTGTCGTTACGGGAGTCGTTGTGGTTGCGGGAGTCGTTGTGGTTACGGGAGGCTCAGGGTTATCGCCGCAAGCGGTCATAAGCACAAGCCCAAGCAGAAGCACAAGAAGAAAAAGAATTTTTTTCATCGCAATTAACCTCTTTAAATTTTTTATTTTTTGTATTTAGAATATGCGCGGAGGGATACGTAAAAAGAAAAACCAAAACGGAGGACCATACGAAAAACAGATGTCTTGTCATTCCCCCGGATGCCGAATGTTCATAACAATGGCATACGGATAGACAAAGAGCGAAACAATCGCCCCCACTATCACCGAAAGGGAAAACATAGCGACACCGATGACGGCGCCCAATACCGCAAAAAAGATCTTCATGGAAATAAGCCATAGAATTCCGTCAAGATCAAACGTGAAGATCAAGCCGGGAGCCCTTATAGACCATGAGGCAATCGTACTCATTATATCTTCTATGATGTTATTGTTCAAAATCCAGCAGGAGACAAGCGTAAACATGGAAACCGAAAAAACAACAGCCGCCGCCCACACGGCCCCGTACGCCGAAAGATTACCGGCGTTTATAACACATAGGAAGAAAACCATCGGAAGGACGAACGCGAGCCCACCGAAAATGAAGGACATGATTCTTTCCTTTTTTGCAGTTCGTATGATTTCGCGTTCCCTTTTTAACTTCTCTTCGCGTTGCTTTTCTTCATTCTTTTTATTACATTCAGGGCACAGCACCTTCCCGTCTATGCGGATTATCTCATGCGACTCATAAAGGGGACGGTTGCATTGCTCGCAAAGAGTCAGAATCTGGCGAATAGGTGAGGCGAGCTTCTCTTGGCTTTCCTCTTCCTGATCTTCCTTTTCGATAGCCTCTATGCCGAGGATTTCATCTGCCGTAACATCAAAGACCTTTGCCAGCTCCCTGATTGTACCGATAGAGGGCTCTACATCTCCGTTTTCCCACCGAGATACCGCCTGTGATGATACGAACAGTATGTCAGCCAAATTCTTTTGTGTCATTCCATGCTGTAGCCGTAGTTTTTTTATGTTAGCACCTACCATAATAAAACGCTCCTTTGCCTTTTGATGATTTGGGTATGAGGTACACTTTAATTGTAAACAAAATGTTGGAAATGGTCAATAAACAAACCTGGGAAATGGCTAAACAGTTTGTTGAATTCATAAAAAAAGTGCACCGTTACCGGTGCACCGAAAAATGCATCTCCCTGTAACGCTGCTACACAATTACATTCCCATTTGTGAAAACGGAAAAAGGAAAACGCACTTTTACCAAAATGGTTTTCCACAAATGAATACAGAATATGTAATTGTGTAGCGCCTTCATTGTATCATTTTTTTGTTTTCTTGTCAACAATTTGTTGAACCGAATTCGATCCAACATAAAATCCCCTGCAAAAAGCCCAAAAGAGCTTCTACGAAGAGGTGCTCTTTTTGGCCGGTGCGGGTGACAGGACTTGGTCTCATCGCGGCGTCAGAAAAGCCGAGAGAATTTCGCCTTTTCTCCGCGTTTCGGTCAGTCGCGGCTCTGACAGTCCCAAGGCCTTCATTCACGTCCGCTCCCCTTCAAGCCCTTTCCCCTTCACGTAAAATAAAAAGCAAGAAAATCGGTGTGGGATTTTCTTGCTTTTTGGTGCGGGTGACAGGCGCCGCAAGCGGCACTTCCTCGCTTCGCTCAGTCGCCCACCTGCTCCGCTCCGCGGACAGCTTCGGCTCGTACCCAAGACCACAAAAAGATACGCGCATCCGCCTGGGATGCGCGTATCTTTTTGGTGCGGGTGACAGGACTTGAACCTGCACGGGAAGCCCACCAGATCCTAAGTCTGGCGCGTCTGCCAATTCCGCCACACCCGCGTGGCATCGGCCCTATGGGGCCGACAATTGTGCTTGCAATCGCAAGCCTTTTCTGGTATACTGGGTATAGGAGGGTATGGGTATGAGGAAAATCCGCTACTACAAGCTGCATCACATGCTTCGGGAGAGGCATATGACACTCGAGGGGCTCCGTGCGAAAACACGGCTTCTGCCCTCCGACGTCATCAAAATCGAAACCGAGAGAATGCTGAGCCCTGTGGCCCTTTCTCTCATTTGCCGTTTTCTGAAATGCGATGCCTGCGACGTCTTTGACATTTTTGATGAGGAGCAGGATGGGCCTTTTTACAGCAAGCGCATCCTGGAGCAGTATTCCTACACACCCAAAACCTATGTGAAGAAGGAATTTGATGCCGAGATTTAAAGACTTAATAGAAAGTAGCAACGGGTTGCTCGGGGGCGCCCGTTTTTTCTATGCGCCGAAGATAGAGAACGGGCCCCGGCTTACGGTACAGCTTATGCGGCTCGACAGCTATCTTGGCCTCTACCACGGCCCAATCGCCGTGGGAGAGCGCCGTGGGCGCGTCATTCACGCAGATGAAGGCATTGTAGGCGATATCGTCGGCACAGCAGGTCATAATCTGACGCCCTGCCACAAAGGATTTCTCGCCGAGGCGCGCGTCACGTCCGATGAGAGCGCGGTACCTTACCACCTTGCCGTTGTACTTTTCCATTTCCTCGGTGATATCACGGAAGAAAAGGGCAAAGTCACGGTCCTCTATCTCGATGACATCGGCCTCGACGTCAAAGGGCAGAGGGTCCTCAATATCGTCGTATTCCACTCTGCCATCCGTATACTCGTACGATATATTGACGGCACGGCTTATGCCACGCACCACCTTATGAAGTGCCATTTTGTCGGTTGCCTCGGTCACGCGGTTGAAAATCACCATCTCGCAGCCCTGAAGCTTATCCACCGTAAGCTGACGCATATTGGCATTGTAGGAAAGGAAGGTGCGGCTGTCTGCCTCCATAATTTCCTGATAGACCACATAGTTCTTCGGCAGGCGGGCATAGAAATCGCCGATGGTCCACATTCCGTTGTATTCGACAAGAACACGGCGGAAGGGGAATTCCTTTTGCCATGCGGCAAAGGCCTTCTCCCCGATTTCCTCAAGGCTGTCCACCGTACGGACTGCCACATTTTCGGCGCCGTGAGCAAAGGAGGAGGGATCAAGCTCCTCCTCTCCGACCTCGCAGAGGAGGATAAGGGTGGGCTCGCCGGCATTGAAATCGCTGTCCTCCATGGTTTCCTGAATAAGACGCGTCTTCCCTGCCTCAAGAAAGCCTGTAAAAAGATAAACGGGAAAATCCATAAGCGTCCTCCGTCACAGCCCGAAGAGGGCGGCAAGCTTATCCTCGCAAAGCCCTGAGCCAATCACACAGAGCCGCCCTGTTACATCGGCAGGCCCGCGCCGAATGTCGGCCTCACCCGGAACATAGTCAAAATGAAGCCATTCGCCGCCGCCAACCGCGCTGACAATTCCTTTGGCACGCAGGATAACGCCGTATTCTCCGCCGTCAAGCGCCTCAAGAATCCTGGCAAGCTCGGCCTTGGTAAAGGCGCGTGCCGTCTCGGTGCCGAAGCTTGAGAACACCTCATCCGCATGATGGTGATGGTGGTGCTCGTGGCAATGGCACTCCTCGCCGTCCTCGTGGTGGTGCCCGTGGCAGTGGCACTCCTCACCGTCCTCATGGTGGTGGTCGTGGCAGTGGCACTCCTCACCGTCCTCGTGATGGTGTCCGTGGCAATGGCACTCCTCACCGTCCTCGTGATGGTGGTGATGTGCCTCCTCCATCAGCTGCGAAAGAACCGACGAAAGCGTGTTTTCCCCTGTCGCGGCAGAAAGAATCTGTTCGCCCGTAATCGACTCCCAGGGGGTAGTGACAATCACGGCGGAGGCATTGTGCTCACGAAGCAGAGAAACAGCCCTTGCGACGGCCTCCTCGCTCATCCCGCCTGTGCGCGAGAGGACGATGGCCCCCGCATGCTCCACCTGGTCGTTGAAAAACTCGCCGAAGTTCTTCATATACATAGCGCATTTCTTGGCGTCTACCACCACCGTGGCACCGCCAAGGGCCGCATCCTCAAGCGCAAGCCCCTGCACCGCGCGAATCACGTCGCTGAGCTTGCCGACGCCCGAGGGCTCGATAAGAATACGGTCAGGGCGGTATTCCTCAAGAACCTGTCTGAGGGCTGCGCCGAAATCGCCCACAAGGCTGCAGCAGATACAGCCCGAATTCATTTCGTTGACGGTGATGCCCGCTTCACGCAAGAAGCCGCCGTCAATGCCGATTTCGCCGAACTCATTTTCGATGAGAACCAGCTTTTCGCCCTGATAGGCCTCGGCAATCAGCTTTTTAATGAGAGTGGTTTTTCCTGCACCGAGAAAGCCTGAAAAAATGTCGATTTTCGTCATGGGTATCACTTCCTATCCGTGTTGTTTTACGTCGCGGGGTCGGGCTCGGGGAGCACAATCAAGCCGTTGATAAATTTGCCGATAGGCTTCGCCTGCCACCCATCATTCTGCCAGCCGTTTATCCCCAGGAAGCGGGTATTGATAGCATCGATAACCTCCTTCGTAAAGCTCACAATGCCGGCCTTCATCAGCTGACCGACAGAAAGAGTTTCGTTGACCTCGTTCATGCGTCGGTTGAGCCCGCTTACCTTAGTGTCGGGCCCGATAATCGTCACAAAGCCCGAGGAGAGCTTATTGTTCTCATCATCCTTACCGTAGTATTCGCTGTACCACTGGCCGCCGTTCTTATAATAATCGGCAGCGGACGGATTCGCCCCTTCGTTCGGCACAAAGGTATGGCCCATAACCTCACCTATCATAAGCTCATCCATGGCGGTGCTGAGGTCGACGATTTTTCTGCCAAGAAGCGTGAGAAGCATGCTGTTGGTCTCGGGATTGCCGCTGTCATCCAGCCACTCGCCGTCGTCATTCTTCGTATACCCCATGGCGTCGCCGAGGGTGAGGGTATCCATGGTCGAGCCCATCGCACCGATTTCTTTGTCGATGAAGGAAAGAATCAGGGAATTCTCTACCTTAACATCGTTTTCATCATTGTCGTCATCCGAATAGGTCTTGTACCACGCGGAGCCCACCTTCTGATACCCCATGGCAACACCTACGGTCATTCCGTTTATTTTTTCGGTAATGGTGCCCTCCCTTTCCAAATCCTGCAAGGTGAGTTCAACGAACGATGCCACAACCCCCTGCGGCACAACCGTCTTACCGTCCTCGACCTTGGAGAAGGAAAGCTGCCCCTCTGTCTCGGTCTTGGTATATCCCAGCATTTCGCCTACCGTAATGTCGGAGGCAGTATCCGAGAGATTTGAAAGGGTGCTGGTCATCAGAAGCTTCATAAAGCCCGATGCCTTTTTCTCGGGGTTATCGGTCTCTACCCAATCGTCACCGACCTTGGTGTAGCCGAGGGCGTCTGCCACCGTAACCGTCTTGACGGCTTCGTTGATTTCGTCAACCTTATAAGGGGCAAGGGTGGCATAAAGCCCGGTGACAAGAGTATCGCCGTCATACCACTCATCCCCCTTTTGCGTATATCCGAGGGCGTCGCCGAGGCGCAGCTCCTTGACACAGCCATTCAGCTTTTCCTCATCATCCACATCCTGAAGCTTCAGGGAAACGAAGGCCGACATAAGCGGACTCGGTGAGGTTTCATACACACCGTCACCGTCCGAATCCTTGGCAAAGACGGGGTCCTCGCCCTCCTCTGCCCTATTGTCAAAGCCCATGATTTCGCCGAGATAGAGAGAATCCAAGGTGGTATCAAAGTTCTTTATGGTGCTGTCCATCATAGGACGCAGCACCCCCGATGCTTCTTGATTCTCCTCGTCGCGCCATTTGCCGTCCTCGCCCTTCGTATAACCGAAGGCCACGCCGATGGTAATGTCGCGGATTTCGCTATCCAGGGTATCCTCATTGCGAAGCTCACCAATCGTGAGCCCCACAAGCTCGCCGACAACCCCCTCGGGAGCAATTCTGTTGCCCTCGGAGTCAAGCTTATAGAAAATGTAGGTCGGCTTATTCTCGGCGTCAAGCGGCCCCTCTTCCCTTTCGTATTCCATAATCTCACCGACGTAGATACGGTCAATGGCGTCCATAAGACCGTTCCCCGTCAAGCCGTCCACGGTGAGACCGACCAGCTCACGGTACATACCGGAGGCAGGCTTCTCGTCGCGGTACCATATACCGTCCTCGCCCAGCTCATACCCAAGAATGTCACCCAAATACAAATCCTCGGTTATGACGTCGGCATCAAAATAGAAGCCGCCTGCCTCCATTTTCAGAAGGTCGCCAAGCACCTTATCGCCGAGGGCGTTAAGGAGGAGGTTTTCACCGTCCGACTCAAGAAGAACATCCATCGGAACGCGGTCAAGCGTCTTCTGAACGAAGGCATCCTTGTTCTCCGCCGCAAAGTATCCGCCAATATCCATGGTGGCGAGATAGGACATAAGGGTAGGCTCCTCCCCCGGCTCCAAAACCGGGTTCACAACCCCCTCGATATCCTTTTCCACCTTGACGCCGGTAAGGTCGCCGAGGTAGACGCCCTCAAAGAGGGCCGAAAGCTCCATGCGGTATGCAAGGTCCAGAGTGCGCGGATTCAGCTTTTCGGCTGCCGCCTCGGGAATAAGTCCGCCTCCCATAAGGTCAAACACCGTTTCAAGGGTGGTGCCTTCAAGGAAAAGGGTGAAGACACGGTCACCCGACATTTCGGAAAGCGGGAGCTCAAGCACCGTATTTGGCATAAGGCCGAGCACACCACCGGGAAGGCGGATGCCGTACTCCTCCATCATTTTGTTCACAGAAAGCTCGGAAAGACGGGAGGGAATGCTCATAGCCTCGGTGAAAAGCTCAAGAAGCGACATCTCTCGCAGGATGCTTTCCCCCGTGATAACCTCGTCCCCCACCTCGACACCGAGCTCCTCAAGGCGGTCAAGCGACACCCAGGTGACTGCCGCATACAGAGTGCCTGCCACGGCAGAAACGAGAACAGCCATACCGAGAAGCATGGCAAAAACAAACACACACGCCCGTTTCAAAAAGGTAGCATACCCACCGATTTTTTGCTTTTCTTCCATCGGGTTCTCCCCCTTCTTTCTTTATGTTAAGCCAAATGCCCCCGAGGGGACATGCTGATGATTGTATTTTAATCTATTGTACAAGATTACACATAAATAGAGTATAGCACCTTTTTTGCGCTTTTGCAAGAGGGTGGGCAAAAAAAGAGGGGATAGAAAAAGGACTGCCGAGGAGCAAAAGCTCCCGGGCAGTCCTTTGAAGCAGGCGAAGGCTTACGCGCGCACCTTACGCCTTGCGGGAATAGTAATAGCGCAGGCCGAAGAGGGCTCCGACGAGAAGCACTATGGCCACGGGGAGCGCAATCCAGGCGTTCGGCACGAAGCCCGCGAAGAGGTACGCGAGGAACGAAACACCCGCTACCGTGACGGCATAGGGCAGCTGAGTCTGCACATGGCTCAGGTGGTTGCACCCGGCACCTGCCGAGGCCATAATGGTGGTGTCCGAAATGGGCGAGCAGTGGTCACCGCAAACGGCACCGGCAAGGCAGGCCGACACACCGACGAAAAAGATGGGGTCGGTTTCCTTGAAGATAACGGTTACAATCGGAATCAGAATGCCGAAGGTGCCCCACGAGGTTCCCGTCGAGAAGGACAGCACACAGGCCACAAGGAAGATAACGGCAGGAAGGAAGGCGGAAAGCCCCGAGGCAGCCCCCTCCATAATCGCCGCGACATACTCCTTGGCACCGAGAAGCGAGGTCATGTTCTTCAGCGAAGTGGCAAAGGTAAGAATCAGAATGGCGGGTACCATCGCGATAAAGCCCTGCGGAATGCACTTCATCGCCTCCTCGGCTGTCACGAGACGGCGGCAGAGGAAGTAGATGACGGTAAAGACAAGGGCAATCAAGGCACCCCAAGGAAGACCGATATAGGCATCGGTATTACCGAAGGCTCCGACAAAGTCGCCCTTATAATCGGTGCCGCCCCAGGCGTCAACGCCGAAGAAGCCGCCGACATAAAGAAGACCGATAACGCTGGCTGCGATAAGAACGATAATCGGGATAAGGAGGTCATACACGCGGCCACGCGAGGTAGCGGGCTCTTCCTCCGCCTCCACCGTGCTGCCGTCACCGAGAAGGTCGCCGTTCTTTGCCTTGATTTCAAAGCCGGACATCTTACCGTAATCAAAGCCGATTACAGAAAGAAGAACCACAAAGACAATGGTGAGAAGCGAATAGAAATTAAAGGGAATGGCACGGACAAAGAGCTCAATGCCCGACATGGTCTCGCTCTCCACCGAGCCCGAAACCGCCGCCGCCCACGAGGAAATCGGAGCAATCATACAGATAGGAGCCGCCGTTGCATCAATGATATAGGCAAGCTTCACCCGCGAAATCTTATGCTTGTCCGTGAGGGGGCGCATAACGGCGCCCACCGTAAGGCAGTTAAAATAGTCATCAATAAAAATCAGAATGCCGAGCAGGAAGGTGGCGAGCATAGCGCCCGTTTTGGTATGAACGTGTGCCTCGGCCCATTTACCGAAGGCCTGTGCGCCGCCCGCACGGTTCAGAAGGGCCACAACGATGCCGAGTATCACGAGGAAAATGAAAATGCCCGCAGAATCGGCAACGGTAGCCACAAGACCGTCATTGATTATGGCATCCATTGTGCCCGAGAACGAGAAATCAGCAGCAAAAAGGCCGCCGAGCACAACGCCGATAAAGAGTGAGGAATAGACCTCCTTGGTAACGAGGGCAAGACCGATAGCGACGAGGGGAGGCACAAGGGCCATAAAGGTTGCCTCATACATGCTGCCCTCCGCATTTTCCTTGGGGAGGAAGATAGCCAGAAGCACCACCGCCAGAATGACCGCCGCAATTACGGAAAGCTGAACAATACGCTTAGTAGACAGTTGGGTAGTCATGGACAACATCCTTTCTTAAACAGTTAGTAAAAACGAAGGCTGATAGGGCACCCGTTTGGATAATGATACCACCCCTCCTCCCTCTTGTCAATGCTTTTTTAAAAAATTCGGAAAGAAGTGGCGAAAAACAAAAAACCGCCGCACGGCGGTTTTTGTAAGGTTTTGTTTGCGTTTTCTTATTATTTCTTAGGTACCAGCTCGGTTTTTCCGCCCATGTACGGACGAAGAGCCGTCGGGATGGCCACCGTGCCGTCTGCACGGAGATTGTTCTCCAGGAAGGCAATCAGCATACGGGGGGGCGCCACCACGGTGTTATTCAGGGTGTGAGCGAGGTATTTACCCTCCTTGCCCGAAACCCGAATGCGGAGGCGGCGTGCCTGGGCATCGCCGAGGTTTGAGCAGCTGCCCACCTCAAAATACTTCTTCTGACGGGGGGACCATGCCTCGACGTCCACCGACTTCACCTTGAGGTCGGCCAAATCGCCCGAGCAGCATTCAAGCGTACGGACGGGGATATCAAGCGAACGGAAAAGGTCAACCGTATTCTGCCAGAGCCTATCGAACCACACAGGGCTCTCCTCGGGGCGGCAAACCACCACCATCTCCTGCTTTTCAAACTGATGGATGCGATACACCCCTCGCTCCTCAAGCCCGTGGGCTCCCTTTTCCTAGAGGAAGCAGGGAGAATAGCTGGTGGGGGGGTAGGGCAGCTCGGTCTCGGGAACAATCTGGTCGATAAACGTGCCTATCATGGAGTGCTCTCTCGTTCCGTTAAGATAGAGGTCCTCGCCCTCAATCTTATACATCATGGCCTCCATTTCGGCAAAGCTCATCACGCCCGTCACCACGTCCGCACGAATCATGAAGGGGGGGATGCAATAGGTGAAGCCCCTCTCAATCATAAAATCGCGCGCATACGAGATGACTGCCGAATGCAGCCTTGCGATATCGCCCATGAGATAGTAGAAGCCGTTCCCTGCCACGCGGTGGGCCGAATCGAGGTCGATGCCCGCAAAGCTTTCCATAATTTCAGTATGATAGGGGATGGGAAAATCGGGAACAACCGGCTCGCCGTACCTCTCCACCTCCACGTTTTCGCTGTCATCGCGCCCGATGGGCACCGAGGGGTCAATGATGTTCGGCAGCGTCATCATAATCTTCCTGACGGCCTCGTCAAGCTCGGCCTCCCTCGCCTCTATGGCGGCAAGCCTTTCGGCCTCGTCGGCAACAAGGCGCTTGGCGGCCTCTGCCTCCTCGCGCTTGCCCTGTGCCATCAGCATACCGATGGTCTTCGACACCTTGTTGCGGTTGGCACGCAGGCTGTCTGCCTCCTGCTGTACGGCACGCCTCTCGGCGTCAAGAGCTATAACCTCATCCACAAGCGGAAGCTTTGCCTCCTGAAACTTCTTGCGGATGTTCTCCTTCACGAGCTCGGGGTTCTCCCTCACAAAACGAATGTCAAGCATGTTATCTCCTCCCCATGCGGCATAATACACTCATAAGATTATCATACTACACCTCTTGTCTTTTTGCAAGACTTTTGCCGAAAAAAACCAGCCGATAAGGAAAAGTGTGGGCAAGCGAGAGCCTTTTGCGGGGAATTTGCAAATTCCCCTTGACTTTTCCCTTCGCTTTCGACTACAATAGCCTTGGAAGCAAAATGCAACCTACATCAAAAAAACGAGGTACTGTATGAAGCACGGCTCCTTTCGCGCGGCTCTCCTTTTGCTCGCGCTCCTTATCCTTATGGGCTCTCTTGCCGCATGCAGGACGAGCTCCGACTACAAGCGGCTCGACGAGGGCACATCCGATTTTGTAGCACTCGACGTCCGAGGCTTCGGCACAATCATCATTGAGCTGTATCCCCTTGCGGCTCCCGAAACAGTTGACAATTTCAAAGGTCTCGTAGCCGCTGATTTTTACAAAAACAGCTCCTTCCACCGCATTGTGGAAAGCTTTGTCATTCAAGGGGGAAAGTCGGCAAACGGCACCTATGCCGAGCCGATTTTCGGGGAATTCGCGCTGAACGGCTATCAAAACCCTCTGAAGCACGAGCGCGGGGTGATTTCGATGGCGCGCACCGCCTACGACTACAATTCGGCCTCCTCGCAGTTTTTCATCGTTCTTGAAACAAACCAGAACAACACCCGTTCGCTGGACGGACAGTATGCCGCCTTCGGGCGTGTTGTGGAGGGCATGAGGGTTGTGGATAAGATTGCCGCCCTTGAATGCACAAGCGCCGATGCGCCCCTTACGTCGGTTACGATTTCCGAAGCATATTTTGTGACAAGAAAATAAATGATATCCGCGAAAAAAGGACGGCAGGCCAAAAGGTCTGCCGTCCTTTTTCGCGGAGGCTATTTCAGCGTGATGCGGGCGGTGAACATCCTGTCACCGTCCTCGCTCTCGCCCTTCACAAGAACGGTGCCATCCTCCCTGATAAGCGGAAGCGAAAGCCGCATATTCTCGCGCACCTCGCGGTGATATTCAATGCAGAATTCCGAGATGCGCTCCTCTTCCCCCGGGTGAAGCGCATTCATAATGTAGTTGGCGTATTTCGTGTTGTTGACATGGCGGTTCACATCAAGGTCGGTAAACCGAGGGGTAACGCAAAACGGCTCTCCCACGCCCGAAAAATCGTGAAGCCTCGGGAAGCCGTCGGCAAAATTCTCCTCCGTAAGGAAGTCCTGCATGGGATAGATATCCCCCACGGCGACAAGCCTCCGCCTCTCCTTATGAATGACCACCCACTCCGAGCTGCCGAGAACGAGGGGGCTCCCCTCGGTGTCGCTTACCTTATATTCCCGACGGAAAAGGCTGCGCCGCGGCGCAAGCGGCCACGTCCGCACCCGAACACGGTCAAATTGTGCCGGGGTTTTCAAAATACGGTAGCGTGCCTTGACAATCACCCAAATAAGTCCCTCCGCCTCAAGCCTCTCCCTGCCGATGCCAAGCGCGCGTGCATGCTCGCCCGCCACATCCTGAAAGAGGTCAAGAACCGATGCGGGCTGAAGCTCCATTCTCGCATCGAAATCCGAGGTGCGGAGATAAAATTCCTTTTCAAAGCTTGTACTCATTTTTCGGGTTCCTTTTCCTCAATTTACGAAATACCGGCGCATAGACGGCGCACAAAGCTGAGAAGCGCCTCATAGCCCATCTCGCCCGAGGCAGCGGCGAGCCCCACGCGCACAAGCTCCTCCGACGAGGGGGAAACGGGGGAGCCGTTGATGGCAAGAAATGTCAGCATGGCGAGAAGCCCCACACGCTTGTTGCCGTCCAAAAAGGCGTGACACGAAATAAGGGAATAGGCGAGGCGTGCCGCCTTTTCCTCAATGGTAGGATAGAACTCCTCGCCGCCGAAGGAGGAAAAAATCGGGGCAAGGGCGCCTGACAAAAGCCCCTCGTCACGAAGGCCGAGCCCCCCTCCCGTTTTTTCGGCGAGAAGGCGGTGCATAGCCTTGATATCCTCAACCGTGAGCACCCTCATTTGGCAAGCTCCCGAAAGGCAGAAAGGTAGCTTTCCAATATTTTCTCCGCAGCGGCGAGAACCTCTTGCTGTGAAATACTCCCCGTTGCTTCTTTCTTTTCGCTCATGCTGCAGCTCCTTTTTAGGTCCTTATCCCTTCGAAAGCTCCTTTGTACGCCGATAGGACGCCAGCACGGCGTTCATCGCGGCAGCACGGAGACCGAAGCTTTCCAGGGCATGAACACCCGCAATCGTACTTCCGCCCGGCGAGCATACGGCATCCTTGAGCGTGGCCGGATGAATACCCGTTTCCTTCACCATTCTCGCCGCCCCCTCAAGGGTTTCAGCGGCAAGCGTGAGGGCCATATCGCGCGGAAGGCCGCACTCCACACCGCCGTCGGCAAGTGCCTCAAGGAAGAGGTAGACAAAGGCAGGCCCACAACCCGAAACCGCACAGGCAGCATCCATAAGGCCTTCACGGATTTTCAGGCAACACCCTGCCGCCGACATGGCCAGAAGGAAGGCGGCCTCTTCCTCCTTCCCACAGGTGGGCGCAGGGGTATAGACTATCATGCCCGCCCCCACCGCAACGGCGGTGTTCGGCATCATGCGAATAAGCGCATGATGCCCGAGATGAGCGGAAAGCGTTTCGAGAGAAAGCCCCGCCGCCATGCTGACAAAGGTGGCGTGAGAGGCCGAAATTTCACCCTCGTACTGTGCAAGCACCGAAGGGAGAACCTGGGGCTTAAGCCCGAGAAATATCAAATCCGCCGAGGCAAAAAGCACCTCGTTGCTCACGCTCTCTCCTCTTACCTCCTCAGAAAGAAGGTCCCGCTTTTTGCTATCGGCATCGGCAAGTAAAAGCACGCTGTCGGCATCGGCACGGCGGGCGGCACGGCAAAGAGCCCCGCCCATATTGCCACAACCCAAAAAACCAATCTTCACGTCTCTCTCCTTATCGTCTTGTTATCGTATTCAGCGTACGTGCCCGTCTCCACGGACAACGTACTTATGGGACGTCAGCTCCTCAAGCCCCATAGGGCCTCTGGCGTGCAGCTTCTGCGTGGAAATCCCCATCTCGCAGCCAAGCCCGAATTCGCACCCGTCGGTAAACCGCGTGGAGGCATTGACATACACGGCGGCACTGTCCACCGCGGCCACAAAATATTCGGCAGCCGAGGGGTTCTCGGTGACAATTGCCTCGCTGTGGCCGGTGGAATGGGCGGCAATATGAGAGACCGCCTCCTCCACCCCGGAAACCACACGGACAGCCAGAATATAATCAAGGAACTCGGTGTCAAAATCCCCGTCGCCCGCGGGCTTACCCTCAATGATGGCGGCTGCCTCACGGTCAAGACGGAGCTCCACCGGTACCTTGCCCGCCGCAATACGGTCACCTACCAGCCTTTTTTCAAGTTTTTGTAAAAAAGACTTTGCAATTTTTCTGTCCACAAGGCATACCTCGGCGGCATTGCAAACCGAGGGGCGACTTGTTTTCGCGTTTTCCACAATCGAAAGGGCCTTTTCCTCATCGGCGGCACCGTCTATATACAGGTGGCAAATCCCCGTCCCCGTCTCTATAACGGGAACCTTGGCGGTTTCTTTGCAGGCGCGGATAAGCCCCGCACTCCCTCTCGGAATGAGGAGGTCAATATAGCCGACGCCCGTCATCAGCTCACGCGCGCTCTCACGCTCGGTGTCCTCCACCATCGAAACGAGGGCCTCGGGAAGGCCAACGGCACGAAGCCCCTTGCGAAGGGCGCGTACAATGGCGGAGACGGTACCGAAGGCCTCACGCCCGCCGCGAAGGATGCAGGCACTGCCCGCCTTGAGGGCAAGGGCCGCGGCATCCGAGGTGACATTCGGCCTACTTTCGTAAATGATGGCAATAACCCCCATGGGAACAGACACTCGCTCAATGCAAAGCCCGTCCTCACGGCGATAGGAGGCAAGCCGCTTCCCCACCGGGTCGGGGAGGGCGGCCACGGCACGCATCCCCTCTGCCATCGCGGCGATACGCCCCTTATCCAGCATAAGCCTGTCCATCATAACGGGAGCGATATGCGAGGCGGCCTTTTCTCTGTCGCAAAGGTTGGCGGCAAGGATTTCCTCCTCCGCCGCGACAAGAGCCTCGGCCATCGAAAGAAGGGCACGGTTTTTTTCTTCACTCCCCAAAAGCGAAAGCACAGGGGAGGCGGCCTTCGCGGCCTTCATAATTTCAAGAGTCGTCATTTCTTTTTCCCTCCCGCAAGGAAGCGAGTGCCTACGGCCTTGCCCTCCACAATATCGTAAAGAATCTCGGGGCGGTCACCGCCGGCAATTACCATTTCAATCCCGTTGGCCGTAACCCTTTCGGCGGCACGGAGCTTTGTCATCATGCCTCCCGTGCCGAGGGCAGAGCCGCTGCCGCCGCCAAGTGCCATCACCTCGGGTGTCATCTCGGGGATTACCTCAATGAGGCGCGCCGAGGGGTCGGTGTGAGGGTCAGCCGTATAGAGACCGTCAATATCCGAAAGCAGAACCAGAAGAGAGGCCTCGATGCAGACGGCAACCACTGCTGCCAGCGTATCGTTATCGCCAATCACAATTTCGTCAATGGCTACCGTATCGTTCTCATTGATAATCGGCAGGGCACCGAGCTCAAGCAAACGGCTCATGGTGTTTTCGAAATTGCCCCTATGCTTCTCGTCGGCAAGGTCGGCACCCGTCAGGAGCACCTGTGCCACGGTGTGGCGGTATTCCGAGAAGAGCTTGTCGTAGGTGTACATCAATTCGCACTGGCCGACAGCGGCGGCAGCCTGCTTGGTGGGGATATCGGAGGGACGGGAGGAAAGCCCCAGCTTTCCGACACCCATGCCGATAGAGCCCGACGAAACGAGAACCACCTCATGCCCCGCGTTTTTAAGGTCGGACAGAACCCGACACAGGCTTTCGACTCGCCGCACATTGAGATGCCCCGTTTGATACATAAGAGTGGAGGTGCCCACCTTTACCACAATTCGCATTTTTTATCCTTCCTGTCCGTCTGCTTTTCGCATACCATACATTTTATTTTTTTAAAAGAATTTAATATCGTATTTATTGTGTTTATTATGAGTAAAATTTATTATAGCAAACTTCCCTGCACCTTGTCAAGAGATGCTGCAAAAAACGGGCGCGTATAACCCGAGCAAAAAAGGAAAATCCTTTTTCTTGACTTTGACGGCGGAAACCGCCCTTCCTTGACAAGAACCGCCGTTTGCGATACAATATGGAGGAATACCGAAAGGAGTGGAGCTATGATAGAAAGAAAGGATGCCGAGGCCGCCTACCGCTGGGACCTCACCGCCATTTACAAAAGCGAGGAGGACTTCTCATCCGCGCTTCGGGGCTTTGCCGAAATGACCGAGCGTCTCCCCGCATACCAAAAGGGCATGAGTGACTGCGGCGAGGGGCTTTTCGAAGCACTTGCTGCCGATACCGAGGCGGAACGCCTTCTCTCACGCCTTTACGACTACGCGATGCTTTCCTCCGACCTGGACAAGGGGAACAACGAAGCCCTGGGGAGGCTTACGCGCGTGGAGGATGCCGCCAACGCCTACCGTGCCGCCGCCTATTTTATGGCACCGACGCTGCAGGCCATTCCCGAGGAGAGGCTGCAGGAATTCTTTGCCGAATACCCGAGGCTTGAGGAATACCGCCGCGTGATTGCGCTCGTGCGGCGTGAGGTACCGCATATGCTGAGCGAGGAAGGGGAAAAGCTTCTTGCCGAGCTTGCCCCCGCCCTCGGTGCAGAGGGAGAAATCCATTCGATTTTCGCCAATGCCGACCTCTCCTTCGGAAAAATCAGGGATGAGAACGGAAGGGCCGTTGCTCTGACAAACGCAAACTACGTCAGCTTTATGATGTCGGGAGACCGCCGCGTGCGCCGCGCCGCCTTCCACACACTCTATAAAACCTACCGTCAGTTCGGGAACACGCTGTCGGCACTCCTTGCCGCACGCATCCGCGGAAGGGTAACCCTCGCCAAGCTGCGCCGCTTCGGGAGCAGCCTTGAGGCCTCGGTTTTCTCGGACGAGGTGCTCCCCGACGTCTATCACAATCTGATTGCAACGGTACGGGACGGTCTTGCCCCCCTCTTTGACTATTACGAGCTCAAGCGCGAGGTACTCGGCGTCGGGAAGCTGCATCTTTACGACGTGTATGCCCCTCTCACGGAGGAGGCGGCGGGGCACTACACCTATCCTGAGGCCGTGGAGGAGGTGCTCGCCGCCGTGGAGCCACTCGGCAAGGAATATACCGATGTGCTGCGCTCAGGGCTCAAAAGCCGCCGCTGGGTGGACGTATACCCCGGCAAGGGAAAACGAAGCGGCGCTTACAGCGCGGGCTCTTACGACACGGAGCCCTATATTCTCATGAATTTTATGGGGAAGCTTGATGACGTTTCCACCCTTGCCCATGAGGCGGGGCACTCCATGCACAGCTATTTTTCACGAAAGGCCAACAGTCCGCAGAATTCCTCCTACACCATTTTTGTGGCCGAGGTGGCCTCTACCGTAAACGAGCTTCTGCTCACGCGAAGGCTCCTTCGTCTTGCAAAGAGCCGCGAAGAAAAGCTCGCGCTCTTAAATCAACTGATGGAGACCTATAAGGGAACCCTTTACCGTCAGACCATGTTTGCCGAATTTGAGCTGCGCATGCATACGATGGCGGAGGAGGGCGAGCCCCTGACCTCAGATGTCCTCTGCCGCGAATATTACGCTCTCGTCAAGGACTATTTCGGCAAGCGCGTGGCAATCGACGAGGATATCGCCCTTGAATGGATGCGGATACCGCATTTTTACAGCTGCTTTTACGTCTACAAGTATGCCACCTGTATTTCGGCGGCCTCGGCCATTGTCAAGCGGCTGGAAAGCGGAGAGGAGGAATATCTCTCCCGATATCTTGCCTTTTTGTCGGCAGGCGGCAGTCTTTCTCCGCTTGACTCGCTTATGCTGGCAGATATAGATATGACCGACCCTGCGGTCATCCGCGGTGCTATCGAGGATTTTGCCGAAGCGGTTGCCGCCTTCCGCCGCATCTTTCACGGCGAGGAGAAATAGAACCGTTTATATAGCAAAAATATCCTTGTTTTCTGATATATTTTTTGAAATTTATTCTTTGTTTTGTCGATTTTTTCGTTTTTTTAGAAAGCAACGCGTTATGATGTAAAAAAGCAGGAAAATCCTTGGAAAATTGTCTTTTCCCAAGGCTTTTCTTCGGCATTGTCGCCCCATGCGGGAGGAGGGGCGTTTTACCTCCTCGCCCTCCCTTTTTGGGGACCGATGTCCGGCATGCAAGACAGGGCAACCGCTTTCGAGGGCGGCCTGTGCTTCTTGCGAAAAAATTCTTCATTTTTGTTGCCCGCGCATCGCACAAACACTCAAAAAACCAAAAAAGCCTGCCGTTTGCCTATTGACATTCCGGTAGGCTTTTGTTATAATTATACTGTATCTTACTGCGGTACGGAATCTTAACGGAGGGGAGGCGATTTTATGAGCGATGCGCATCGTGGCGACACGGGAAAAACCTTTCTTTCTTCGCCTACCCCCATCGGGAAGGACGATATCCGTCTGGAAGCCATCGGCACCGTCGAGGAGCTTCTTGCCGTTCTGAGGCTTTCCGCCCTTGAGGGGCTTGGCCCGAGCTGTCCTACCCTCGCTTCCATTACCGACACCTTAGAATCGCTTATCGCCTACGTGCACTCCGGCGGAAAGGCCGTGCACCTCCCGAAGCCCGAGGCAATTGCCCTTCTTGAAGAAAGGATTGCGGCCCTGTCCGGGCAGCACCCCAAGACGGGAGTCGGCCTTACCGAGGAATCGGCGCGCACCCATCACGCCGCCGCCGTTTGCCGCCGCGCCGAGCGCGCCCTCGTCCATGCGGCAAGGGTATATTCCATGAAGGAGAGTGCCCTCGCCTACATCAACCGCCTCGGTGAGTTTTTGACCGTGCTCGCCTCCTATACCGATGCCAAGGCCTTGCGGGTGGAGGAGAGCTCCCCTGCCCCTTCGCAAAAGGTCAATGCCGCAAAAAGAGAAGCGGATGACACCCTGCAAATCGAAGAAGCCGTGCGCTCGGCTCTTCGGGAGGTAGGGGCGGCTACCCGTCTTACCCTCGGGGAAGCCAAGCGCCTCATAGAAGAGGTAGAGGTCTATGCCAAAAAAACGGGAAAGAGCGTCGTGGTCGCCGTAGTAGATGCCGGCGGCAATCCCATTGCCGTCCATGTGATGGACGGTGCCTATCTTGTAAGCTTTGATGTGGCCGTCAAAAAGGCCTATACTGCCGTTTCTGTCCGTATGCCCACCGTCAAGCTCGGCCCTCTCGTGGCGCCCGGCGGCACCTTTCAGGGGCTGCATCTTGTGGACTCACGCATTGTTACCTTTGGCGGCGGCATTCCTCTCTATCGGGGAGGGGTGCTTGTGGGAGGTCTCGGCATCAGCGGCGGAACCGGTGATGAGGACCATGCGCTTTGCGAATATGCCGAAAGGATTTTCGGGAAGCTTTGAAAAAAGAGTCTTCGGCGCATCTGCTTTGTCGCAGATGCGCCGAAGACTCTTTTTGCGTTACACCACAAGACTGTCGTTCATCTCGGCCTTGAGGTTCTCCTCTATCTCATCGACAGAGCAGCCGAGCACCAGAGAAAGCTCACTGATAAGATAGCGGCGAGCCACCATATCATACTCCATTTCAAATTCGGGCAGGCGACGCTGGGTGCCCGCAAACAAAAGGCGGCGCTCACGAATGGTTTTGATAACCGAAATATACGCCTCAGGGGCACCCGTGGCTACCGCAACCCGATAGGTCTCGCGCCTTGCCTTCTCATTCGCCACGGTAAGCGGCGGAATGGCGTGAATACGGGAAAACAGCTGCTGCGCCTCCGCCTCGGTCATCAAAGAACGCATGGGAACACGCTCGTTATCCACAGGGGTATAGATAACCGCCGCACGCGGGCCGCTGACGGGCTTCAGAACATAATAGGTGCGCGTATCCGCCTTGTCAAAGGGAGATGGCACAACATCGGTCACAAGGCATACTCCATTTGTCCCATATACGATATAATCACCCGCCTCGTACATGCCATCCACCGTTCCTTTCCTTGTTGTATCTGCACAAAACAGCACTGACTTACTATACCTATTATACCAAATTTTAAACAAAAATAAAAGTGTCACTTTGCACAAAAGCAACCTAAATCATTATGGCTTTTTGCACAATCCGGTGCAAGGAACCTCTTTCTGTAAGCCCAAACGCAAATCCCCCCTCAAGGAAGACCTTGAGGGGGGATTTTGTTGTATTCTCTTCGGCGAAGCCAAGCGGCTTACCGAATGGCCTCGCGGAGGTAGGCCAGAGACAGCTCTACCATCTTCTTGCCGTGCTCAGGCGTTGCCTTGCGAGCGCTCTGCGTGAACCAATGGTACTTTTCGTCGATGCGCGAAAGGTCCACAGCCTCGGGGTAAAGTGCCATCAGCATAGAGGACTCAAACTCACCCGCATGGTCGTAGCCGACCTCGGTCTGCACGGCGGCAGACATAGAGGGAATGACCTTAATCCATGCAAAGGGATTGCTCTCACCCTCCAGCTCCTCATAGTAAGAGGCATAGCTCTCGCTGCCCCACCAGCCCTGGCCCTTGGTTTTCTCAAGGTACTGCATGGTGGCACGCTTGGCCGCCTTCATATAAGAAAGCGTCATGGGCATAAGGGACTCCTGCTCAAACTGGTGGTGAATGACCACATAAATGTTGCGGAAGCCCGACGCGAGATAGCTGTAAAAGATATAGTAAAGGTAATTCTCGAACGCATTCTCCTCCACATGCACGGTACCGCTTGTTTCATCGCCCACCGCATAGCTGGAGGGGCTGTAATGCACCGTAGGAGCCACTATCATTTCCTTCTCCTTGGCAAGCAGCTCGACAAGGCCCTCGGCAATCAGGCTGTCACAGCCGTAGGAGCAGTGAGGGCCGTGATACTCCACGGTGCCGCCCACCATCACAAGGGGAAGGTTGCGCCTTTGTGCGTCCTGAAATTCCCGCGGAAAGCACATTTCCATCTTCATGAGTTTTGTCTCCTTTTATCAGAAGTCAAGCTCGATGATACCGTGCTTCTCAAGGTAATCGGTCATCGAAAGAATGCCGTTCTCCTTTACGGCGATACCCTTCTCCCAACGGCAGCCGAAGGTCGGGCCGGAGATGAAGGTGTCTACCTGGAAGGTCATGTTGGTGGCAAGAGGATAGTCGGAGGAGGTCTCCATCCAGGGAGCCTCAACCTCAATCATACCCGTGCCGTGGCAGGGGCCGTACACATAGTTCTTTTCATAGCCGCTGTCACGGAACTTCTTTAGGAAGTCCTTGGCGATATCGCATGCCATACGGCCCGTCTTAATCTCGTTGCAGGTCCAGATATGGGCATCCAGGCAGAACTGAATGAGGTCGCGGCGCTCGCCCTCAAGCTTGCCCATGATAACGGGAAGGCCGATGGCAGGCGAATAGCCGTCAATCTTGGCCGAGAGATTCAGCTGCACAATGTCACCCTTCTTGATTTCACGGTAGCAGGAGCGGCTGATGGCGTGGCGCGTGGAGGCCTCGCTGAACACATACATGGGAAGGCCCTCGTATTCCGCACCCTCCTCATAGATAACCTTCTGGGCAACACCAACCATCTGAAGCTCGGTTACACCGGGACGAAGGGCAGCAATCACCGCGTCGGTGGCCTTCTCGATGATGCGGAAGCCCTCCTTGAGGCAGGCAAGCTCATTCTCGCTCTTAATCTTGCGGAGCTCCACCATAATATCCGAGCACTTCACAATCTCGGCCTTCGGGAAAGCATCCTTAAGCCCCTCCAGAATGGGAAGCGTGCAGTCGATATAGCTGCCAAGACCAATCTTGAGGTTCTCGCCCTTGACGCCGATAGCCTTGAACACGTCGGCAAAGGTGTCGGCATGAAGCTCGGGATACGCGGGGTCAGCCGATTCGCGGAATTCGCGAAGAACAAAAATCTTCTCAATCTTCGAACGGTCAGCAGCAAAAATAGCCGATTCGGGGCCCACCATCAGCGCAGCCTCACCGCTTGCCGAAATGGCAACGCCCGCGCGCTCAAACAGAGGCCAGAAGCCGCTGAAATAACGGGCATTGGCATAGTCGGACTCAGTGGAGGAAACCACCATCACGTCAAGGCCTCTCTCGCGGACAAGAGCGGCGGCACGGGCAATTCTCTCCTGATACTCGTAATCGGGAATACAAACTCTCTGCATGATATTTCTCCTTTTTGAAGAATTTTATTGAGGTTACTACTTGTAGTATAAACGATTCGTAAGGGCTTGTATTTAGAAAAAAGAAACTCTTTTTTGCACAATCGTAAATTTTTTGGATAAATTTCAATTCTTCTTGAAAATCCCCTTTACACCGATTTCGGAATATGGTATACTTTTCGGTGAGAAAGAACGAAAGGAGAGGGCTATGGAAAGTCTGCATACCTTCCGCACCGAGCTTTGCGTCACACGGGTGGCGAATATGCAGTATTTTGAAATGCCCGGCGGCTATATCTCCCAGCCCGACTGCCACCCCTTTTGCGAGCTGATTTACGTGGATAGCGGTGAGGTTGCGGTAGAAAGCGCACGCTTTTCGGGGCGGCTTTCGAAAAACGAGCTCCTGATTCATTCGGCGGGTGAGGTTCACTCTCTTCTCTGCGAGGCGGCACCCAGCATTGTTATCATCGGCTTTGAGTGCACATCGCCGCACCTTTCCCCCTTTGGGGCGGCACCTATGCCCCTCTCGGAGGAGCTGCAAAGAACGCTTGTGGAAATCATCAAAGAGGGACGGAACGTGTTTTTGCCGCCCTATGATATTCCGAACCGAACCGACATGCAAAAGCGCGCCGACTTCCCGTTCGGTGCCGACCAGCTGATACGCAATCTTCTCGAATGCTTTCTCCTGAAGCTGATACGCGAGCGAGAGGTGCCCGTGCTCGGCGAGGACGCTCAGGCCGACGAGGGGCGCCGCGCAGGAGAAATTCTACGTTATCTCGAAAACAATTACAGGGAAAAAATTACCCTTGAGGAGCTTTGCTTCCTTTTTGGCACCAACAAAACCACCTTAACAAAGAATTTTCGCCATCTTACAGGAAAAACCGTAATGGAGCATCTTGCAAATCTCCGCCTGCGCAGTGCCAAGGCGCTTTTACGCGAGGGGCAGCACAGCATCACCGAGATTGCCGAGCTCCTGAATTTTTCGTCCGTACACTATTTCACACGGTTTTTCCGCAAGCACGAAAAGATGACACCGAGCGAATACGTGAGGAGCCTGCGCGCTCGCTTTGAGGGCTGAGGCAGGAAAATTCGGGAAGCCGCGGGCTTTGCCTTGACTTTCCCCCTCTTTTCTGTTACAATTATATTTGAGCTATAAGGAGGTGAGGCAGTTTTGGGGAATTGGGAAGGCTTTTTGGGAAACGAGCCCCTCAAGGCTCGCCTTCGTGCCATGATAGAGCGGCGCACCCTGCCGCACGCGTGGATTCTTCTCGGTCCGCGCGGCAGCGGAAGACGGACGCTTGCCCGCCTTATAGCCGCATCGCTCCTTTGTGAGCACGCCGGGAGTGCCGCCGCCCCCTGCGGAGCGTGCGAAGCATGCCGCCGTATAAGGGAAGGCATACACCCCGATTTTGAGACGGTCCTGCCCGAGGAGGGAAAAAGCAGCATCTCGGTCAAGCAGATTCGTGAAATGCGGGCGAGCATGTCGCTCTCCGCTGTGGAGTCCGACTGCCGCGTTTTCCTCATTGAGGAGGCAGACAAAATGAGCGCAGCCGCGCAAAACGCCCTTTTGATTTCACTTGAGGAGCCGCCCAACGGCGTGTTTCTCTTTCTCATCAGCGAAAACGAGGAGGCTCTCCTCCCCACTGTGCGAAGCCGTGCACAAGCCGTGCGCACCGAGCTCTTTGAGGTAGAGCAGCTGAGAGAATATCTCAGAGGAAATGCCCGCTTCTCCTCTCTTGAAAGGCAAAGTCCGAAGAAGGCCGCCGCCCTTCTTGAGGGGGCTCACGGAACTGTGGGAACGGCGCTTGAGCTGCTTAAGGCCGACAAGCTCAGCCGCGTGGTAAGCGAAAGAGAAACCGTGGACGGTATCCTTGCGGCACTTGCCACTCCCGGTGCCTCGGCCTTTTATGAAGCGACGCGCCCTCTCGGCAGCCTGAAGCGCGAGGAGCTTGCCTCGGTTCTGTCTCTCCTCGGCGAAGCCCTGCGCGACCTGATTCTCCTCAAGCGGGACAGCAGCATTTCTCTTTTGTACTATACCGAAAGAGAGGTGGCGAGCGAGATGTCAGACAGGCTCGGCATACGAAGTCTGCTTTCGCTTGCGGATGCGGTGGAGGAGGTTCTTGAGGATCTTGCCCACAGCGCCAATGTCACCGTGGCGACCACCGTGCTTTTGAAGGCTGCCACAAGCAGATAAAATTTATATTGCGGTTATAGAGGTATCTTGATTATGAAGCATCATCACCATTCCGGTAAAAAAAGAAACGAGACGTCCTGTGAGGACATCTCCAACAATGCGGTAAGCACCGCGCCAGCCACCCCGAAGGACGGAGAGGCACCGAAGACTGAGGACCTGCCCGATGTCGCGGTGGTAGGGGTTTCCTTCCGCAACGCGGGAAAGAAGTACTATTTCGCTCCGGGCAGACTCACCCTGCGCCTTGGCGACGAGGTCATTGTGGAGACGGCACGCGGTATGGAGTTTGGCAAGATTACCATTGCCAACACCACCGTACCCGCTACGGCCATCGTCCCCCCCCTCCGTCTTGTGACGCGCGTGGCAACCGACTCGGACAGAGAGCGCCATCTGCGCAACCGTGAGCTGGAGCTTGACGCTACTCGCATATGCCGTGAAAAGATTGCCCGACACAAGCTGGAAATGAACCTCATCGGTGCCGAATACACCTTTGACAATTCGAAGCTCCTCTTTTATTTCACCGCTGAGGGGCGCGTGGACTTCCGCGAGCTTGTAAAGGACCTTGCCTCGGTCTTCCATACCCGCATTGAGCTACGCCAGGTCGGCATCCGTGACGAAGCCAAAATCCTAGGTGGCATCGGCTCCTGCGGGCGCCCCTTCTGCTGCTCTACCTTCCTGCCCGATTTCGTGCAGGTGTCCATAAAAATGGCCAAGGAGCAGAATTTCTCTCTGAACTCGGCTAAAATCTCGGGAGCCTGTGGCAGACTTATGTGCTGCCTGCGCTATGAGCACGAGACCTATGAGGAGGCGCTCAAGACTACGCCCCCGAACGGCTCGCTCGTAGATACCCCTGCGGGACAAGGCGTAGTAATCGAAACACGCCCCCTCCTTCAGCTTGTGAAGGTGCGTCTTGAGGAAAAGCCCGAGGCTCCCCGCCTTTTTGCCTGCGAGGAGGTCACGGTTCTGAGAAACAAGGCACCGAAGCAAAATGATGCAGGCACGGCAGCGGGCGGCGATGGAAAAAGGAAGGAGCCCCGCGATGCGCGCGGAGGCCGCGGCGACGGACGCCGTGGCGGAAAAAAACAGGGGCGCGATGAAGAAAATTCGTAAAACCCCTTGATTTTTTGGTTTTCTATGATACAATAATCTTGACTACATTATTACATAGGAGGATTCACCATGGCTTTTATGATTAGTGACGATTGTCTTGCTTGCGGCGCTTGCGCTGATGTCTGCCCCGTTGAGGCGATTGCTGCCGGTGACGGCAAATATGTGATTGATCCTGAAAAGTGCATCGATTGCGGCAGTTGCGCAGCTACCTGCCCCGTTGAGGCAATTAAGCCTGCCAACTAATGATAAAAAGCGGAGTTCACCTCCGCTTTTTCCTTTTATGACGATGGAAAGTAGTATAGAAAGGCAGCTCATCCGAGAGCCCCTCTCGGATGAACTCCGTATTTGGCATATCCGCGGTGCAACAGCCACGACCACCGATTCGCTCCTTCTTTCGGCCTTTCTTCCTATGGGAGAGGAGGCCGCCCTGGAGCTTGGCGCCGGGGGAGGCATCGTTTCACTCCTTTCCGCGCGCCGCGGGCGGTTTTCCTCCTGTGTTCTTGTGGAAAGGCAGAGGGAGCTTGCCGAGCTTGCCGAGCGCAACATCCGTGAAAACCGCCTTGACGGCTGCCTTTCGGTCATTCGGGGAGATTTGCGGGAGCTTCGCGGCGAGGCGTGCTATCATACGGTTTTTGCGAACCCGCCCTACCGCCGTGCGGGAGAGGGGCGCCCTGCCTCCGACCCGCTTGCCGACGCGGCGCGCTTTGAGCGCGCGGGCGGAATCACCGATTTTTGCGAGGCCGCCTCACGCCTCATGATGATAGGGGGGAGCTTCTCTATGGTCTTCCCCTATGCGCGGCTTGCCGAGGCGGAGACCGCCATAGAGGGCGCAGGCCTTTTCCCCGAGGAAATCGTCCGAATCTTTCCCTACCGAGGCAAGGAGCCCAAGCTCTTTTTGCTGCGTGCCCGTAAGACGCCGAGCACCGTAAGCCTTCGCACCTTTTACCTTGCCGAAGAAAAGGGGGGACCGCCCTCACACGAGGCGGAGCTTCTTTATCGCGAGGGTATTCTCTTAACCCAAGGAGAGCAACCGTGACAGAAAAAAACAAAACAAGAGGCGGCACCCTCTATCTGGTTGCCACGCCTATCGGAAACCTAAGCGACCTTTCCGAGCGCGCCAAGAAGGTGCTCTCCGAGGTCAGCTTTATTGCCGCCGAGGACACACGTAATACCCGTGCCCTGCTTTCTCACTTCGGCATCCGCCGCGAGCTTGTCAGCTATCATGAGCATAACAAGACGACGGCAGGGCCGCGAATTATCGCACGCCTGCTTGCGGGCGAGGCCTGCGCTCTTGTTAGTGATGCGGGCATGCCTGCCATCAGCGACCCGGGCGAGGAGCTTGTTGTTCTCGCGGAGGAGGCAAGAGTCCCCGTGACCTGTATTCCCGGCGGAACGGCGGCTGTCACTGCCCTTTCCCTTTCGGCACTCCCCACGCGCCGCTTCGTCTTTGAGGGCTTTCTTCCCACCGACAAGCGGGAGTGCGCCCTGCGCCTCGCGGCCATCGCCGAGGAGGGGCGCACCGTAATTCTATACGAGGCGCCCCACCGCCTCGGGAAAACCCTGCGCCGCCTCGCGGAGGCTGTGGGGGAGGACCGTCGGATATCGCTTTGCCGCGAGCTCACAAAGCTCAATGAGGAAATCCTTCGCACTACCGTAGGGGGCGCGATATCGCACTGCGAGCTTGCGGAGCCGCGAGGCGAATATGTTCTTGTGCTGGAGGGAGCACCAAGGAAAGAGACGGCGCGGGATTTCTCCGACATAAGCCCCGAGGAGCACGTTGCCTCGCTTATGGCAGAGGGACTGCCGCGCATGGATGCCATAAAGGCGGCAGCGCGCGAGCGCGGCGTTTCGAAAAGTATTCTTTACAAAATGCTTCAAAAAGAGGACTAAGCATAAAAAAACATCATGAACGGCTCACGCGCGCTCATGATGTTTTTCTTTTTATTCTTCCACAATAAAGGGCTTAATCCTTTCAAAAAGAACCGGGTCATCGGCATGCGCGGTCAGACGGATGGGATTCAAAAGGTCAAGGCTGAATATGCCCATGATGGACTTGGCATCCACAACATAGCGGCCCGAGGAAAGGTCGACATCGGTGCCTGCCTCGGTCACAATGTTCACAAGAGTACGCACATCTTGAATGGTGGAAAGACGAATCATACAGGTTTTCATTTTTCGTTCCTCTTTTCTCTTAGATGGTTTCATTATAACAAATACGCCTCGGCTTGTCAAGGGTGAGGGTACGCAGATTCTCCCTATTTTTGCAAATATCTGTCGGCGGCCTCACGGAGAGAGGCGGCAATCCGCTGCCGCAAATCCTCGGGGGCCTCCACCCGAACGTGCCGCGCATACTGCATGGCCCAGTATTCCATCGCAGGGGGGCTGACCTTGACAGTCACAAGGCACCTCCCCTCCTCCGCGGCGGGACGCACACCGATTTGATACCCAAACCAATCCACCACCTGGTCTATCAGCCAGGAATCGCACGAAAAGGTCACGGGAATCGGCCTTTCGGAAAGCATATAGGGCAGGCTGGAGGAGAGCTCCTCATAATCAATGCCGCCCTCATAGCCCGGGAGCGAGCGCAGAGGCACCGCCGGAGTGGGCAGGCAAGAGACCTCGCTCATTTTATCCATACGGAAGAAGGAAATCTTGCGATAGGTGTCACTGTATGCCATAAGATAATAATGCTGGTTTTGTAAAATCATCCGATAGGGGCTGACAACGTGCTCGGAGCTCTTGTGAAGCCTCTTATCCACCCCGTATTTGCTGTATACAAACGAAAGGCAGCACTTCTTCTCTATCGCCTCGTCTGCCATTTCTATCGCATAAAAAAGCTGGCTTGCGGCGTTTTTGTTGCGCTCATGCGCCATGGAGGGTGCCACATGCTTGCGATGCGTACGGAAATGCCTGCCCCCGAGCCGTGAAAGCTTGGCAACAAGCTCACGTGAGTGCTGTGGGTTGATATGCTTGGAAAACAGCACACTGTCAATGAGGAGGTGCAGCTCGCTCGGCTCAAAATCGCGGTCAGCGCGGTAGCAGCCTGTCGGGGTATTGACAATGTCATACCCGGCCTCACGGAGAAGCGAGAGATTCCGCCCCACCGCCTTACGCTCTACCTCAATACCGTATCGGCTGTAAAGAATTTCAGCAATATCCTCCTGACGGAGCCTGTGGTCGATATCGGTCTCCTCGGTCATAAGGCTTGCAATATACAAGAGCGCCAGCTTTTTGGAGGATGCAGACTGCATAGCGTTCTCCTTTCTCCGTCCTTACGGGAAGACGGGGCCTTCCCTCTCTATTGTAGCATACCGTACTGCGCCTTGCAATACGGAAGCAAAAAAATTACCCCAAAGGACGAGCCTTTGGGGTATTCTTTACACTTACTTATACTTGCGCTTGCGAGCTGCCTCAGCCTTCTTTTTGCGCTTTACGCTGGGCTTTTCGTAGTGCTCCCTTTTGCGGAGCTCGGTCAACACCCCCGACTTCACGCACTGTCTTTTAAAACGACGGAGCGCGCTGTCAAGCGTTTCGTTTTCCTTCACTCGAACTTCAGCCATCTTTATCCCTCCCCTCGCTGTCAGCAAGAGATTCTTCTCTCAACATCCAGATTGTACCTGAATATTATACCTGTTTTTTTTAGCTTTGTCAAGAGTCTTTTTTGCTTTCCTCATGAAATTTTTTCGCAGCCGTCAGGGTGTTGCGTAAAAGCATGGTAATCGTCATGGGGCCAACGCCGCCCGGAACGGGAGCAATATACGAGGCTACCTCGGAAACACCGGTAAATTCCACGTCTCCGCAAAGCTTGCCCTCCTTATTGCGGTTGATGCCCACATCGATGACAACCGCGCCCTCCTTCACCATATCGGCGGTGACGAGAGCCTCGCGCCCTACCGCAACGATGAGGATATCGGCAGTGCGCGTGACGGCGGCAAGGTCGGGCGTTCTCGAATGGCAAACCGTAACGGTGGCATTCTTCTCAAGCATAAGAAGAGCCTGCGGCTTCCCCACAATGTTGCTGCGCCCCACGACCACGCAGTGCTTTCCCTCCGGGCTTATTCCGTAATAGGCAAGCAGCTGCATAACCCCCGCGGGCGTGCAGGGGACAAAGGAATAGTTCCCTGTCATAATTTTCCCGACATTCTCCGGGTGGAAGGCGTCCACGTCCTTCCCGGGAGCTATGGCGAGAATGACTGCCTCCTCCGAAATGTGCTTCGGCAAGGGGAGCTGCACGAGAATCCCGTGAATTTCATCATCGGCATTGAGCTTGCGGATGAGCGAGAGGAGCTCCTCCTCCTCGGTTTCCTCAGGGAGGGTATACACGCGTGAGCAGAAGCCCATCTCAAGGCAGGCGCGGTGCTTGTTGCGCACATAAACCTGCGAGGCGGGGTTCTCGCCCACAAGAATAACGGCAAGGCCCGGGACGATGCCCGCCTCCGCCGCAAAGGCTTCTGTTTCCTTCTTAATTTCCTCACGAAGGGCCGCGGAAACGGCGCGCCCGTCAATTTTCACAGCTGACATAGCAGTCTCCTTTTTTAATCGTTAAGCGAATAGGCAGTGGGGCGGCGCGTCCCCTTGATGGCGTGATACAAAAGAATCCCGCCAAACACAAGGAAGGAGCCGAGGCCGATAAGCGAAGAAATTTTCAGCCACCAAACCTCGTAAAGTGAGCCGAAAAGATAGAGGCTGTCGGTTCTCAGCTGCTCAATGAGCATGCGCCCGAAGCCGTACCAGGTAAGGTACATGAGCACAATCTGCCCGTTGTACCTCTTTTTCTTGTAAAAGAGATTGATAAGCACAAAGCCCAAAAGATTCCAAATGGATTCATAGAGAAAGGTGGGGTGGTAGTAGACTGTCGTGCCGTACGTGCCGAAGCGGAGCCCCATGCGGCAGAAGATGTCAGTGGGCCCGCCGTGCGCCTCTCCGTTCATAAAATTGCCCCAACGACCTATTATCTGACCAAGCTGAACACCGGGGGCAATCATATCGAGAAACTGATAAAAGACGCGCTTCTTTATCCGACAGTAGACGTATACGGTAACAGCACCCGCGATAATGGCACCGTATATGGCAATGCCGCCGTTCCATATCTTGAAAATATCCCAGAAGCTATGGAACTCGTCAAGCGAGGTGAGGACGTAAAAGAGACGCGCTCCGATAACGGCAAAGAGGACGGTATAAAGACCGAGGTCAAGGATATCGTCCGTCGCGATTCCCTCCTGCTTGGCACGGTACAGAACACAAGCCGTTGCAAGAAGAATACCACAGGTGATAATGATGCCGTACCAGGCGATAGGGTGGTTCCCTATGGTAAATGCCACGCTGTTCAGCTTGAATTCCTCAATGCCAAGCCCCGGGAACGAAACATATGTGATTCTAAGCATGCTGATTGCCTCCCTTCATAGGTCGGATTACGGTATAGGCAAGGCGCTCCTCTGCGAAGCATTCCCGAGCAAGCGTCAAAACCTCGGGGAACGACACCGAGGTAATCACGCCGCCAAGCTCGAAAAGCTCCACGCCGTCCAAAAGGGACTCAAGGAGAGCCGTGGCAATCTCCTCGGTGCTGTCAAAATCCTTGATGAATTCCGCGTAGTGCACCTTCTGAATCCGCAAAAAGTCTGCTTCATCGGCCACGGCCCCCGACGAAAGACGGGAGAGCTCGCCGCGGATTTCGGAAAGGAGCCTTTCCGGCTCATCGGTGGAGGCCGAAAAGAGGAGATGGCCGCAATCGCTTGTCATTTCATAATAAGCGGAAAAGTCACCCGCGATAAGCCCCTCTCGGTAAAGCCTTTCAAAAAAGGACGAGCTTTCCCCGAAAAAGAGGTCAAGGAGAAAATTCATGGCGATGGCGCGGCGCGCACGGGCCACGGGCTCCTGCGGCAGAGCCACATCCTTCACGCCGACACAAAGCTTCGGCCTTGCGATGTCCATATGGAACTCAGCGGTTTTACCGAAGATGTCCTTCGGCTCAGGCGGATATTCGCGCACGACCTCGGGTTGGGGTGTGGCATCACCGAGCGACGCGTCCACAACACGCATAACCTCCTCAGCCTCCACATCGCCCACCACAATAAGCATCATGTTCTCAGGACGGTAAAAGGCCTCGTGGCACCGATACAGAAGGGCCGGGGTGATTTCAGAGATGGAGAGCAGAGAGCCGCAAATATTGGTACGGATGCCGTGGTTGACATAGAGAAGCTCCATCATGGAGTCATAAAGACGGCTGGAGGACGAATCCTCGTACATTTTGATTTCCTGGCCGATGATTCCCTTTTCCTTTTCGACATTCTTTTCGGTGAAATAGGGATGCGTCACCGAATCCAAAAGAATACCGAGCGGCAGAGAGGCATCGCCCGAAACCGAGAAAAGATAGGTGGTCGCCTCCACCGAGGTATAGGCGTTGGCACTGGCTCCTACCGCCGCAAACCTGTCAAAGGTGTCAATATGATCCTCACTCTCAAACATCTTGTGCTCCAAAAAATGGGCAATCCCATCGGGAAGCAGCAGGGGCTCCTCCTCGTCGGGCAAGCGGAAGCTCCGGTCAAGCGAGCCGAAGCGAACCGTGAGCGAGGCATAGGTAGAAGAGAGCTTTTTCGGGAACACATAGACGGCGAGGCCGCTTTTGTGAAGAATTTTGGTGTAGCTTTCCCGAAGGGCGGCGTTTGCAACCACTGTCGTATTACAGCTCATAGCCTTCCTCCTCTCCCGTGCTTTCGGCAACGGCACGAAGAAAATAAACGGTGTCTGCCGTTACCCCCTTGGCAATGCGGGCCACATCCTTCACCGTAACGGCGGATAAGGCCTCGGCATATTCCTCGGGTGACTGCGAGAGGCCGAGAAGCGCACGGTTGAAATACCAGCGCTCTATGGCAGCCGGCTCGTCCATAATAGAACGGAGCTGGTTGATAAGCGACCTCTTCCCCATGCTCATTTCCCTCTCGGTAATTCTCCCTGCGCGCATACGCGACAGCTGACGGAAAATTTCGCGGAGAGCGCGGCGGCGGCTGGCATTTTCGATTCCCGCCGACACGAAAAAGACACCCTTCATCATATGGGCGGTGGAGGAGCAGGAATAGCAAAGGCTCAGCTTCTCACGCACATTGACAAACAGCTTCGAGGTGGGGGAGGCGCCGTACAGGGTGTGAAAAAGCGAAAAAACGGGAGCATCGGAATCCTGCATGGCAACACCCGAGCGAAAGCCGAGGCAAAGCCTCCCTTGCTGGGCAACGGCACGTTCGGCTATCTGCCGTTTTTTCTCCGCACGGTAGCGCACGGCGGTTTTTGGCAGAGCTATGGGGTGGCGGTGCAGCCTTTCAAGGGACGGAAGAAGAAGGGGGAGAAGCTCCTCCTCCGTTTCTGTGCCCGTAAAGAAAATTTCGATATGCGCCGAGGCAAGCAGGGCGCGGTAGGCGGCATAGAGCGAGGCCGGGGTGATTTTTTCGGTCTCCTCCACCGTGCCGTATTCGGCAATCCCGTACGCCTCACGCTCGCACATGAGCGAAACACAGCGGCGAAGGGCGTAGAGGGCCTTATTGTTTTGCAGAGAGCGAATGCGGTCACACGCGTTCTTTTTTTCTCTTTCCACATACTCGTCCGAGAAAACACCCGTGGTCCTATCTATGTGAGGCGCAAACAGCATTCCGCTGAGAAGCTCCACAGCGCCGCGCAAAAGCGAGGAGCCGTCCGGCACAAAGCTTTGCCGTATGTAATCCACGGAAAACACAAGGACCTGGTTGTCGCCCGCCTTGAAAACCCCCGTCCCGAGGTCAGCGGAATAGAGCTCCTCCTGACGGCGAACGATGGCGGCAGCGGTAGGATAGGCCTCCGTGCCCTGTCGCAGCACCGAGGGCAAAAGGGCAAGGCGAGAGGCCGATGGCTCATCGCAAAGCGGCACCGAGAAAAAGAGCGAAAGCCGCGACATTTTAAAGATGTCAACAGGTATTCTGTTGAAGAAAACACCCGGTAACAACTCGATTCTTTCCGGTTTCATAGTACTCCTTTACCGATTGGCAAAATTCCTGATAAAAAGGACCGCGAGGGGGCAAAGACCGCCCGACGGGGAACCGCAGCTGTCACGGGGCGGGCCAGAAAAGCCGTGCCCCCAAGAGGTCGTTTCCTTTATATTCATACACAAGTTATAGTATACAACATGTATGAGAATATTGCAAGTGGAAATCCTGATTTTAACAAAAGAGGCCGTACAGAGGTCCTCCCTCCGTACGGCTCCCTTTCAGCCTTCCATCTGCTTCGCAAGAAAAATGGCCGCTGTCTGTATCAGCTTAACCTCAATTTCATCGGCAAGCTTTTCGCCGCCGCCCTCGGTATGAAGCAGCGAGCAAACGGCACCGACGATATCGCCCTCCGCCAGAATCGGCATGGCACAGCTCACATAATGCGAGCCACCATCCTCGGTAACACGGATTCTTTCGTGCCCCGCGCGGTACACATAAAGGCTGCGCGACTCCATAAGATCCTCAAGCTCCTCGGAAATCTTGCGCTCCATATATTCCTTTTTGGAGACGCCTGCCGAGGCAATTACGGCATCGCGGTCTGTGATCACAATGGCCATGCCCGACGTTTTTTGCAGGGTTTCGGCGTACTGAGCCGCAAAGGAGGTAAGCTCCCCAATCGGCGAATACTTTTTGAAAATGACCTCGCCCTCTCTGTCGGTGTATATTTCAAGAGGATCACCCTCGCGAATTCTCATGGTTCTTCTTATCTCTTTGGGAATGACGACGCGTCCAAGGTCGTCAATCCTACGGACTATTCCTGTTGCTTTCATATATTGGCTCCTTTAATTTTATCTTTCATAAACACCGAGGGGCCGAGCGCGCCGCATCGGGCGGCACACCCCTCGTATGTGGTTGCCTATTGCTATTATTTCTCTTTTTCGGTCAATTATGTGCGCCGTCGCAATGAAAATGTTGCGGCGAAGCGCGCCGCCTCCCTTCCAAGAGCTGTCAGGTTGTAAAAAAGAGATGCCCTGCTAAAAGCAGGGCATCTCTTTTTTACCATGTCTTAATGAAGCACAGCCTTTTTACTGTGTGTCTTCCTCCTCTGAGGCTTCGTCCTCCGCGGCTTCCTCCTCAGCCTCGGCGGGGAAAAGCCCGAAGGCATCACAAACCTCCTCGGAAAGGACGTCTACCGCATCCCAAATGTCAAAGAAGGCCTTGACAAGCAGCTCTCCGCCGGCGAGATAGTCTTGCGAGAGCGCGTAGGAGAAGCACAGACAGCCGTCCTCCACCGTAACGGTGAGGAAGGTAAGCTGGTTCAGTTCGTTCACGAAGCGATAGAGCTCGCCCTCGTCCACCTCGGGAATGTCGCAGTACTCAATGCAGAAATAGCACTGACCGCCATCGCTCAGGGTGGCGATAATGTCGTAAGGAAGCTCGCCCTCCTCGTCTATCGGGAAAGTAATGGCGGCGAACTTTTCCTCGGGGCCTACCCCATCCTCAATCTCCACATCCTCTATCTCGTGCTCGGTAAGCCAGGTGTGGAATTCCTGCAAAAGCTCCTCTTTTCTCATAATTTTTCTCCTTTCTTAGTCGCGCTCACGCGGCAGTATGCCCGTCGCGGGAATCGAATATTTTCTGAATTTTTCGTATTCTTTTGCCGGTTTGTCGTAGAAATTGAATTCCACATAGGCAAGCTTTTGCCCCGAACGCAAGGTCATAAGCGTGGTGCCCGTGGCCGTTCTTGTGGATTTTTCAGGAATTTTGTCTGAACGGAGAAGAAACCTGCGCTTCTGGCTGTCCACAAGCAAAAGGTCGCGCGGCTCTTCCTCATATATCGCGGCCACAATAGGGGATGCACCCGAAAAAACGGCAGTCTGACGGCGGCGGTTGCCCTTCACCTGATAGCGGTCCACGGGGATTCTCACCCCCTTGCCGTTTTCAAAAAGAAAGATGAAATGGTCATCGGGCTTATACGCGTGCATCGCCTTCATGAGAACGGGATGCTCGTCCTCCTCCATGTTAAGCTTGGCGGGAATATAATCACCAAGGGCGGAGGCCTTTACCGGGTCAAAATCGGCGGCACGGCAACGGTATAGCTGAGCCTTATCGGTAATGAAGATAAGCTCGCACTTGTTGTCAAGGTCCTCCGAGAAAAGAACCGAATCCCCCTCCTTAAGCTTTTGCTCATCGTTGCCGCGAAGCGACTGAAGCGTGATTTTCTTGAAATAGCCCTCACGCGTCATGATGAAGCGCGCCGCATAGTTCTCCTCAAACAGCTCGTCATCGTCGATGCGCTCTACCTCACCCTCGTTCAGAAGGAAGGTCTTTCTGGCCTTTCCGTATTTCTTTTTGATTTCACGCAGCTGGTCGGCAATTTCACCCTTGAGCTTCACTTCATCGGCAAGCACCGCCTCAAGGTGGGCAATGTCGGTCTGAAGCTTTTCGATTTCGGTCACTCTCTGGGCAATGTACTCCAGGTTTATGTTGCGCAGGCGGAGGTCGGCAATGTACTCGGCCTGCTCCTTGCTGAGGTGGAAGCCCTCCATCAGATTCGGTACGACGTCGGCGTCCTTTTCTGTCGTGCGGATAATACGGATAGCCTTGTCGATATCCAGCATGATGGTGGCAAGCCCCAGAAGGAGATGAAGCTTTGTGAGCTTCTTGTCAAGGTCAAAGCGGAGCTCACGCCCATAGCATTCTTTGCGGAAGCGAATCCATTCGAGGAGGATATCGATAAGCCCCATCTGGCGCGGCCCACCGTTGACAAGAATGTTGAAGTTGCAATCGAAGCTGTCCTCAAGATCGGTCAGGCGGTAGAGCTTTTGCATCACCTTTTCGGGGTCGGCACCGCGGCGAAGGTCTATGGTAAGCAGCTTGGAGGCGTTGCGGTCAATCGCATCGCGCACATATTCGACCTCCTTGAGCTTGCCCGCCTTAACAAGGTCGGTAATCTTGTCCATAACAGACTCAATCGTTGCGGTATAGGGTATCTCAAGGATATCGATGCAGTTGTTTTCCTTATCGTAGGCGTATTTGGCACGAAGCTTCACCGAGCCGAGGCCGGTTTCATAAAGCTTCTTCATTTTTTCGCGGTCATAGAGCAGGAAGCCGCCACCCGGGAAATCGGGAGCACGGACAATGTCAAGTATTCTTTCCACGCTCGTGTTCGGATTCTTCAGAAGGGCAATAGTACCGTCACAAATCTCCGAGAGATTGAAGGAGCAGATGGAGCAGGCCATACCCACGGCGATACCGAGGTTCGGGGAAACCAGAATGTTCGGAAAGGTGGTGGGAAGGAGCACGGGCTCGTTCATGGTATTATCGTAATTGGGAACGAAGTCCACGGCGTCCTTGTCAATTCCCGAAAAAAGCTCGTGGCAGAAGGGGGCAAGCTTCACCTCGGTATACCGCGAGGCGGCAGGCACCATATTTTTGCTGTACTGCTTGCCGAAGTTGCCCTTGGAATCCACAAAGGGATGCAGGAGCGACTCGTTCCCCGTGGTGAGGCGCACCATCGTGTCGTATATCGCGGCATCGCCGTGAGGGTGAAGCTGCATGGTGGAGCCCACCACCTTGGCACTCTTCATTCTCTGCCCCTTCAGAAGCCCCATGGTGTACATCGTATAGAGAATCTTGCGATGCGAGGGCTTGAAGCCGTCTATCTCGGGCAGGGCGCGCGATATGATAACCGTCATAACGTACGGCATGTAGTTCTTTTCGATGGTCTCGGTAATGGGCTGATAGGTAATTTCCGCTTCCTCTACGGGGTACTCGCTTACCTGATTTTTCTTTTTAGCCATAGAACTCTCCGTTCATACTGTGATTATATGATGAGATGCCGCGCGTATCATGCGGTTGTAAAGGGCAAGCCCCAGCCCCTCGGCAGGAGGCACGGGCGCATAGAGCGCGAGATAGCCCTCCTTGTCCAAATCCCGCAAAAGGCAGAAAAGGTTGTGGGCGAGAACAACGGGCTCACGGCGTGAGCCGATGGGAACAAGCGTGGCCTCCGTCACGGCGGAGAAGGCCTCCCTATCCTCAAGATAGGTGAACACCGCCGTCTTCTTCGGGAGCGAGGAAAGATAAGAAAGGAGGGGCTCTCCCTCTCCCTCAAGAAGATAGAAGGGGGTTTTCGGAGCGTAATGCCTGTATTTCATACCGGGAGACAGCACCCTCTCTCCCTCCTTAAGGCTTCTCAGGACAGCGTCGGCAATACGGACGCGCCCCGCGACGGCCTCCAGCTCCTCGGGCGTAACGGCACCGGGGCGCAAAAGAGAAAGCGAGGAGTCCTCCTCTATCTTCACAATGGTGGATTCAAGGCCTATCTCCGATTCGCCGCCGTCAAGAATCATGTCCACCCGTCCGTCCATATCCTCAAGCACATGGCGTGCCGTGGTGGGCGAGGGACTGCCCGAAAGGTTGGCGGAGGGGGCCGCAATCGGCACGCCTGCCGCCCTGCAGAGGGCGTGTGCCACGGGGTGGGCGGGGCAACGCAGCGCCACCGTGTCAAGCCCTGCCGTCACCGTGCGCGGAACGCTTTTCCTTGCGGGAAGTATCACCGTAAGGGGGCCCGGCATAAAGGCCTCGGAAAGGCGGTAGTAAAGCTGCGAGGTCACGGCATAGCCCTCGGCCTCCTCGGGAGAGGCGATATGAAGAATCAGGGGATTGTCGGCAGGGCGCCCCTTGGCGGCATAAATACGCGCCGCTGCCTCGGGGGCGGTGCCGTCCCCCCCGAGGCCGTACACCGTCTCGGTGGGAAACACCACAAGGCCGCCGCGCCTAAGCACGGCTGCTGCCCTTTCGATTTCTGCTTGGTCGGCCTCGGTAAGGAGAGCCGATACTCTGATGTACTCGGTTTTCATAATGTCTGCTTCTTCATTTTTTCAGCGGTGTCGGCCTCGCGGAGGGCATCGACCATCGAACCAATATTCCCGTTCATAAAGGAGTCAAGAGAGTAGAGCGAAAGCCCGATGCGATGGTCGGTAATCCGCCCCTGCGGATAGTTGTATGTGCGGATTTTTTCGCTTCGGTCACCCGTGCCGACCTGACTTTTTCGGTCCGCGGCACGCTCGGCATCCGCCTCGCTCCGCTTGATGTCGTAAAGCTTGGTGCGGAGCATGCGAAGGGCCGTTTCTCTGTTCTGGAGCTGACTGCGCTCTGTCTGGCAAAAGACCACAATTCCCGTTGGAATATGCTGAATGCGCACAGCCGATTCGGTCTTGTTGATATGCTGACCGCCGGCGCCGCTGCTTTTTACCGTCTCTATCATAAGGTCTGAGGGCGAGATAGCAACCTCCACCTCCTCAGCCTCGGGCAGAACCGCAACAGTCACGGTAGAGGTTTGTATGCGCCCCTGCGCTTCGGTGGCGGGGACGCGCTGCACGCGGTGCACGCCGCTTTCAAACTTGAAGTGCGCGTAGCTCCCCTCGCCCTTTACGCAAAAGGTAATCTCGCGGAAGCCGTGAAGCTCGGTCTCGTTCACCCCTATGAGCGAGAGAGAGAGCCCGAGGCTGTCGGCATACATGCGATACATACGGTAAAGGTCGGCGGCAAAAAGCGCCGCCTCCTCGCCGCCCGCACCTGCGCGGATTTCTATAATTACATTGCGGTCATCGCACGCGTCACGGGGCAAAAGAAGCAGGTGCAGGGCACTCCGCGCCTCGTCAAGACGCCCCCGCAAAAGCTTGGCCTCCTCCGCGGCGAGCAAGCAAAGCTCCTCATCGGCAAAAGAGTCAGAGAGGAGCTCCTCGGTTCTCTTCAGCTCCTCCTCGGTGTCGCAAACAAGACGGTACTGCGAGAGCAGAGGGGTGAGCCTGTGGTGCTCCTTAAGAAGCTCGCGGTAAAGGGCAGTGTCCGAAAACACCTCGGGGTCGGAAAGCCGTGCCTCAAGCTCATCGTAACGGCGTGACAGCTCAGAAAAATCGGGGAGCATCACGGGCGGCAGAATGCCGAGAAGGCCTCGTGAAGCGCGTAGAGGTCGGCCTTGGAAATCACCTCATAGGGTGCGTGCATGGAAAGAACGGGAAGACCGAGGTCCACCGTATCTATATTCTGTTCTGCGATAAACATGGCAACCGTACCGCCGCCGCCAATATCCACCTTGCCAAGCTCGGCGGCCTGCCAGGTGACATTGGCCTCGGCAAAGAGGCGGCGCACAAAGCCGACATACTCGGCAGAGGCATCATTCGAGCCCGATTTGCCTCTTGAGCCCGTAAACTTGCTCATAGCCGGGCCGTGCGAGATGAGCGCGCTGTTGCGCTTTTCATACACCTCGGGGAAATTGGGGTCATACGCCGCGTTGACATCGGCAGAGAGGCAGCGCGAGGCGTGGCGCACGGCTGCGGGGTTGGCACCGAGAGCAAGAGACACCGCATCCAGAAGGTCGGAAAACAGGCGGCAGCGCATGCCCGTGTTACCGTTGCTGCCGATTTCCTCCTTGTCGGCAAGAATGACAAACACAGTTTCGTCCTCGTCGCGAAGCCCGAGGAGCGCGGTGAGGGCGGGGTAAGCACAGCAGCGGTCATCATGACCGTAGGCCGAGATGAAGGCGCGGTCAAAGCCAACATCGCGTGCCGGGTCGGCAGGGACTGCCGAAAGCTCGGCGCTCAGGAAATCCTCCTCGACAATGCCGTATTTCTCGTTAAGAAGGAGAAGGACCTTGGCCTTGATGGCCTCGCCCTCCTTCCCTCCCTTCACGGGGATACCGCCCACAAGAAGGTTGAGGCTCTCACCCGATATGGCACTGCCAAGCGGCTGCTTGGCCTGCTCCTGACCGAGGTGAGGAAGAAGGTCGTTGATATAGAAAACGGGCTCGCTCGGCTCCTCGCCGATTTTCACGTTCACCGTTTCTCCGTCACGACGGACCACCACCCCGTGCAGAGCAAGGGGCAGAGCCATCCATTGGTATTTCTTGATTCCGCCGTAATAATGGGTTTTGAAAAAGCTCATGCCGCTGTCCTCATACAGCGGATTCTGCTTCAGGTCAATTCTCGGCGAATCGACATGCGCGGCAAGAATACGGAAGCCTGCTTCGGCAAGCGGCTTCTTACCGATGCGGAAAAGGTAAATGCCCTTCCCCTTGTTTTCAAAATAGCGCTTATCCCCCGGCTTCAGCGTGTCACCGAAGCGATACGGGGTATACCCATGCGCGATGGCCATTCTGACGGCCTCCGCCGTGGCCTCGCGCTCGGTTTTCGCGGTATTGAGAAATTGCTTGTATTCCTCGGCATACGAGAAAATGCGCTCCATTCTCTCAGCATCCGCCGTTTCGTAAATGCTCTTTCTTGAGGCCAGAAGTGCCTCGTATTCCTTTTTGTCAGCCATGCTTCTTTTCCTCCGCAATTTTCAAAATAATTCGGGAAAGGTCACGAACCCTGTCCTCAAGGTCGGAAACCGTACCGTCGTTTCTTAACTGATACTCGGTGTTTGCAAGCAAAAACGCATCGTCATGCTGGGCGGCCATGCGGCGCTCAGCCGCAGCGCGCGATGAACCGTCACGCGCCATAATGCGCGCAAGCCTTGCCTCCTCGGGAGCCAGCACGGCTATCCTGATGTCACATTCGGCGGCAAAGCCCGATTCAAAAAGCAGGGGAGCACTCACAATCGCGGCAGCGGCACCCTCCTTGCGCCTTTCGTCAAGCCAGCGCCGACATTCGGCAAGCACCGCACTGTGGGTGATGCGGTTAAGCTCGGCACGCAGCCCCTCGGCATCGGCACCCGTAAAAACAAGCTCAGCAAGGGACGCGCGGTTCACACCGCCGTCGCTTGCCAGAATGCGGCTGCCGAAGCGCTCGGCAAGAAGCGCCGTGAGAGGCGAGGGAGAGGCAATCATTTCGTGATAGATGCAGTCAGCATCCACCGTGGGAATGCCCGAGGCGACAAAGGCGGCCTCTGCCACTGACTTGCCCGCACCGATTCCGCCGCAAAGCCCAACCGTTATCATGGCGCGCATCCTCCCCCAAATATTTCTAATATTCTTATTATACTACACAAAATTTCCGTTGTCAAGAAAGCTTGTCATACAAGGGGAATTTTCCGAAGCGACCACAACAGGGGGAGGTGCCGGACACGGAGCGGGGGCGCGCCGGATGTGGCAAGAGGGGCGGGATGGCCGCAACGGGGTAATGGGGCGGGCGCATGCTCTTGACTTTTTTCTTATGGTATGATATACTTATTGTGTTTTTCTTGGCGAAGGGAGGCTCTTATGAAGGCTGTCGCGCTGGTAAGCGAATTCAATCCGTTTCACAGAGGCCACGCCGTCTGCCTCGATGCTGTTCGTGAAGCCTTTGGGGAGGACACCTGTATCGTTGCCCTAATGAGCGGAAATTATACCCAACGGGGTGAGGTTGCCATAGCCGAAAAGTTCACCCGTGCCAAGGCTGCCGTGGAGGGCGGAGTTGACCTCGTGCTTGAAATTCCCTTCCCTTACACCGTATCAAGCGCGGAATTTTATGCCACGGCAGGCGTGCGTCTTGCCTCGGCTCTCGGTCTTGACGCTCTTGCCTTCGGCAGCGAATGCGGTGATATTGCAACCCTCTCGCGCATGGCCACCGCCCTTTCCTCCGAGACCTTTTGCCGTGCCTTCGACGAGGGCGTGAGGTCCTCGCCCGAAAAAGGGCACCCCCGACTGACGCAGGAGCTGTACGGAAAGCTTTTTTCGGAGGAGGACGCCGCGTGCCTCTCGGCCCCCAACAATGTCCTTGGCATTGAATACCTGCGCGCCAACAACGCCTTAGAGCACCCGCTTGCCGTGTTCACCGCCAAGCGCCACGGCTCCTATCATGACAAAAGCTTGGCAAGCGGCGTTTCGGGCTCCGCCGTAAGGGCGGCCCTTGAAAAGGGGGACCCCGCCGCCTACGAAGCGATACCCGAGGGTGCCGCCGCACCGATTGCCGAGGCCTGCCGTCTCGGTCACGCCCCTGCCTCTCTTTCCCGCATGGGGCCACTCTTGCTGTCGTATTTCAGAACAACCGCCCCCGCCGCAGGCGATGCCCTTGGGCATCGCTTCCATCGTGCCGCGTGCATGGCGGATACTTTTGAAACGTTACAATCGCTTGTCTCTACCAAACGCTATTCCGATGCCCATCTTTTGCGTGCCATGTGGCACCGCTTCTTCGGCATTACCTCAGCCGATTTGCGGACGCCACCTGCCTACTCACAGATTCTGGGCATAGGACAGCGGGGCCGCACCCTGCTTCGCGCCCTATCGGGGCGCACCTCCCTCTCGCTTCTCACCAAGCCTGCCGATGCCAAACAGCTTGAGGGAGAAGCCGGGCGGCAGGCGGCACTTTCGCAAAGGGCTGATTTACTCTACCCTCTTGCCATGCCGAAGCCGACAGTCGGGAACGCGTCGGTCCTCGCCTCGCCTTACTGCAAAGAATAGCGAATTTCCCCGATTTGTTTCTACCGTCTACTTTTGTCGAACGAATTGACAAAATCTGGAAGCTGTGATAGGATAATCGGTGAAAAGGACAGGCAGTCATTTTCAATTTGTGAAAGGAGTTTTCATGGAAGCCATCGGAATTCAAGGAACCTATCTTGAGTACAAGGGCAAGCCCCTTGTCCGCCAGGGTAACGAACTGTATTACGGCGATATGTCGGAGGGAGCCTATCTCTTCCTCATGATTATGTCGTGGGCCGAAGAACCTACCCTACATACCAAAATACCGGAAAATGTTATGGTTCAGGTGATTACCACCGCCGATAACAAGCCGATTAAGCAAAAGGTGGTCAAAGGACTGTACGAGGCCCTTGACCTTGGTACTGCCTGGCTCGAAAGAGCAACAAAATAATTCTCTTTTTCCTTTTCAATTGTCGGTCAAAAAGACCGAGGAGGTAACAATTGTGAAGAAAAAGCCCGCGCACTCGCCTACCCTTCTCTTCAGCCTTTCTCTCCTTGCACTCGCGCTCGTCACGCTTCTTTCCGCGTGTGAGCCACAGTCGCTTGTGGGAGGACCGCACGGGGAAGGAACAGGCAACGTTCAGAACCCGAATGTGGGGACGGCACCTGGGACCACCGCTGTGGTAACCACAACTGTGCCGTCCTCTTCTTTGCCCGAGGAGCCGCCCGTCACAGAGCCTCCTCCCACCGAGGAGCCACCCACGCCTCTCTTTTATCATCCCCTCTCGGGGCTCCCCTGTACCGAGGCGGAGGCTGTGAAGCGCCCCTTTGCCTTTTGCGTAAGGCAAGCCTCGGGGGGTATTCTCTCCCTGGCCGATGTGGTGGTTGAAGCCCCAACCGAAGGAAGGGCCACCCGACTTTCACTCATCGGCACCTCGCTTGCCTCACAGCTCCCGAGCCTATCGGTGGCCTCGACAAGGCCTTATCTTGCCGCACTGTCACATGATTTTTACGCCATTTCGGTGTACAACGGTACCTCTGACAACGGCCATGCCGCCACCGACTTTCTCTACGACACCCTTGACCTTTCGGAGTGCGGTGCCATCGGGGAGGAGCGTATCCTTATCGAGCGCACGCAGGAGGCGGGGTACGACACCGAGGTGGCAGGCGGTAAAATCCTGCTCCCCTTCCGCTTTTGCGAGGTCGGTGAGAGCTTCACCCCCAAAACCCCCTCCTCCTACGTCTCCCTTCCCTTTGCCGACGGCATTGCCACCACCTTCTCTTACGATGCCGCGAGGCAATGCTATACGATGAGGACGGGCGCGGCCCTTCTGCAGGGCGGGGATACGTTACCATGCTTCCAAAATCTTCTCATCCTCTACCATAACGCCACACGCCGCATCACCAAGGACGGTGTGGAGCTTGTGCTGGACACCGAGGAGGGCGGATACGGCTATTATCTCACAAGGGGGGGCGTTATTCCCATCTTTTGGCGGCGCGACCCGATAACCTCCTCCCTGCGCTTCACCGATGAGGACGGAGGACTCCTTGTCCTGAACCGAGGAAAAACCTATATCGGAATGAGCACCTATGACCTGCGCGAGCAGCTTGTCCTCAACTGAATAAGCAAAAAAGCACCATCGGCTGATGGTGCTTTTTATATTGCTTTTTACGCGATGTACGGCTTCAAGGACTCAGGAAGCTCTTCCTGTGCCATAGAAACGGTGGCGGTAAAATCAATCTCTACGACCAAGGCGGCAATCTTCAAAAGGAATTCCTCCATTGCCTTGGCATCGCCGCAGATACGGAGGGTGGAATCCAGGAAAATATGGGTAATATCGTAATTGCTGGCCGCAATACCCGCGACAAAGCCGTAAAGAGCGGCAGCGTTATCCACTTTGTAGGAATCGGTATCCACAAGGCGGGCCTTGTGCGTAATATTCTTATCCAGGGTAAGCCCTTTTTCGATGCAAACCACCGAGCCTTTCGATGCACCGCACGCAGCGTTCACCTGCTCAATCAGCATCTTCGTTTTGCCGGTACCCTTCTTGCCAACAATCAGTTTAACCATATACAACTTCCTCCTGAGGATTATTGGAACTCACTGTTCCTGTCTTTATCATACACTATTTCTTTGGAAATTGCAATACATTTTTCAAGAAAACGGTGAAAAATCCAAGCGGCCCGCGAGCATCTCTCGCTCCTTCTCGTAGCCCGGCTTGCCGAGCAGGGCAAACATATTTTTCTTGTAGGCTTCCACCCCCGGCTGGTTAAAGGGGTTGACGCCCGAAAGATAGCCGGATATCGCGCAGGAAATCTCAAAGAAATAAATCAGATATCCGAGCGAATACGCACTGCGGTCCGAAAGCTCCAGCACTATGTTGGGAACCGCGCCGTCATGATGGGCAAGCAGTGTACCGAGCATTGCATGCCGGTTGACATAGCTGAGACTCTTGCCCGAAAGGAAGTTTAGTCCGTCGATGTTGGCCTCGTCCTCGGGAATTGTCACCTCCTGCCCGCTGTCCTTCACCCAAAGCACGGTTTCAAAGAGAATGCGCTCGCCCTCCTGGATATACTGGCCAAGCGAATGCAGGTCGGTGGAGAAAATCACAGAATCGGGAAGAAGACCTATGCCGTCCTTCCCCTCGCTTTCGCCGAAGAGCTGCTTCCACCACTCATTGAAAAGCAGAAGATACGGCTCATAGCCTACGAGAACTTCCACCTTCTTCCCCTTGCGGTACAGAAGCTGGCGAAATGAAGCATAGCGAAGCGCAATATTCTTTTCGATATCGGGGCAGAGGCAGTCACGGCGCGCGTCGGCAGCGCCGCGCATCAGCGCCTCGATATCAATGCCCGCCGCGGCCACGGGGAGAAGCCCCACCGCCGTAAGCACCGAATACCGCCCGCCGACATCGTCGGGAATCACAAAGGTCTCAAAGCCGCAGCCGTCCGCAAACTGCTTGAGGGTACCGCGAGCACGGTCCGTCGTCACAAAGATGCGCTGACGCGCCCCCTCCTCGCCATACTTCCTGTAAAGCAGGTCGCGGAAGATGCGGAAGGCAACCGCCGTTTCTGTCGTGGTGCCCGATTTGCTGATAACATTCAGGCAGATATCCTTCCCCTCCACAAGCGACAAAAGCTCAGCAAGAGCCGTGGACGATATGCTGTTACCCGAAAAATAGATGTCGGGTGTCTCCTTTTTAAGACTGTTATAAAGCGGCGAGGTGACAAACTCAATCACGGCACGCGCCCCGAGATAGGAGCCGCCGATGCCAAGCACGATAAGCACGTCACATGTGCTCCGAATGCGGGCGGCTGCCGCTTGGATGCGCGCGAACTCCTCCCTGTCGTATTCGATGGGAAGGTCGGCCCAGCCCAGAAAATCCGAGCCCTCGCCACTCCTGCTTTTGACAAGGTCAAGGGCAGAAAGCGCCTCGTCCCGCATGGAAGAAAGCTCCTTGGCAGAGACAAAGCCCTCTAAAAATTTTTCGTTCAGTTGAAGTACCATAGCTACCTCTTTTCCTCCGTGGGTTTCCCCTTGGCTTTTCTCTATTATATACTTGTGACGCATTTTATGCAAGGCTTTCTCCCAAAAACTTTCCTCACCTTTCAAAAGCACCTATCATTCCGCAAAGGAGACGGAGAAGAATATCTAAGAAGGAAATGCTTGCCACCTCCTCGGTGGCGAGGACATCCGCCTTACCGATGACGGTGCCGTCCACACTGTATTCGGCATAGCCCACGCAGTCCCCGACAGCAATCGGCGCCGCCACCGAACGGGGGAGCACAAGGCGCACCTCGACCTTCTTTTCCTGCCCCTTTTTGAGAAGTGCCGAAAAATCATTCAGCCGAACCGCGACACTCTCGGCACTCCCTCCCGTTACCGTAAGCGGGGGGAGCTCCTCCCCCTCCTTTTGACAAAGCGCGTATTCGGCAAAGCCGTAGTCAAGAAGCCTCTTAGCCTCAGCATTCCTAACATCGCGCGTGGGGGCTCCCATCACCACCGCAATCAGGTGCATACCGTTTCGCTTGGCCGTGGCACTGATGCAGAAAAGCGCCTTGGAGGTGGAGCCGGTTTTCAAGCCTGTGGCGCCCGGGTAAAAGCGCACAAGACGGTTGGTGTTCGTCAGTGTGAAGGCACCGTCACGGATGGTATCCTGCCAGATGGTGGTATAGGACAGAATTTTCTCGTGTCCGATAAGCTCGCGCGACATGATGGCGATATCCTTCGCACTTATCAGATGCTTTTCCGCCGTATCGTCCAAGCCCGTACAGGTTTCGAAGAAGGTGTTCTTCATACCGAGCTCAGCGGCCCTCTCGTTCATACGGGCCACAAAGGCCTGCTCACTGCCCGCGATATACTCGGCAAGGGCGTAGGCGGCATCGTTGGCACTGGCAATCACCACGCATTTCAAAAGCTCCTCAAGCGTCAGGCATTCGCCCTCCTCAAGAAATACCTGCGAGCCTCCCATGGCTGCCGCTTCGCGGCTTACGGTGACGGAATCACTCCCCGAAACCTTACCGCTGTCCCACGCTTCCATCACAAGAAGAAGCGTCATAATCTTGGTGACAGACGCGGGCGGCAGAGCAAGGTCCTCGTTCTTCGCAAACAGAATTTCACCCGTTGTGGCATCCATAAGGACACAGGACTTAGCATTCTGAGAAAGGGCATCAGCGGCGGTCTCTGCGGCCACGGCAGCCCGAGGGGCTCCGATACCGAAAGCCAGAAGAAGGCTGACAAGCAAAACGAAAGACAGGGATTTTTTCATGGGGCAGCTCCTTTTTTCTTTTATACTTTATCCCAATATATGAGAAAGCGAAAAGGAAAATGCCGAATGAATTTTTGGATATTCTGTAAAAACTCCCGCCTTTTATTGCTTTTTTCCTCCGCTTGTGGTATACTGATAGACAACACAACCGGAGGTGGTACTATGTCAAGCTACACTCCCTCGCCCCTTTTGCCCGGGGAGGAGGACGATGCCCCGAAGAAACGGCGGTTCCGTTTATTTGATTCGCAAAGGGAGGGGCGCGGCGTTTCCAAGGAGGATGCCAAAATCACGCCCGACCTTTCGGGCTTTTTCCGCAGCTTCAGACGAAACTTTACGAAGCTTCTTTCGGTCAATCTGCTGACGGTTATCGGGAATTTCCCCATGCTGTTTGCCCTTCTTGCCCTTTCCGGGCTTTTTAAGATTTCCTATATGACCCCCGTTTCGGGCTATTTTGCCGACCTTTGGTCCATGATGCTTCTTGACGGCACACGTGACCCTGCCACCATGGCGGCCTTCGGGGCACTCGGCCCTCAGATTGCCAACACCGCCATGACAACCACGTCTTATATTTTTCTCGCGCTTTCCGCCCTCACCTTTTTCACCTTCGGCTTCACTAAGGTGGGTACTACCTATATCCTGCGGTCTATGATTCGCGGAGAGCCAACCTTTATGCTGAGCGATTTCAGGTATGCCGTAAAGCGCAACGCAAAGCAGGCCTTCTTCATCGGCCTTCTCGACCTTTTTGTGCTTTGTCTTTTGCCCCTCAACCTCATCACGCTTCTCGAATCGGGCGGAAGCTTCCTCGGCAGCATGCTGTTCTTTACCAATCTTTTGATTGCCGTTCTCTATTTCTTCATGCGCCCCTACATCTACCTGCAAATCATTACCTTTGACCTTAGTCTTTTCAAGATTCTCAAGAATTCTCTGCTTTTTTCCCTTATCGGCTTCAAGCGCAATCTGCTTGCCCTCATCGGCTTCCTGCTGCTTTGCCTTCTCAGCTTCGTGCTTATTATGGGGCTTGGCGGTGCTCTCCTTCCCCTTGGGCTTGCCATTCCCATGGTTCTGCTCTTTGCGGCAGGCTCCTTTATGGGAGATTTTGCGGCATGGTTTAAAATTCAGGAGATTATGATTGCCCCCGAGGAGGCGGAGTAAATCCCTTCATTCGGCATCCGCCGCGGGTGTCGCATAGGAAAGAAGCTCGGAAACCGTAAGAAACCGATATCCTGCCGCACGCAGCTGCGGCAGGATTTTTTTTAATGCCCTTGGCGTTGGGCTGTCCTTGGCGATATAGTCGTGAAAAAGAATAATGGAGCCGCCCTCGGTGTTTCGCATCACGTTCCTCGCAATCTCATCGGGGGCAACACCCGCCCAGTCACGCGTGTCCACATTCCAAAGAATAATGGGGAGGGCGTCCCTTTTTGCCACCTGGCGCACCGCCGCGCTGAGATACCCCTCGGGAGGGCGGAACAGCTCGGGCGGCTCGCCCACCACCTCCTCAATCAGCCCCTCGTTCCTGAGAATTTCGTCCTCAAGCTGAGAACGGGAAAGGAGCGAAGGAGAAACATGCCCGTAGGTGTGGTTGCCGATTTCGTGCCCCTCCCTCACGGCACGGCGCACATGCTCGCCGTAAAGCTCCACATTCCTGCCAATCACAAAAAAGGTGGCCTTAGCATCGTACTCCGCCAGAATATCAAGTATCATGGGGGTGTACCTCGGGTGGGGGCCGTCATCAAAGGTGAGTGCCACCACCTTCTCATTGGTGGCAATCCGCGTATAGACCTCATGGCTCTCCTCCGAGGCCAGGGACGGCATCGACAGAAGAAAGAAGGCTAGGACGGCAAGGACAGCACGGGACAGGTGCTTACCCATTTGCGCCGCACAGCTCATACAGTGTACCGAAGCGGTAGCCCTGCCGCTTCCACTCGCGCACAAGATCGCCGAGAATTTCGGCATTGGTGGCCGATGTGGGATGCAGGAGAATCACCGCGCCGTTGTGCGTATTGTCAAGAAGCTTTTTCATTGCATAGTCGCGGCTCGGCTGATTGTTGTTATCCCAATCGGCGTAGGCTATACTCCAAAAAACCGTCTTATAGCCCATTTCCTGTGCCATTTTCAAATTTTCTTCCGAAAATCTCCCCTCGGGTGGGCGGTAGAAGCGCGCCATTTCACCGCCGATTCTTTCCCGATAAAGGTCCTCAAGCACCGTGAGCTCGCGCGCAAAGCTTGCCTTATCGGTGATTTTGGACATATCACGATGCTTCAGGGTATGGTTGCACACAAGGTGTCCCTCGTCGGCCATGCGGCGCACAAGCCCCTCATAAGAAAGTATCATGTGGTCAAGAATAAAGAAGGCGGCAGGAACCTCCTCTGCGTGAAGCGTATCCAGGATTTTTTCCACATTCCCGTTTTCGTAGCCCGCGTCAAAGGTGAGGTACAGAACCTTGTCGGCATTCTCCTCGTTGTGCGCGCGGTCCACATAATACGCATCGTACTGTGTCATATAGGCAAAGCCCGGCTCAAGCGACGGCTGACGGTGGTCGGGGTTGCGCTTTATATAAAAGGAAGCACCCGTCCCGCTTACGGGAAGTGCTGTAAAAACAGATGAAAACAAAATGCTGAGCAAAAGAATTACGGCCATACGTATTCCCTCCTTTTTCTCTTATTGTGAGCCGTCGCGCACCGACTACACATAGGAATTCTTGGAGAAGGAGGAAGCGAGTCCTGCCCTATAGAAACGAAAAGCACCCTGCCGAAGCAGAGTGCTTTTTGCGTATCGAAATAATCCCTAACGGGCAATTATCTCTTGGAGTTTTAAGAATGCTGTTTGATATCGTAAATAGTGTGAAATATCGTGCAATATCGTAAACATTGTGAGTATCGCCCGATAAAGTGTTGCACCAAATTTGCACCAAGCTTTAGCTTTTATATCTTGATTTCCTCAGGCTCAATTCCAATCATCACAATAGGAACAGTAGGATTGGAACGGCCTTCACGAATTACATTTGCTAATTCATTTTCATACCAAGCAACGCCTATGTCCATCTTCAAGCACATCGCTCTTGTTGGAACAATTTCGATCCCAACATCAATATCATTACGCAAGAAGAAAAATGTGTGCTTTACATGTAGGTCATACGCCACGCTAAAATACTTGCCAAATTGAACTTCAACTGCAACACGATCTTTTACAAAATCAACTTGGTTATTTGTTCTGAACGCAACAAAGCCGTTACTTTCAATAATCTTTTTCTGTTCTTCCTTGTCGCGAATACTTGCAATTTCTCTCGCTGTTGAAATATCTCCTGTAACATAATACTGCGTAGTGACAGATTTCCATTCCTTGGGGAATAAGATACTTTCAAATTGCTTGTTTAATGCTTTCTGATCATATAATGTTTTTCCCATTGAGGGCTTAGCTTTACTTGTCTTAGTAAAGTTATTGGCATCAATGCTGGAAATGGCAGATACTATCTCGTCCCACAAATCCTTATGGTGAACCATCATATGCTCGTACCCATTGAGATGGCTATAAATATTAGCTATTTTCATCTTTATCCTCCCATTCAGATGGTCTTTGAGCAATTTTATCCGTTGCACTCGGTTTCCATATTTTTTGATATATCGGGCGGGTAATCAGTGTATCGTTCTTTAGTTTTTCAATACGCTCTAAACCAATGTCTATATATTTCTGCTCCCATTCAGTTCCGTAAGCACGGCGGTTATTCTTTAACGCAGCAATCAATGACGATCCCACTCCGGAAAACGGATCATAAACAACATCGTTAGGATTTGTCAAAGCAAGAACACATCTCTCTACCAATTCAACCGGGAATTGACAAGGATGGTTTGCTTTTTCAGGATGATTATTCTTGACATTTGGAATTTCCCAAACAAGAGCGTCCCAATCATCCACTAAACGCTCTAAAGTCATTTCCCACACATCTTCAGGATTTTTTCCTTTAGGATTGCCACTAAACTGCCCCTTTTTATCGCCCTTAAAGTGCTTTTTTCCCGGGTACTTTGAAGGAATTCTTACATCATCTAAATTGAATGTGTAGCTATCACTTTTACTAAACCAAAGAATTGTTTCATAACGACCACTAAAACGTTTAGAACAATGCAATCCGTGACCAAAATGCCAGATAATTCGATTGCGGAGATGAAGTCCTAATTTCTTAAAATAAGGATAAAAATAAATATCCAGCGGATAAATTTCACCACTGTCAACAAAGTTACCTGTTTGCCAGCAGATACTACCATCATCGGTTAGTATGCGAGCAAACTCTGCAAGCATAGGCTCAATATTGTTTATGTATTCCTCGATGCTTGTTTTCGTTTCATACGCCTTACCAATATTATAAGGTGGCGAAGTAATGATCAGCTTTACGGAACCAGAGGGAATTTCCTTACAAAAATCGAGAGCATTCTTGCACTCATATCTAAAATCAAGCAGTTCCACCTCTCGTTTCTCCTTGTGCACAACAATTAATAATATATGGTACCACAAATTCAGATTTTTTTCAAGTTTTTTAATAAATATTTGCAAAATCATAAACAAAAGACGGCTCAACGCATCGTTGAACCGCCCTTTTTGATTATAGCAACTCGTGCTCGATTGTTTTGAGACTCTCGGCTTTGTATTCTTTGGGAATGAATTGACGGCAAGCCGTCATGAATTAAATTCCCCTTTCCATTAAATGTCGCAGGCAATTCATTGCACCCCAGTTCATCCAAAAGATAACAAAAAGCACCCTGCCGAAGCAGAGTGCTTTTGGAAGTTTCGACCAATGGTCAAAATTATCTCTTCGAGAACTGCGGTGCACGACGTGCGGCCTTGAGACCGTACTTCTTTCTTTCCTTCATACGAGGGTCACGCGTCAGGAAGCCCGCGGCCTTGAGGACCTTCTTGTAGGAGGCCTCGTCGGCAGCCACGAGGGCACGAGCAAGACCGTGGCGGATGGCACCCGCCTGGCCGGAGAGACCGCCGCCGGACACCGTGCAAACGATGTCAAACTTGCCAACCGTATCGGTTGCGCCGAAGGGCTGGTTGATGATGAGCTTCAGGGTTTCGAGCCCGAAGTACTCATCGGCAGTCTTGCCGTTTACGGTGATAGCACCGGTACCGGGATAAAGACGAACACGGGCGACAGATTTCTTTCTTCTGCCTGTGCCATAGAAATAAGGCTTTGCACTTTCAAACATTGTCTTTCTCCTTTCTCAGTTCTTAGTCAACCGCGATGGGCTGCTGGGCAGCATGGTTGTGGGTGGGACCGGCAAACACCTTAAGACGGGTGATGGACTTATCGCCGATGCTGTTGTGGGGAAGCATACCCTTCACCGCCTTGGTCATGGCAAGCTCGGGCTTCTCAGCCATCAGCTTGCGATAGCTGACACTCTTGAGGCCGCCGATATAGCCGGTGTGACGGTAATAGAACTTCTGGTCAAGCTTCTTGCCGGTGAGAACAGCCTTCGCTGCATTGACGATGATAACATACTCACCGCAATCAACATGGGGGGTGAACTCAGGTCTGTGCTTGCCGCGCAGAATGTTAGCGGCAGCCGCGGCGGTTTTGCCAAGAGGCTTTCCTGCGGCGTCAATAACATACCACTTGCGGCTAATGGTTTCTTTTTTAGCCATGAATGTGGACATTTTGTTTCCTCCGTTTTGGTATTCGTTTTTTCACAAGCGTAGGTATTATAGCACAGGATTTTCCCCTTGTCAAGCATTTTGGAAAAAGAAAAAGAGCATTTTTTCATTTTTTTAAAAATGCTCTTATTTTCTCTTGTTTTCTCTTGTTTTCTCGTTTTTCCAAAAACCAAAAAAATCACTCGTTACGAAGAGGACGGCTCATAACCGTGCGAATTGCCTCACTCGGCTTCACTCCCTCGAAAAGGACTGAATGCACTGCGGAAACGATGGGCATTTCAATCCCCGCAAGACGGGCATCGGCATATACCTGGCGGCAGCTTTCGATACCCTCCACCGTGAGATTCAAATCGGCAAGGGGAGCGATGCTGTCGGCCTCACCCACAAGGAAGCCCGCCTGATAGTTGCGCGAATGAGGGCTGAAGCAGGTGACGATGAGGTCGCCCACTCCCGCAAGACCGAAAAAGGTTTCGCGACGGCCACCCTTCTGCACGCCGTAGCGCACGGTTTCGGCAAGGCCGCGAGTGATGAGGGCCGCCTTGGCATTGTCGCCGTAGCCGCGCCCGACCAGCATGCCCGAGCCAAGCGCAATGACATTCTTGATGGCAACGCCGTATTCGGCACCCACCACGTCATTGCCCGCGTACACACGAAAATATCCGTTGGAAAAATACTGTTGCACCTCCTGGGCCAAGGGGAGAGAATCCGAAACCGCCGTCACCGAGGTCAGCATACGGCGGGCCACCTCCTCAGCATGGCTCGGGCCGATAAGCGAAGCGATACCGCGATAGCGGCAGCCCGAAAACGCACGCGCAAGTGCCACAGAGAGGCGGTCTCCCGTTCCGGGCTCAAAGCCCTTTGCCACATTGACCACAACCGTGTCCTCGGTAAGAAGCGGGGCAACCGTCGCATAGACATCGGGGAAGGCGCGCGTCGGCACCGCAAGGACGATGACGTCGTAAGGGCCGTGAAGCTCACGGACGGAGGAGGTGAGCGTCATGGCACGGGTAATGGGGGTATCTCCGAAATAGCGGCGATTGTAGCCACCGCGAAGGTCCGATATTTCTGCCTCACAGGGGCCGTACAGCGTAACGTCATGGCTATTGTCGCAAAGCACCTGCGCGAGTGCTGTACCCCACGCGCCTGAGCCGAATACTGCCGCCCTCATTTTTCGGTGAGAACCAGCGTGAGGCTTTCACGCTCGGTATGCAGGGGGCGAAGAGTGACACCGGCACTGCGGAGCATGCGCTTGGAGGCTACGGTGCCGGGGGTAGCGGCATATTTATCCGAAAGGTACACGACCTCACGGATGCCCGCCTGGATGATCGCCTTGGCACATTCGTTGCAGGGGAAGAGTGCCACATAGATGCGGGTATCGGCAAGAGGCCGCCCGCCCGCGTTCAGGATAGCATTCAGCTCGGCATGCACAACGAAAGGATATTTGGTATCGTTCTGGTCACAGGCCTCACGCTCCCAGGGGAACTCGTCATCCGAGCAGCCGTGAGGAAAGCCGTTATAGCCGGTAGAAACAATACGGTTGCCCGCATCTACAATGCAAGCACCGACCTGCGTATTCGGGTCCTTGCTTCGCATAGACGCAAGGAGGGCAACTCCCATAAAATACTCGTCCCAAGAGATATAATCTTTACGTTTCATAACGATCTCCTTTGCCGTCATTGCTACTATTGTAACATAAAAAAAGGAAATTTACCACCCCTTTTGTCAAAAAATACTCAGAGGCCGAGAAAAAGCCCCTTCTCCTCTTTGCGGAAAGCAAATCTCCCTCACGCGCATACCCTTGACAACCAAGGGAAAATATGCTACACTTATAAAACTAATAACAATTTTTTTGGGAAGGATACTGATATGGACCGAATTCTCAAGCTGCTGGAAAACGATGCAACCCTCACCCCCGAGATGCTGGCGCGCATGTGCCAGAAGGACGAGGGAGATATTCGCGCAATGATTGCCGAATGGGAAAAATCGGGGGTCATTCTCGGGCGCCGCACCCTTGTGGACTGGGAGCTGGCAGGGGAGGAAAAGGTCCGCGCGATGATTGAGGTGAAGATCAATCACAAGGGGGCCTATGCCTACGATAAGCTGGCGCAAAAGATCCGCAATTATCCCGAGGTCAAGTCGCTTTACCTGATGTCGGGCGGCTATGATTTTCTTGTGATTGTCGAGGGCAACAGCCTCAAGGAGGTCGCCTTCTTTGTGGGGGATAAGCTTTCCTCTCACGAAATGGTAATCTCCACGGCAACGCACTTTGTGCTGAACACCTACAAGGAAAACCACGTTCTCTTTAAGACACCCACTGATGACGAAAGGCTTGGCGACCTTCTATGATAGCCTACGAATCCCTTCTTTCAAAGCAGGCGCAGGGGCTTCGCCCATCGGGAATACGCAAGTTCTTTGACCTTTTGCAGACCATGGACGATGTGGTGGCTCTGACAGTCGGCCAGCCTGACTTTGTGACACCGTGGCATATCCGCGAGGCGGCGATTGACAGCCTTGAGCGCGGCAGGACCTACTATACAAGCAACGCGGGCACCACCGAGCTGAGGCAGGCCATCGCGTCGTATCTTAAGCGCCGTTTTTCGCTTTCTTACCGTCCCGAAAGCGAAATCCTGGTTACCGTGGGAGGCAGCGAGGCCATCGACATAGCCCTCCGCGCCATGATAAACCCCGGGGATGAGGTCATTATCCCCGTGCCCTCCTTTGTGTGCTACGAGCCGCTGACGCGAATGGCAGGGGGCGTTCCCGTCCTCCTCGAAACTCTGCCCGAGGACAATTTCAAGCTGACGCCCGAGCGGCTTCGTGCTGCCATCACCCCCCGCACCAAGCTCCTCGTGCTTCCCTTCCCGAACAATCCGACAGGCGCCATTCTCGATAAGGAGGACCTTGCCGGCATTGCCGAGGTGCTTCGCGGCACAGACGTGCTTGTGCTCTCGGACGAAATTTACGCCGAGCTTACTTACGGCAAATCCCACACCTCCATCGCCTCACTCCCCGGCATGTGGGAGAGGACGGTGGTCGCAAGCGGCTTCTCAAAGGCTTATGCCATGACGGGCTGGCGCCTCGGCTATATCGCAGCACCCGCCCCAATGGCAAGCGTTATGCTGAAGCTGCACCAGTTTGCCATTATGTGCGCGCCGACGGCAAGTCAGTTTGCTGCCCTTGAGGCTATGAAAAACGGCGACGAGGACATCGCCATGATGCGCGAGGAATATGACCGCCGCCGTTCCTATCTGCTTGCGGGGCTCCAAGAGCTGGGGCTCGAATGCTTCCCTGCCGAGGGCGCCTTCTATCTCTACCCACACATAGGGCAATACGGACTCACGAGCGAGGAATTCTGCGACAGGCTTCTCAGGGAGCATGGCTGCGCCATCGTGCCCGGTACCGCCTTCGGTGAGGTGGGCGAGGGCTACGCTCGCATATCGTATGCCTATTCTATGCATCATCTGGAGGAAGCTCTCCGCCGCATCGGCAATTTCCTAAAAACCCTCGGCGGTTAAACCGCCGAAGGCGGTCCCCCGCGATTTCCCAAATCGCGAGGGGGCCGCCCTTTTCTTTTGCGGTATCTGCCTTTTGTCTGTCGGCGCACGACGGAAGGTAAGGGCGCCTTGCAGAAAAATAAAAAAAGCGTGTTCCCCGTAAGGAGAACACGCTTTTTTCGGACTTATTTCACAACAGGCGTCCAGGAGGAGGCATCCGACAGGCAGATGGCCCAATCGAGCTCAACCTCATACTCGTTATCCGTAGCCTCATAGTTGTTGCCGTCAACCGTGAGAACGGCAACGGTCCGGTACACACCGCGCGCCGTTACCTCGTTGGCAACATCCTCGGTGCCGGTGCCGACAGCCTTCACGGTGGTATACGAAACCGTAATACCGTTTTCGGCGAGAACCTCAAGCGTATCGGCATCAAGCGTCATCGTGTAGGAGAAGACATCATCGCTGTCCACACGGATGGCACCAAGCTCGGCATCGTAGCCAACCTGCTCATCATACACCCATCCAAAGGGGGCGAGGTC
>JAZSHY010000026.1:0-3277 GCA_045533505.1 Eubacteriales bacterium | reverse complement strand
CCGTCCGCAGGACTTGACACCGATTTTCGTTTGGTGTAAAATAAAGAAAGCATAAAGTTAAGGAAGTGATGCTTATGAAATGGAAGCGGAACCTCAAATACTGGATATCGGGTGCGGCCCTCACGCTGGTCGCGGCCTTTTTGGTGTATCTCACCTTCATCCTCTATTCGGACACGCTGATTTTTGACGATGTGAACACGGTGACGACCTTTGTCATCGGTATGCTTTCCTTCCTGCTCTCGGTGGTCGCGCTTGTTTTTTCGGTGGTCACCTATGTTTCCATTGATTCGGTGAACGCCCTTTCTTCCATGGAGGGCAATGTGCTCTGCAACGAAAACTACAACGCGGAGTATATCCTCCTTGTGAAGGACTATGAGGATTGCAAGACACAGCTTGCGCTGCAAAAGAAGCTGTTTGCCAACATAGAAGAAAATTTCAGGCACAACAGCAAAACATGCATGCTGTTTACCGACTTTTTGCAGTATTTCTTAGACAACCTTCTTTGGTTTGCCTATATCGACACCAAAAGAGAGGATTACCGCGTGGCGGTCACGCGCGTGATTGACAGGCTTGAGAAGCGCTACCGTGATTTCAATGCCATCAGCAACGGCAACCAGTATGTCCTGCGTGAGCATATCAAGCTGATTAAAAATATTCTCAATTACCAGTCGGTGGCCCATGAGGGGAGAGAGCTGGATGCCGACGGAGAAATGCTGAACATTCGCGGGCGGATGTTTGTCAACGGTGTTTCCAAAACCATTTATTACGACTACCTTGGGCTTGAGTATCACAAAAAGGCTCTGGCTCGTATTCGCGAGATTGTGGACTTTGCCGACGAAGAATTTCTCATCGCCAATATGAAAAAAATATCGCGGCACCCCTATTCCGAGGAGGAGCGCAGCGAAATCAACATTCTTTTGGAGCAGGCGCAGCTGGCCTTTGACAAGGCCGTGAAGAGTAGCGAGGACGACATGCTGTGGAAGGGCTATATCTCCTTCAACAAGGCGCGCATTGACCTTCTTTCCTATCTTGTCAACGCGAGCTTCCCCTCGGACAGCTCATGGCAGCTTGCAATGCAGGACGCCATCGCGGCGCGCTTCCTCGTGCGCAAGACCTTTACCCCGAAGGGGGAGCCGTCCTCCTTCCTCCAGCTGGAATTTGCCAAGGAGCATTTGTATGCGCAGGGGCTGTATCTCAGCATGCTGTATTACAGGAGCGAGGATGAGGCGGAAAGGGCGGAGTGCCGTGCCCGTGCCGAGCAGCTGAAGGAGGAAATTCTGCGCATCAATACCGAAAACGAAACGATTTTCGTGCGCACCCGTAAGTATCTGAACGATATTACCTAAAAAGAAAAGGTCCCGAGGCTATCGGGACCTTTTCTTTTGGAGCTTGCTTCAGATAATCTCAATGCCGAGAATATCGCAAAGGTTTTCCATGAGCTCGGTGTTGTCACCGTAGGAAATAATGTAGTGCTGGCACATCACGTTCTGCGCGAAATCCTCCACATCGTCAAGGAAGATTTCAAGGCCTGGCAGCTGAGGCGCGGGCTGAGTCCAGCCGGCCTCCTCCCATTTTCTCGGGGTTTTGCCCTCGCCCGTCACCATGTGCATGTAGTACTTTCCGTCCACGCAGGTGAGGCGGCACATCGTAAGGAGCCCCGTCTTGACACGGCTGACGTTCAGAATTCCCTCCGAAAGCTCACCGAAGGCAGCGGGCATAACGGTCACACCGCCGTCTGCCACCTCCATGGGAATGTAGTCGGGCACACCCGCCAGAACTCTGTCCTCAAAGAATTCATAGAATTCGAGATAGAAGGCACACTGGCCGGTCAGATACTTGACCATAAGCTGGGTAATGCTGCCGAGCGAATCGTTTTCGGGAATGGTGCAGAGCTTGGCCTCGTCAGAGAGGAGCATAAGGATAGGTGCGGGAGGGAAGCCGAGAAGCTTCTTCATGCCGTCCACGTCCTTCAGCGAAATCGAGTCGTAGCCGCGCTCGTCGCAGATGGCCTTGATGGCGAGATAGTAGCCGGCGGCCTTTCTGAGGCTTTCGGGATTGGCGGGCTTCACAAAATTCCAGCTTTCGAGGCATTTTTTCACAACCGCCTGAATCTCGTCCTCGGTGAGCTTCTGATATCTCTGCTCAATCTCAAGCATCTCAAAGGTTTCGATTTCGGGGCCTATCTCTCTCTTGAGCGAGGGGCCGTCTGCCTGAGTGCCGTAAAGGTTCATGTCGCGGTAGCCCGCCATACCGGCTCTTGCGTGGCGGAGCTTGGCAGCCGCGGCGGCGGCAACAGCATAGGTATACACGGTGTGCGACTTGGAGGGCAGACCGATGATATCATAGACATACTTGAAGGTATAGCCGAGGTCATAGAAGGTCTTGCGGATGGCCGTGGTGCCTGCCTGGTCGGCGGTGGTGACAAGACGCCCCTCCTCTATCCAGCCGCAAAGCCCCCAAAGCACCATGGGCTTGTGGCGGAAATGCTCGGTAACCTTCACGACGGCGTGGGTAGGAATCCACCCCGCAATGCAAACCACAAGCACGTCAAAGCTCTGGTTCTCCAGGGCGGCGATTGCCCGCTTGATGTCCTTTTCCTCATAGTCGTCCGTGACAGGATACACGCTGATAAGGTCAAGCCCCTCCTTTTTCAGCGAGGCCTCTGCCTCCTCGCATTTTCTTACGATAATGTCAATGGGGGTGTTGACTTCACCGAAGCCTACAAATGCCGCTTTTGTCATTGTTACATTCCTCTCTTTCTGATTTAAGGGTAAAACGGTACACAAAACAGTATACCATAGAATGGAATAATAGTCAAGGCAACAGGAGCCGCTTGACGTGTAAATTTAATCGGTTTTGTCGCCGAAGCGCGCCTCCACCAACCGCTCGCCCTCATAATAGAGTGAGAGCGTGAAGGGCTCTCCGCCCTCCTCCAGCCTCTTAAGGAAGATTTTGTCTCCCTCCCACATGGGGAGAGAGGCCATCTGCCCTTTGTCCACCCAGCGCAAAACGCCCTCACGGCATTCCTCGCACAGGCTCCCGCGGAAGGCTGTTGCGTGAAAGAGGTGCATTACCTCGGGCGGCCACGGCTCGCAGTAAAACGAAACGTCACCGGCGTGGCGATATTCCGTGAGCGTGAGCCCGGTCTCCTCGTAGACCTCGCGCAGGAGGCATTCCTCCGCCGTCTCGCCCTCCTCAAGGTGCCCTCCGATGCCTATCCATTTTCCGGCATTCGCATCCTGCTCCTTCTTCACACGGTGCAAAAGAAGGTAGGCCC
>JAZSHY010000031.1:0-116291 GCA_045533505.1 Eubacteriales bacterium | reverse complement strand
CTGGTAATATTCGTTTCCAACTTTGAATATTACATCGAAATAATCGAATCCATTCGTTACATCTGAATGAGTGTGTCCGTTTTGACCATCTTCTGCATTTCTAAAGCCGAATCCTGCATCCATAAGATTATCAAGTTCCGTTGATGCTCTCATTTTTGCTTCGTAAATATCGCTGTCTATATGCTTTGCAGGATGAGTATACTCGTCTGCCGTTTTGCCATTTACAAAAACCCTGTTCTCAAGTCCTATAATCTTCCCTTGGAATCGGCTTTTTATAATCTTTGTTGCAAGGTCGGTCTGTTCTTTAATGCTCAACCCATTAAATTGATTTTGGTCTATGCTCACATCAACAAACCGTTGGCCATCAGCAAACTCGCAAAGTGAATACTCCGCACCGCCCTCGTTGGTGGTGCTTTTTACATTTGCCTTGCTCGCTTGGAAAGCCTTCTCGAATGTCCGTCTCAGCTTCTCAAGCTCGCGCGCCTCGGTAGAACCTGCCGTGGCAATCTTGCAAAGGTACTTGATTTCATCGTATATCTTTTGAAACAGATTGCGATGCGCGGTCAAGCTGCGGATGAATTTCTCGTCATTGAACAGATACTCACCCACAAGGTCGGCGGTAAGCTCTTGGTCGATTTTCTTCGCATCCGTGGTCTTGTAGAGCTCCTTAATCACGCTTCTGCGCGCTTCGATATCACCCTTGCCCTTTGCATACTGCAGGATGGTCTTCTGCAATGTGTCGTACAGTTCCGTACCCTCAAGAACGTGGGTAATCTCGTGACCGAGAACGGTGTTCAAAGCCTTAGCAGATTCCACATTCAAGATAATTCCTGCATCCGTCTTAACGCCGTTGATGGTAGCACCCTCAACCGAGAAGCCCGATTCCTTCAAGCGTTGGTTATTGGCAAAGTCAATCTTCACGCCCTTCTCGGCTTCAAGGTTTGCAACAAGCTCCACGAAATCGTGCGTGCGGTTGCTATCGTTGAGAATGCCGCTTTCCATCGCGCGCCTATAGGTGTCGGCTTTCTTCTTGTCAATTTTGGAAAGGTCTACGGAAAATTTCTCCTTCTTGCGTACCTGCTCGATATAGCTCTCCGAAAGGAACGAGCCTTTCCCTCTTCTGTCGGCCTTGATGGTATCACGCACAAATGCGCTCATTTCTGCCTTAAGGCTATCTGCCTTCGTGGTGTCGGAAAAGTCCATTTTCTTGAGCTCGGCAAGCCTCTCCTGCTGGATATCGGTCATCTCTCCACTCTTCATATTGCGAAGCATGTCAAGTTCTTTCTTTAAGTTCTCGGTTTTGGTGGTCTCGTCCACGTAAGCCTTGTATTTATCACCACCGAGGTAGCTCTCGATATCAGAGATGGCAATACGCCCCCTGCGGAGGTCGCTCTCAACCTCTTCTTGGAGCTCGGCCGCCTGCTTCGTTGTCAGCTTCTTGCCCTCTGAACGCTTCTCTATTTCCTTGTCAATGACCTTCTGCTCGTTATCTGTGAAGCCTGTTTCATAGTCGGTGTCATCGCGGACAGACCTTACCGCCTTGCCGACATTCAGACCACCACTGAGCACCGCGCTACCGAGGAATGCTTCAAGATATCCGTCAAACGCTTCCTCAGACATAAAGAGCTCAGCAATTTCCTCGTCTTTACGGTATGTAAGCGATTCACCGAATTTGCCTATTAAATCCGATGCTACTTCCTCAAAACCTTCGCCTGCGGCATCCAAGCCTAGCTTTGTAAGTGTCTTCACTACCTTGCTCGGTATCTTATCGACAAGAGGCTTCAAAAACTTATCGCCAAGGGTCTTGCCGCCAAACTTGATACCGCCCGACAGTTTCTCCGTGAAAAGTTCTCCCCCTGCCTTGATAGCCGCGCTGACACCTGCTCCTCCGTAGGTAGCACCTTCCTTGAACGCCTCGTCAACACCGCTACCGAAGGTCGTCACGCCTGTAGTCACGAACCACGGCACACCAATGCTTTGGAGCGCAACCGTAGAACCAAGCTGACCTGCGGATTGTGCAAGGGAGTCGGTCTTATCACCGAATACGGAATTATCCTCGCTTACGCCTATGCCGTCAAGAATACGGCTGGTTACATTTTTGTATGGTTCTCCGTTTTCACGTTTAGCAAAGTATCCCGGAGCATCAAGTGCGGAAATCAATGGGCCTATGCCCCCAAACATGAAGTTTGAGGCAGCTCTTTGCGCTATAGCTTTCTCATCGTAAAGGTCCTTCTCGATGAATTCCTGCATCTTGTCTTGAAAGCCATCTGCACCAAACAAACCTGCGATATAGGCGCCTGCATCTACTATGCTCTCCCCCATACCAATGATACCAGCGTAAGCATTTGCGGCAAGGTCTCTGACCGAGCTTGTGCCAGTTCGCCACAAATCACCAAACTGATACCCATCCTCAAAAGCACCCTTCTCAAACCACTTTCTGTCCGTAGGGCCGATATCCTCGGTTGTTCTAATAGGAGCAATCTCTTGTTCCTGCGCTTTCTTTTTGCGATATGCTAAATACCCAAGCGCGGAATCGTCTGTTTCCTTCTCTCTCTCCTTAAGTCTTTTCTTCCTATATTCGAGATAAGAATTACTCATATTATGCCTCCTGCTTAATTTGTTTGTCCTATTCTTTAGATGCCCAATTTCGTTTGAAGCTTAATCACATAGTCTGTTGCTTCTTCCTTGTCCATACCTTCTTTTATAAGAAGGTCTCTTAGATCTACCAACTTGTATGCATGCACACCATCTGTCACCTCTGCGTTTCTGTCTATACCAAACAAGTTCGCGCCGCCATTCGTAACCATAGTCCATGTTCTTGAATAAAGAGGAAGTGAGACATTGTTTAGTGTAGCTACTATGGTATCAACGTGTCCCTTGAGTCTTTCGGCAGCCTCGAAGTCCTTAATCTTGAAGCTCAACACACCCTCGGTAACAACCTCTTCAATAACGCCCATCTTGACAAGCGCATCGATTTTATCGTCACTAATATCACCGAAATATCGTTGTACCACACGCTTATCAACCGATTGGATGTCTTCCTCGCCATCCAATTTGAACTCTGGATAGAGTCTGTCAAACTGAGCTTGGTCTTGTGTTCTATCCTTTTCGGCTTCGCCTGCCTTCCACTCTCTATCTTTAGCGGCCTCTCCAGCCTGCCAAGTTCTATCCTTTTCGGCTTCGCCTGCCTTCCACTCTTGGGCGGCAAGTCTCTCACTTGTATCGTGAGCAAGGCTTGCTTCAAACTGACGAGCTTCCTCGTTGAGTCTCTCCTCCTCAAGCAGATTGCCGTATGCGGCTTGATAGAGAGAGTCGTAACGCTGATTGATTGTGTTCTTTTGGCTTATGAGCTCACCCATAAGAGAATTCTTGTACTGGAAGCCCTCAAAGGCAACCGACAACTGTGCCTCAAGCGATTTGCTTGCAATCTCAGCAAGGGCAACGCTATTTTGCAATCTCGCCTGCGTTATCATATTGTCGTACTGTATTTTTGCCTTTGCCACCATCTCACGAGAGACCGCCACTCGGTTTTGGTAGGTGATGTACTTCGCCGTTTGCGCACTCTCGTTATAGCCAGAGGTTGACATACCGCTTGATGCCATGCGCTCGGCTTCCACACCATACGGATTAACCTGCTTCTGATAGTCCACATAGGCGGCAGATGCTTCCTTTTTGTGGTCTTCTTCTGCCTGCTTTTTATCCTGCTCTATGGTTTGGATGGTGAAGTCGGTCTGTGCCTGTTGTGCCGCCGCCTGTTCCGCTTCGCTTGCCTTGATAGCATCCTGTTGCTGTTGTACGAATGAGTCAACGCCGCCTATCATACCCTTGTAGGCCGTATCTACTTCTGTAATCGCGTTATTGCGGTCTACATTTACCTGCGTGAGCGTGGGGTCGTTCACGTCTACTGCGATTCTCTTTTCTTCTTCCATATCTCACTACCTACCTTTTAATATAGCCGCCGACAACCACCTCTAATGTTGCCGTTTCCAAGCTAAATCTTGTGTTGGATTCAAATTTAAGCTGAAGGTCCTTGAATTTCTTCTGCTTAATGCGAGGCACGAAATAGTCTTCTACCCCTTGATAGTCACCTACAGACTCAAATTCCGTGTCCTCTGTCTTGGCATACACGGATACATCCCCTGTGGCCTCTACCACGCACCCTCGCTTATTTGTGGTCTTTGTCTTGTGCGGTGTGTTGAATTTGTCCTTCGGTGTCACCCAATAGCTGTGTAGGGGCTTTTGGGTATCGGTAAGAGAGCAGATTTCTCCGTCCTCGGTGCCAACATAGAGAGTTCCTTCATGCACCGTCGCGCACACGATTTCCTTGTCAAGCTCCCAATAGTACCACTCATATTCCACGTGGTTCTCATTGGTGTAAATCGCTCTTGAATCGGCAAGGTATACCTCACTTCCCACCTTCGCACCTTCTTTGTCGAAATGAGGCATAATGACAAGCAGATATCCTTCCCACTCTGCGAGAATCATATCCCTGTATTCCTTGTTGGCAACCATTGCCCTGTCTACCACGGTGCTTCTGTGCGCTACAAACTGCTCTGTGGTGATATCTCCGCTTATGCCTTCCATACCCTTCTGGCTAAAGAATACGATATCGTCATTGAAGTTAATAGCCTTGCCTACGCACCCAAGGGATACGCTTGAGTGCGATGAGGGATATATCTTACCATAGTCCTCATCAAGCGCAGGAGTGTGGTAGAACACATTGGTGTTGGTGTCGGACGGCTCGCGGAATACCCACAGCGCATTGTTACCGGGGACAAGGCCCTTGATGAGTGTGGCATCTGCTCCATCGTCGTAATAGTCATAGGTGCTGAAATATCCGGGGTTATTCAAACTGCTGTGCCAAATCCTGTTGGGATATCTCGGATTGCCTGTCACAAATACTCTGTTGTCGAATTCCTGTGCGATGGTGCAATCGAGGATAGGATTGTAGAATCTCGTCCCCGATGCATTGTACTCTTTTGTGTACCTTATAAAGAGAGAGTCCTGTCCTTCTGTCCCTTGTGCAACAGGCGGAGTATCAAACGTTACCGTCCCCTTTGCGGTATCCACGGTATAGGTGCTTTGGTCTATTACACTACCATCCGCATACTTTACCCACTCAACACCCGAAATGTTTTCATCGGATAGCGTGTACACAAGGCTTGTTCCGTCTACAACGAAGCTATTTTCCCTCACGCCTTGACAGAGCAGGTTGACATCCTCACCTATACTACCGCCGCCTGCTGGCTTTCTTCCGTTAGAGATTATCGGGATGTATTTATTCACGGCCTCCACGTCGGTGCCGTCATACACGTAGTATTCTTGGGAATCGGAGAAGTACAGATTGTTGCCATACTCGAATGCAAATTGTATCGGGTAATGCTCGCTGCTATCTTGCACAGGCGTTAGAGTGCCATTGTCCAAGGTGTACAAGCCTAAATTCGTGATGACACACAGCTTGTCCTTATAGTACAAGAGTCTGTATATGCTCTCTGCCGTTTTGTCGGTCACTTCCGCGATCTTGCGAAGCCCCGGTCTCGTCTCGATGGACGAGGTATGCTTGTAGTTTCGCCATACGTTGAGGCAATCGGGAGAACGCATAAGGTTTACCTCTTCTCCGCGAAAGTCCGCGCCTCGGAAATCTCCGTACAGCCTCGTTATCCTTTGCTCTGCCATTAGATATCCACACCACCTTCTATTGATATGGTAGGTAGCTGATATCTTGTGTCGAGGCGGTTCTTCATGTTTTCGTATCGTTCCGAATACATATCGCCTCTGCTTGCGCTCTCATCGCTCTTCAGAAGGTCTCCTGCAATGCCGAAGGGCATAACCTCAAGCACATCTGCTGTAAGCTCAAATTCATATGAGTCTCGCGTTTTGCTTGTGATTCTTTCGGGGAAAACAAACACCTCCACCTCGGCAGTACCACTCTCAAGAATCTTGTGTACTGTGCCGTTGGCCTTCGCGGAATTCTCCACTCCGCAGAACATACTAACTTGGTATATCTCATAGCCGCATTCCTTCTCAAGCGCGGCAAAGTCTATCAAATCGCCCTTGCTCACTTCCATCTCGATATACTTGGGAAGCTTCTTAAGGCGGCAGAGCTCATACATTATTTGGTTGGTGACATCGTTTATCTTGGTCGCAATGTCAACGTCATCCGTGAGAAGGTCGCTTTTAGGGTTGAGCTCCTCGATAAGCCCCAAGACCTTCTGTTTCATTTCCTTTAGTGTCATATCTTGCTCCTTCTGTAATAGAAATGGGCAACCGATTAGGATTGCCCACTTGCTGTGTTTAGAAACTTCTCAAGGAAGTATATTCTTCCCTTTACCTTGTCAAATTCCTTTCGCGCCGATTTCGCGCCCGATGAATAGCCGAGGATAGATGATATCACTATCATCAATATGGAATAGAGCATATCGAAAATTGCAGAGGCATCGTCAACGCCAATCCACGACCCCTTGAACATCGTAATGCCTGCGGTGAGCAAGAACATTGCTACAGGGCGCGCCGCCATAGACATGGTTGAATACCGCACACCATCCCTACCTACGTCATTGGCATTCGCAGCGTGTACTCCGCACAGGATGAGCATAGGGTTTATAGGCCTTACGTAGTGTGTCTTGTTTGCCCTGCATATCCACTTGCCGTCTTCCTTCGTAAGCTTCCCCTCTTCCACAAGCTGCAGAATCTCGGCCTTGGATAGCTTCATATACTTGTCCATGTATTCTGCTATAGCTATCATAGTGTGGTTGCTTATGATGCAATGCCGCTTGTCCTCACGCTCCGCATCTACCTGCTTGCGGCAATACTCGGTAAAATGCCCTGCAAGCTTTGTCCTGACCTCGCCCGACATATTCGACCACACCGTAATGGTATCGTCATAATTCGGTATGGCAAGTATCTCATTGTCCTCGCCGTACCGAATGAAGCAGGCATAGCAGAACATCGTGGTGAGGAGGTTGGTCGCAAGGGATATAAAGAAATCCGTCGTGAAGGGGTTTTCTACCCACGCATTGAACAAGCGCGAACATACCGTGATGATAATGTTAAAGACGAGTATCAAGTATGGGAAGAAATCCCTTGTGAAGTTAGCCACGGCGGTAGAGGCTCTGTTTTTGGCGTTTGCCGCCTTGCTATACGTTTCCGTCAGTTTCGACACGCTTATTCACCTTCTTCTAATGTGCTGTGTATCGCCTCGGATGCCACGCAAAACGCGCGCCCTACAAAAATAAAGATAAGCACCTTGCTCCAGTAATGGCTAAACGCCACCACAAACGAGGTTATCCAACCGATGCAAAGGAAGATGATAAGCCACCAAGCAAATGGGAAGAGGGAGAGGATAAGCCCTCTCCAAACCGATTTCTTCCGTTGCAGAACGACCTCTTTGAGCTTCTTGGCAATAAAGTAAAGCGTTACCCCAAGAGCAATATACCCAACACCTGTAAGGCCCTTCACAAAGCCCTCTTTCGTGTAGGGGACAACGTCTCCGAAGAGTATCACAGGGACGATATACTGAATGAGAAAGCCAACAATGCTGAATAATGCGGCCAGCTTCTTCATCTATATCACCCCAATCTTATGTACTTCGGCTCTGCGCTTGTATCCCCTAAAACGAGAGCATCAAGCGTGGGGGTGGGCGTTTCTACATCCTCCTTCGCTTTCTCGATACTCTCCTGTGCCTTCTTGACAATCGCTTCCGTACCGCCGTCATAATGCTTGATATCCGACAGAAGCTCCATAATCTCTGCTTTTGCACTCTCTGAATGCACAGTATTGAGAAAAGCAATAGACATAATAGCAAACATCTTTTCCTCATTGGCTGTGGTGGTAGCCACCTTCTTCTCAACATCAATAAGGGCAGCCGCCATACTGTCTATGCTTGCGTTTACCTTGGTAACAATTTCTTCCCTATGTGCTACCAGTTTATCGTCAAGCTTGATGTCGGTGTTCTTGGCATTCTCGGCAATCTTCTCAAATATCTTGCCAATGCCCCACTTAACTACAAGCGCGATAATCGCAACACCCGATGTGGACATGAACGCCGTCAGCCATACTGTGAACTTCGACACATTATCCTTAACACTTTCCCACATCTCATTGACATCCTCATCTGTCATGTTATCAGGAAGCACCACGGCTTCTGTCTCGGCAGGGATTGTCTCCGCGCTTGCCACAACAGGGACACAGGCAAAGAGCAAGACCAAAACAACCATAAGGACAATTCTAAACGATTTCATATCAATACGCTCCTTTACATAAATTCTTTCAGTTTGTTGTTAAACTCGATTAGGATTTTCTCCATCCTAACGAGTCTGTTCCGCATCTCTTGTATTTCGGGGATAACCTCAAAGCCTTTGTCGAGCTCTCTCACCACTATCGGCTCAATCACCCATTCCTTGACCGTCTTATACTGCACGATAAGCTCGGCCTTGATATCCACCCTGCAAGCCCTGTCGCAGAATTCCGTAATGTCAAGCGTGAAGTCATCCTCAAGGACGTAGGTCTTCACCTTCTTGCCATTCGACACCGTGACACCCAACTTGCCGAGGCCGTACACCGCCGATTCAAAGGCAACCACCACCTTCTCCCCAGAGATGATGGTGTCGGGAAGCCGAATCAGCTTCTTACCATCAAGCACAAGTTTAATCTCCATTGCTTTCTCCTTCTATGTTTTTGTTTCAGTCCACAGGAATTGCGGTAGCGTGTATGAAGTGATAAAAATGAGGCGATACCGTCTGCTCTTGACCAAAGTTTACGAACCTGTAGTTAAGGTCCGACCATCCGTGACCTCCCATACCAGTATAAACGCCAAACCATACGTACTCACCAGTTTCCAAATTGAAGGTAGGCTTTTCGCTTGGGAGAGAATTGTATGCAGGAAGGGTGCTATAGTATAGCATGGCATTATCCGCATTGGTTCCGTCTAACAACAATCCCATCCCATAGAATTGAGCTCGATTTTCCAGAAGCCCAAACGAATCAACGTGGAAATACGTTTGGTCACCGAACATAATGGACTCCGATACACCGCCATACCTCTTGGCGTACTCATATATCTTTTGCGGAAGGAACGCCCATTTACCGCCTATGGTGAGCGCAGGCCTTGTAGATACCTTCACTCTGCCACCGCTTATATCCTTGTATGCCATAAATTGTCTTCGCTCCACTCGTGCGGTTATCACAGGAACGGCCTTGCCCCCTACGGAAGCACCGCATTCCTCGCAGGATGCTTGCGCGCTCGCATAAATCCATCCGCAAGATGAGCAAACGTGCTTGCTCTCAAAGTCGGTTATCTCAACGGCTATATCCTTGTATACGGCATTATCCATTCTTTATGCCCCCCAACTGTATTGTGCGTTTTCAACAATGGGGTCACTCGGTAGTACGTAAGAACCGTTCCTTACGACATAGCCGTTATTGATAGCCACCTTGTTGCCCTGTATGCTAACACCAATCGTATTAAGCTGTTGGTTATTGCAATACTCCGTCCACGTCATACCTTCAAACGCTTGCTTCTCTACGCCTGCATAGGTGAACCATATAAGAGGCACAACCACTATGACCTGTCCATTTGATATCGGATGTGTCGTTGTGTTTTCTGCCTCTGTCGTGGTTGACACCTCGATATAGACATCTCGCGTGCCTGCAACGCCGAGAATCGTGACACCCTTGCGGATGTTATTAGGCTGGATATTCGAGTCTACTGCGCTCGTAACCGCAGGAACAACAACCTTGCTTAAAGCCGTCCACCCCTTGTCCGCCGTTATCTCCTGCTGTGCCTCACTCGGCACCGCAAGCTTCTCTTGCAGAAGAGGTACGACATATCCATCGGGGATGGGAACGTTAACATTCACCTTCGCTTTATCGGTTACGTTATGCTCTCCGTTCTCCGTTATGTCAAGCGTGCCTCCGGGGACAATGTATCCATCCGGGATAGGCACGTTCACCTTCAGCTTGCCGTATCTTACGATATCCCTCCACTCGCTATTGTTCTCGGTTACCACAAGCTCGTCAGCAGGTGCCGTTGCCGTTACCCTGCTAAAGCCGTCATAGTCCGCATAAACGCCGCTTCCTGCCGCGTACTCCCTTGTACCGGGTACTGTCGGTGCAGGGATAAGCAGCTCTGTAAGCTCAGGTTGGAACATAGGGTTGTTCGGCAGGTCGTTCACATACTGCTCAAGCTTTGTCTTCGTGGCAAGAATCACCGCAGTATTGGCTTCGATTCTTTCGTCATTCGGCGTGCTGGAGTCTTTAGGCGTGTAGGTGCTTGCCGTATTGCCAAGCTCGTCAACGTACTCTTCAAGGGAGGCAACCGCAACCCCCTGCGCTGAAAGCTCCGTGTCGAGGGCCTCCTTATGGAGTGAGGCAAGCCACTCGTCCACCGTACCGATAAATCCGTTCTCTACCGCGATTTCATACGCCGATTTGCCATCGGATACGATAGGCATTTGTACCTTGCCGTGAATCACGCCTCTTGATTCAATTCTTCCGTTCATATGCGCTCCTTTCTCTTAGCACCAACGGAGCAATTCGCTTGCAATAGGCGGTACATACCATTTTTCATAACCTGTGCCGTTAGGATGTGTGCTACCGCTATCCGTATACAAATCCTTGTGCTGCTGCAGAAATCCGTTAAGACCGCTATCTGTCCACAGGTCAACGACAGGGACAGACCACTTCTTGCATATCTCTATTGCTCTATCGTGACATTTGGTCTGCGCGTTAAGCGTGCGCGATGCCATTTTATGTGTTGCGACATACACGATAACCGCACTCGGATACTTTTCGCGCAGTTGCTTTATGGAATACTCCATACCGCCGCTAAAGGTGTTCCTGTCCACCGAGGCTGCCCATCCTTCGGAAATCGTACCGAATTTTGCGGTATCGTCCGCTATGATATCCGTGGCATCATTGGTATATCCCTCAAGAAGAATGAAATCGGGAGCTTCAATGGACGAGGAGTCAACCTGCTTCGGTATGCTGGTTCCGTTTTCTCCATACTCACCGAATCTTGCACCGTCCTGTGCATAGTCCGTATACACCATTCCGTACTTGTCGGCTATAAGCTTCCCATACCCATTGCCGTCGTTGTTGTCTCCGTGGGCAATGGAATCACCGAAATTGTATATCTTCTTCTCGTACAGAGATTTTGAAAGCCTTATATGCGTGAACACCTCCCTTATCTGCCTTCGCACGGCTTCGCCTGCTGAGGGATATATGCTTCCGTCTACACCCACCCTTATGTCAATAAGCTCTGCATCCCCTGTCGTGCTTCCCTCGGTAAGACTCGCAAGGTTTGTGATTCTCGCGCGCTCTACCACAATCTCTTCCTCAGACTTCACAATCCCCTCGTCGTGTGCCTTAGAGGATGCCTGCAAGCGCAGAATCTCTCTCGACACCGCTTGGTTGGATATGGGCCTATGCGAAGTAAGGTCAAGCGAGCTGTCCACAACAGGGACCTCCTCTGCCTCGGTCTCCTCTTCCTCGTACTCGGTTTCTGGATAGACACGGAATATCTTCGCGCCTGTCTCGTCATCGTGGCCTACAATCGTATGTGGGTCGGTATCGGGGTTGAGCTCAATCTCGTAGTAATAGTCCGTAGGCTTGCTGATGAATGCGAATTTCCTCGTATCGCTCTTGTCAAGCGTAATGTCAACATCCTCGCCTGCTTCGCTCACTCCTACATCCCTGACCAACACTACCATATTATAGTCCTTCTTCGCGCACACGGTAAGCCGAACCACGTCTCCCACCTTGAAGGTGTAGGGCGTATCCTCGTCTATATCACACTTCACGGCGATGATGCAAGCATCGCCCCTTGTCAGATGAATGGTTAGGTCTTCTTGGTCTATCTTAAACATTTACTCACCTTCCCCCTTGAGGTATCTGTATTGCTCTATTGCCTCATCTATAACGCACATATTGTATTCGGGGATGGTAAAGCCCACTCCCTCTACGTAAACAAGAAGCTGACCTTCCTCAATCTCCACCTCTTGGTGGGCTGATTCCGTCACCTTCTTGCCGTTCTTGCGTGTGTACATCTTCGTTACATCGGTGATAAGCACACCGCCCACAATGCTCTGCTTCACAGTAAAGTCGTAACCTTCGTCTGTGTCGTGGTCATCACAGAGAAAGATATCCTCGCCATCATACTTGAAACCTCCGCAGAAATTAAGGCGTGGTACAATGACATACTTGTCAAGGCTTTCAATCGTTCTCATTTTGCGCTCCTTATAGTCATATTGTCGGATTTGCACCGACCTATCTTTTGATATGATATAAAGATGGGAGGCATAAGCCTCCCATCATATTTTGGGTTAATAAAGCACAGCTGCCTTCAATGCGAGATTCTCCGGGATGATCGTAATGGTGCCGTCGTTGTTGGCCCATTTAGCAGACTCAAAGCGGAAGATAGCATACGCGCCTGCGGCAAGCGAAAGCTCCTCGTCCCCACCTGCAGCATAGTAAGAACCATTGGTAGGTGCCTTAACTATCAGCTTTGCCGCAGCCGAGTGCCCGTTGTGCGCCACAACGACGATAGACTCGTCGGTAACGCGAGGCTTGGTGAACACAAAGCCGTCGGTGGTCGAGGTCGCAGCTTCAAAGGCGAAGGACGTGATTTCGTTGAGATTCCCCTTCACAGGGGTCATAGTTTTAACTGCCATTTCTGTATCTCCTTTCTATTAGTGAGCCTTGATGACATAGATTTCCTTGGGACGGACAATCTTCGCGCCGTACACGTGGAGACCCATTACGTTGTGACCGAAGCCCTTTTCCTTCTCGTGGGTCTTGACCTTGTCAATCTGCCCGGCAAAGGCAATGGCCTTCTTGGTACGAACCATCTCGTAGGTGTCGGTGCCATCGTTGTAGAGATTGTTCGACATACGCAGGTAGGTATTCGCATACTTACCAAGCGCGCCGCGCTTCACAAACTCCACGTTCTCGGTGAACAGGCTTGCGAGCTTCTCACGAATGGCTACGATATGCTCGGGGCAGAGGTCGGCGGCAAGCTCGGTTTTCTGCGACACATTGTTCTTGTAGAGAGCAACGTGGGCAGCATCAATCACCGAAAGAGGATTGGTGAGGGAAGAGATGTCGGTGGAAGTAGAGGTCATATCGGCTCTGGCGGTCTTCGCAAGCTTACCGACAAAGGCATCTGCGCTCTCAGCGAGGGCATCCTTGGCTTCGTCAAACTGCGTTTCGAGGTAACCGGCTCTGCTCTGTGCCTCATCGATATCCTCCACGTCAAACGCGAATGCATCCGCTTCGGTGATATCGAGGTACTGAGAGTTATCACCGAGATGCTCGATGTTAAGGTCGGTACCGGGAACATACCGCTGAACGGTAGGTCTCACAGCACCCACAATCTTGAGGCGCGCGCCTTCCTTCAGTTCGCCCTCAAAGGTGTAGTCACACCAATTGGCGAGAATGAGCTCTTTCTTAAGTTCGGTCTGGCAATACTTAGACCAGTACATGGGCTTGAAATTAGACATTTCGTTGTTTCCTTTCTGTTATTTAATCATTGTTTTCGCCCCCACGATTTCATGGATTCGCGTACGTTCTTCATAACAGTAGGATTGTCAAGGTCTGCTGATGTCAGCTTGTCAACATCCTCTGGTGAATAGTAGGTTTTCGTGTCCTCGTGGTTGCCGTTCTTCATCGAACCAATGGGTTCGATATCCTTGGGCTTATGCATAGCCCGATACATGGCATCTATCTCGCGGATAGGTGTCTTCCTGTCGAATTTGGCCACGAAATCTTGGTATTCCTTGGAATAATACTCTTCCTCGGTCACGCCGATTTCGGCAAGCGCGCCAAGCTTCTCCCTCTTTTCCCTATGTGCCGCAAGCACCTTGAATACCGCTTTTTCTCTCGATGTCATATTCTCAACACCAAGTCGCGCGAGGCGGTCTGTCTCATCCACCACTTCCTCGTCTCCGAGGGCGATTATCTCTTGCGCTTCTGCATTGGCAAGGAGCTCCTCGTCTTTCTTCGAGTATGTAGGTCTCTGAGGCACGTTAAGGCCTTTTTCGGTATAGAAACTGCGGAATTTGCTCGTCATCCCCTCGACAGTTTCCTCGCCTGTGCCTGCCTTCAGCACCGTCTCAAGCTCTCCATACTTTCTGTCGTACTCCTTCTTGATTCGTGCCTCGCTTCGGGCAAGCCTCTTACTCACGATTTCATTTACCTCGTCTTGGGTAAATACTCTCGGAGCAGGCGCGGATGCCACCTCCTCGGTAGCAGGGGTCGTTTCTTCTGCGGTTGCCTCCGTGTTTTCGGTAGATTCCTCTACAATCATTTCGTTCTCATCCATATGAAAACTCCTTCCCATTTGTTAACGAGGTTTGTTTCCCCACATCCATTGGGTTTTAGGTGTCCAATGTTTGCACCATATGCGAAGGTACTTACTGTACCATAGCACCTTGTCTCTCACGCGCTATCTGCGCTTGGGCATCCGCTATCTGCGATGCCTGCCCATCGGGGTCTTCCATAAAGAATTGCTCCGCCCTCTGCATCATCGCTTGGTTGCGTGCATCCATCATGGCTATCTTCTGTTGCTCCTGCTCCCAATGCTCGATTACCTTAAGCAGCTTCTCCTTCGGCATTACCGAGTCATCGTCAAGAGCCATTACGTAAAGCTTAAGCTCAGGCATTCTCTGCGTGTTGAGAAGGCCGTTTGTGAGAAGATTCTCAAGGGATTGCTCTTGTGCGTACTTGTCAAAGGCACCTCTCGGTGTAATATCCACCTTAACTACCGCTTGGAGCTCCTCAAGAGCCTTTCTCGGCACTTCTACAAGCGCGGTCTGCTCCTCGCCTGTCACAGGGGCGGTAACCACCTGTTCAAGCTTGACGGAGTCGTTGTACACCGTGATAATGTCAAGCCAAATACGCGCCACATCCTCTAAAAAGCTCTTGATGTATTCAAGATGCTCGGTGAGGGGCTGTTCTGCCGCCTGCTGTACCGCGAGGATTGCTCTTCCGCTTGCGCTTTCGGGGTTAATCTGCCCTGTTGCAATATCACCTGCTCCTGCAAGTTCTCTCGTGGTTTGAATGAGCTCATTCTGCAGCTTCTCAACATCCGGGGACATCTGTGCAGGATTGACGTGCGCGAACACCTTCGACACATCATCCACAGACATACCGCCCTTAACGTTGATGACACCGCCTACCTCGTATACGGAACGAGGGTTCTCGATACGCTCCTTGTTGGCAATCTTCTGAGGATAGGCCGTGTTCTTGACGGTCAAGGCGCGCCGCATTGCCGTCTTGTTGGTTTCAAGCTGATTGGGGATAAGGTGCCTTACCTCTCCCTCGCCGCGTGCAGAGCCTTTCCTCTCTTCCCACAGAAGGTGGGCTACGGGGTAATACTTAAGCCCCGAATTCTTATCCTTCTTAATCTCGACGTATCTTGTAGCCTGCGCGAAGTGTACGGTGCCGTTGTCCTTGTACATCTTGGTGACAACAGTAACCATATTGTCCTTCTCGTACTTCGCATCCTCGCCTGCTTCCTCGATATTGTCCATATCACCGATAATATGCGAAAGCTTCTCCTTGGACACGCCATTCGCCCTTGCAAGCTCCTGCGCTTGTGACACAGTCATTCTCTGCTTGATGATGATGTAAGGCTGGCTTTGGATATCAGAGTCATTCTCGTTGCCGTAGTATATGTCGGTCTTGTTGAGAATCTCGTTTGTGGGTAGCCCAGATTCGGCCACCGTGACATACATGACGCCCTCGTCGTTGATGGCGGCATCTTTAACCACAAGACGGAGCTTGAGGTCCATATAATCGCGCTCCCAGATTGCCGATGCCTTCTTGTTGAGAAGCTTACATATCTCGGTAGCACTCTTGCGGAATGCCGTGTTCTCGAAGTTCTCGCTTGAGTAATTGATGGCGAAAAGGTTTGTCAAGATGAAGCCTGTCTTGTAGCGCACAATAGGCTTGATGAAATTGTACTGCACCTTTTCTACGCCCTGCAGCTTAAGGCCGTACCATTGGTCTCCGTTGTACATACGATAGTTAACGTCCGTATCGCTGTACATACTCATCATTCGGCAGTAGCTTACGCTTCGCTCGTATAGAGTCCACAGGTCGGTTTCTTTGATTTCCTGTAAATCCATCCCTTCACCCCTTAACTAATATCTCTTTGGCCCATTCCTGTGCCGTCATAGACATCTATGTTGTATAGCATAGTTTTGATAGCTTCCTGTTCCTTTGTCCTGTCGTTGGTATCGCGTATCTCCCTTACCTTCTCTATGAGGTTAGGAAGCCTTACCTCCTCGCCCATCGATGCCTTCTGCCCTATCCGCACGCCCACTATGAGACACACAACGTTTGACAGGCTAAAGAGAAACGCCAAGCCCAATATCGTAATTATCTCCATATCTGCTCCTTACACAATACTTATTGTCTCGCCATAGTCGTAGTACCCATCGTCTTCCCTTTGGAAGATGAATTGGTAATGCGGAGGCATCTCTACCGCTTCATCCGAGAATACCACCTGCTCCCTTATGTGGTGGGCAATAGCCAATGCCATCATAAGGTCATCGTGGCCACCCTCTGGTGCCTCTATACGCCCCTTCTCGTTGCGTACAATCGTGAGAAGCTCCTCTATGGTAGCCTTGTCATTGAGAGTGTCGCTATGCTCTCTCACAATGCTTATAAGCCTTGATATGATGGTAGGCCTTGTGAGTGAGGTTGTCTTGAAACCGAAACGCTTCTCGGTCTTGCCTGTGTAGGTGTCCTGTGCCTCTCGCACATACTGCTTCGTATACCCAAGCCTCTGTAACTCCATAATAGGGTAACTATCGAAGTTTGCCTCTATCCCTATCAGCGCATCCTTGTAGTATTTCCCAAGACAGTACATCTGCTTGGCGTATTGGTCGGGGTCAAACTGATGCCGCAGCACCGCCACCTGCTCGCCTGTACGCGCATCAAGCACTTGCCCTATGAAGTAGTCGCTACCCTCGCCTGCCGTGTCTCCACCGATGCAATACTCGGTCACTACAGGGCTATTAGGGATGGCGTATATCTTGATGTATCCCTCCTTGTCGGGATGCCATCTGATATTCGTTATATGAAGCCCATCGTAGTCATACAGGAAGTACCCTACCTTGATAGGGAACGGCTTCTCGTGTTCGTCTATCCTTGTCATCCTGTCGAGGAGGATTTGCGTATCAAACACATTCTTGCCCGACAGAAGGAATGCTTCGTGAGGCGTACAAGGGTATTCTTGCTTTATTAAGTCCTTGTCCAAGTATTTGTCGTACTTGTTCCAATACCAATAAAGCTGTTCTGCATCAAGGCCCTTGTTCCTTAGCCACCGTAACCGTTCCCATATCCAATCGTTTTGGGTGTCTACGGCTTTAAGGAATTTCTCCTTTACGCTATCGTTGTGGAATGCGATTCTGTACTCCTTTGTCTTCCACCATTCGTAGAAGCAATTTATATGTACCCCGCTCTCCCACATCTTTTGGTAGTCATTGTATCCGTTAGCGGTGCTTTCGTATATCTTGATGCAATTCTTCGTGAATGCTTCACCCAATGCACCTTGTATTGGTGCTATGCCATCCTTCCAAAACGCGCATTCCGAGCCGTGGAAGAAGTTTACCGTTCTTGAACGCCCCACATCCTTTGTGGCCGTGTCTACCGCCCACGAGCTATTTATCTTCTCAAACAGAAGCTGCTTGCGGTTATTGAATTTTTCCGAAGGCTTCAGGGCCTCAGGTAACTGTCCATACGGAAACTTGGCCTTGTTTTGGAATATCGTCTCGGCATTATCACTCTTATCGGCAAGCGTATATCCTTGAAAGTTCTTGTTGAGGATACTGCAAGCCAACTGATACGCTGTCACAAGTGTTGTAAAACCCTGCTGACGGCCTTTAAGCACAAGCAGGGATATATCTGATATGGTGCCGTCTTCAAAGTCCTGTTTGGCCTTGTTTAGCGTGGCAATGAAATCATTCTGAACGTCGTTGAGGAAGAACGGCATTGTCTTTTGATTCTTGTCTACCACAACAAACACAAGCTCTATCAGCTTCTCTGGATTGAGCTTTACCTCGTTGAGCAGGTTGGAATCGGTAATCATCTCATTTGCAACCGCTACACGGAATTGCTTGTCATAGTCGATACTATGCCTTTCTTTCCACTTCTCTTTGCGTTTCTCGATGAGATAATCTGCCGTATAACTCATAGCAAATCTTCCAGCTTTACCACTCCGATACTGCCTTCTACCCTTGTCACGTATTCATCTTCCATCTTGTTGTCAAGGTCTATGGCCCTCTGCCTATCGCTAACAGGTAATTCTGTGTTCCTTGCCATATTAGCCAATAGCTCGCGCTTCTCTTTCCGGGTCAAAACGGCATCATCTTCTACCTTGCCCCTTATTTCCTCATACCTTGCCCTTATCTTGCCTTCCTTTTCAAGGTCACACGCCTTTCTATCGGCCGTGGTGTCACTACACTTTGAATCGGGGTATGCTTTCCTATATGCCTGTCTCTGCGACAGCCCCTCGGCCCTCGATACAGCATATGCTTCCCAATGTGGATTACTTAATATCGGCATAGGCTACCCCTCCTTTCTAACGCAAAAAGCACCCACCACGAATGGTGGGTGCTTTTTGCCACATTATTTACACTCCACTATCTTAAGCATAAACCACCTAAAATGGCATTTCAAGGGGGTGCAAGGGGTATAATAGTGTACGAAAGGGTAAAAAGGTATACAAAAGGGTACAGATGGGTATGCCTATTAGTCCTCTATCATTGCCTCTATCCGAGCCAATGCACGCTTCTTGTGCTTTTTGACAAATTCACACGATTGGCATATCTTCCCCGATACCTCTTTGATGGTCAACCCATTGACGTACAGGGCATAGATTATCTTATAATCTATTGTGGGTAGCCTCTCTATTGTACCTATGATGTCCTTGCGCTCCTGTCTAAGCTCAGATATCTCCTGCTCAATGTCGCAGTAATGGGCCACGGCGTTTGGAATCTTGTCAAGGTGCCTGCCTGTGCCCACTCTCTCGCCATCGTTGCCGCCGCCTATCCCGGTTGCGATACCTACCCACCGATGGTGGTCATCGAGCTTGTTCTCTATCATCGCATCTATCTTGTGGATGCGGTCCAAATATTCCTCTGCGGTCATAGTCACACCTCCCTTATCCTTATGCCGTATGTGCTGCATACTCGCGCATAGAGACCATACACGAAAGGCAGGTATCACCGCATATAGAACATGCTTTCGTCATACACGCTCCTCCTTGATGTATTCGTCAATGATGGTCCTTGCCTCGTCCTCGGTCATCTGCTTTGTGCAGGGAACGCGGAGGCATACCCTCTGTGTCTCTCCGTCTTGGATAATCCAATAGTTCGTCTCGTTCTGAAAAAATACATATCCTCTGTGTGATACAATCATTTTCTTTTCCTCCTCTTGTAAGTATGTGTCTTGAATCTTGGGTCACTGTAGCCGTGTTCCTTCAAGAAGTTATATCCGAGTTTGTCTATCTGGACGAAGGCTTCCGGAGGCAGAAGGTCGAAGATGTCGATTATTCCTTTCTTTTGCATATCTTCTTCACCCCCTTCAATGCCCACGGATGAGCCACTTGAGCAGCTCCCAGATAAGCTTCCGCACTTGCTTCTTGTTCAGACGGATGCCTTCACCATAAACCTTACCCACGCGGTACTCAAAGCACTCAAGGGTTCCTGCCCTCTTATGGCAGTCATATTGTCTTTGGTCCGGAATGGATTTCACGTTGAGCCGCAGGTAGGTGGCCCCTACCGTGTTGGAAGTGTAGCCTTCGATGTACCCGTACTTCTTTGGGTCCTCATCGGGAAGTGTTGGGTAGGTCTCATTGATGATTTCAAAAGCCATTTTATTCTCCTTCTTTCTTTGACCGCCAGTATTCGACAACGCGCACAGCGATACCGGAGCCGCTTGGCTTCTCGGCCATGATACGCACGGTATAGCCTGCCTTTACGAGAAGGCGGCAAAGCTCAAGGCGCTCCTGGTCGTTCAGGGCACCGCCCTTCTGAGCATAAATCTTCTGTCTTTCGGGCATCACTTCATCCCTCTCCTTTGTATTCGAAAAAATCAATAAAATCTTGGTAGCATTTTTCGCAAAAATCTATTCTTTGGCCTGGGTAACTCCTTGGCACACCTAATCCCCACACATCAATCCTTGCCGATGACATCTTGATATCATAATCGGCTATTTCTTTGCCGCAACGATCACAACGGATTTCTGTTTTTCTTGACATCACTTCGCCTCCTCGCAGTAGCACCAACTCTGCGGCGGTCTCATGATGAGCCATGACATTTCTTCATCTACTGTCCAACCGTACACATTGTCTCTCGTTTCTTGATAGCCGACTCTGTGAAACTGCATCAACCCCCTCGGCTTGTCATAGATTACAAGGTGTGATATGTGCCAAGCGTAAACGCACGGTGATTTTTCGCCATACAAGTTTAGTTCGCAATTCAAAATGCAAGACCTTTTGATGTCTGTTATCTCAATCTCAATATCATCGTTGCCAAACACTTTGAGTGGCAGATAGCAATAGTCAAAATTGTTGTCGCAACCACGCTTTCCAATTCGGTCAATCCTGTTGCACACAAACTCGCCTATGACCGTTCCATTCGCCTGTTTCAGTGTATCGTGCGGTGGCAGATAGATGTAAAACCTATCTTCGGTAGAGCCTGTATTCGGCTTCGTGCAATAGATATACACCTTAAACGGCACATCCAACTTAGGCTTGGTCTTTCTGACCTCCACCGTCTTTTTGCCCGATGCGATAAGCTCACACCACTTGGGCTGTATGGACATCAATACTGCTTTCATCCCTCTCTCCTTTCCGCAAAGGCTTTCTCGGCCTCCTCTTTGGTGAGAAAGACGGTTTTGCCTAAATCGTCAAGGTCAAAATCTATTTCGTCAACAAGTTCGTCGGTTTCCTCGTCGTGATAATTCGCCTCATAATTCCAATAGGTTTTGTTTTTACCCATAGAGCCGATATTGAGATTTTCCACGAAATAAGGAAAACCCGCACCTAAATCACGGCTGAAATGATACACCGTATCCCCCACCTTGCAAGGCGGCACGATAACCCCTTCGGCAAGAAGGTGGTCGGCAATCTCATAGACATCCGGCAAGCAATCGATGGGGGTGTCACTCGGTATGGTATCTATAAGCAAATCTATCAACCTATCTCTCATCACTTCGCCTCCGTTCCTAAAGGTCCAAGGAACTCCTCAAAGAAGGAATCCGGGAAGCCGCTCCGGCGGAAAATCTTGTCCATCTCGCCGTTCAAATACACGATCTGCGTCCCGTCCTTAACCATTACGGCCTGTTCCTTGAAAAGCCGCTTGTGATTCCCCAAAAATAGATACAGACGCTTCTCTCCGAAGCCGAACGTATCGTGTAAGGTTTTGCAAACCATTTTTATGTAGAGGTCCAGCATAATGCGCCCGTCACGCTCTGTGGTTTCTCTTGCTGCTTGATATGCAACGTCGCGGCAATACGCCTTGATGCGTTCCCTCTGCGATAGCGGCAAGCTATCATATTCCTTTGGTACTCTCACATTCATCTCACATCCCTCCTCACGAGCTCGCCTCGTTCCATCATAGCATCGAGCTTGGCCAGGCGCCGAAGCTCAGCGGCAGCCTCACCGTACATGCCGCCGCTTGGCTGTCCGCTTTGGGCACCGAAGCGCGAAACTGTATCAAAATGGTTGATCATCTCACGGAGAGTGAATTCCTTTTTCTTTGCCATCGTAGTTCTCCTTTTCGTCTTTTGTAAATGGGCTTGAGCGCGCAAGGGCTCGCTGAAAAAAATCCTCTGTATTAAAGCTGCCAGCCGCCGCGGTTTTCTTCTTGGACCTACGGCGCTTCTTGTCGCTTTTCCACCAAGAGAGGATTGTAGAGTAATGGTCTGCGTAGGTATATCCCTTGGTGTGGAGCTTTTCGGAGAATCTATCAATGTAAGCTTCCGCATCCGGGACCTGCTTTTTGATGTTCTCATACTGCTCATCTGTGAGCATGACGTTTTGGTGCCTTCCGCGCGGGCGCGCCAAAGAGAGAGAGTATTCTCTCCTCTGCTCTCCTCTGCTCTCTGCGCATTTTGGGGGGGCATAATTGAATTCAGGAGGCTCATAATTGGATTTTAGGGTACACGGAATAAGGCCCTCGCGATTTTCTTCTTTTTGAAGAGCCACATCGAGTAGCCAATATGGGCGCGCTTCCCCACGGCTTGTCCGGTTCTTCGCAACCTTCCAATACCGCTTTTGGATTCCCTCGCTCGTGAGAATCCCGTGCGTTCCAAACAGCCCCTTGTGAAAGAGTCCAACTTGGAGGCACTTCTCAACGCAGCATCTTACATACTCGGCACTCACGCCACGGCCCAAGCGACGCGCTGTCGTAGGGCAAGAGTCGTAGTCCCATTCGAGGTAATATCCGTGTTCCGCATACGCATGTTGTGTAAGATAGAAATAGACCACAAAGGCCGCAGCTCCCTGCGCCTCGATAAGCGCGTCTATTTTTTTATCGTTGTCCAATACCCAAAGATCCCACTCCGAATAGTCAAGCCCCTCCTTTGGAGGTCTTCCTGCCATCGTGTTCTCCTTTATTGTGATATCATAATATCAACAGACATACACCTCGCAGCCCGTAAGGCGCTCTGTGGCCTCACGGAATGCTTCAGCGTCGCTGTTATTGCCCGATAGATGTAGTAAGTAAATCTGGCGGACCCTTGAAAGATCGTTGGCCCGCAGGAAATCAAGGAAGGTATCAAGCCGCATGTGGCTTGTCCGTAGGCGCTTGGCAAGCCCCTCGGGGACGCGCCCCTCCGCCACGCTATCACGCAAGCATTCCTCGGAATAATTGCATTCGCACATGATGTGCGTAAGGCCGCGAAAGACATGGCGAACATAAAACGTATCAGTCACATACAGCAATTTTTCTTTTGTCGCCCTCGACGTCAGAAGAAAGCCCAGCGGCTCGGGGGCATCGTGCTGCACGTCGAAGGGCAGTACCGTGAACGTACCAATCACGGTCTCCTCAAGCGCCTTCACGGGCTTCACACGGTGCCCCGACAACCCCAGTGCCTTAATCGTGCCCGCGGAGGTGTAGACACTCACCCCTGCGCGCAAAAGCTCCTCAGCGGCCTTGCTATGGTCTCCATGACCATGCGAGATAAGGCACCCATCGAGAGTGCTCACACAGAAGCCGAGCGCCGGACGGAGCTTTGACATCGGTACCCCGGCATCGAGGAGAAGCGAGGTGCTCCCGTCGGATACCCGATAGGCGTTCCCGCTGCTCCCCGATGCAATCACCTTAATATCCATCAGAAGTCTGCCGTTTTTCGTTCGGCGAAGTCCTTCCCATCCGGAAGAAGAACGTCGTCGGTTTCTACATCAATAGGAATCGCGTTGGCATTTGCCGCCACTTCAGCCTCGGCAACAAGTGCCGCATACTGCTCCTCGCGCAAAAGTGCGTGACGGTAGGCATCGTCCACCTTTGCCGGGTCGCGTGGCATATGCTTTGACGAATAGGCCTCGCGGATGAGCGTCTTACGCACCATCTCGTCGAGCCATCCCTCCATAGGCTCCTCAATCCATTGGCCGTTCTCCTTGCGCTTCTTCACGCCGCCCCAAAACTCAGGGGATGCGTACCTGGGCTTTCGCTTCTCTATGTCTTTCATCGGCATCACGACAAGCTTGTTTTTGCGCTCGTCGTCATATTCGATGTAGGCAAAGCCGCCCACTATCGCGCCACGGTCAAAGGGGGATGTGATCTCAAACTCGTAGCTCTCCACAGAATTGGTGCGGGATTTTTTAACAGGTCTGAAGACGTCGCTCGCATACACGACCTCAACGGTGACAGCGCACGGCAAATCCAAGGCATATCTCTCACCCATATAGCGAATACCGTTGTAGCCGGGCATCAGCGTAACGTCGTAGCACCCGCGCTTCGTGTTCTTGTAGGGGATAGGGAACAGCATATTGTCCTGTGTCATATCAAGACCCATCCTGGCATAATGGACGAGATCGATGGCGAGGTCGGGGAGGTTGATGTGGTTCCAGTCCACGGGAAGCTCGTTATTGAAGGAGGGATCGCTGTTCTGCTTGTTCTTGCGAAGGCGCTCCTCCTCAGCCGCCTTCAGGGCGCGGTCAATCTTGATGAAATATCCCCGGATAAGCCCCCTCTGATAATCGGTAACGGCAAGCTCCCCGGCAACATTGCCCGAAAACTCAGAGAGCACCTTGCTCATAAATCGTTCGGAGGCGGCAAGCTGCACGGTTTTTTCGTCACTCATTTTACATCTCCTTTTCGTTGATTTCTACCCTGAGAGTGTTGTCACCCTCGCTAACTACAAGACGGATCACCTGCGTGCCCACATCAGCCAGCCGCGTCACGCTCTCGGCATTGTCCACCACAACCGGCAGCTCCACGCCGTAGAAACGCGAGAGCACATCAATGATCTCAAGCCCGGCGTTGATACGCGCCGCGCTGTTTGCAAAGCTGTAAGGCACCATACGCCCCTCCGTGGCGGGAATCATCACCTCGCAGTCCTCCGCAAGACCTCCGTTAATCTGCTCCCGGAAGAGCCGGAAGCGCACATGACGGAAGGCACCGTTGATACGCTCGGTGAGTGCAGAGACCTTCGCACGGATGAAACGCTCACAGAGATAGAGACCGCGCTCCAGCTCCTCAAATTCTACGGCCAAACGCTTCTCTTCTGCCTCAAGGTCTGCGATTCGCTTCCGCTGTCCATCCGCAAGCATCAGCCGTGCGAGGGCCTCATTCTGTGTGCGTATCTCCTCGTCAACCGCGTGCATCCGGCGGTCAAAATCCAACACAACCTCGCTCCGGCACCCGACACCGTTCAGGCGCTCTCTGAGCCTCATAAGCTCCTCGGTATATACGTAATAACCGTTCGTTTCCTCAAAACGCAAAGGGACCACTCTACGAGCTTCCAGTTCCTCGATAGACGCAAGAACCGATGCGCGGCGCTCCGGAATACTTGAAAGAATCTCCTCAAGAGAGGCAATTACACTCTCAGCCTCCTCGATCATCGTCTTGGAGGCAACGGAACGCCCCCTTGCATTGATGTCCTCAAGACGGCGGCTCTTACGGATGTTGAACTGCTCACGCATATATTCAACATCCTCCTCGGGGAGCGGGCGCTTACAGGTCGGGCAAAGCGCTTCGCTCAAATCCCATTGCTCGGAGGATACCCTATCGTACTCCGAAAGAAGCTCCTCACGCTCAGCGCGCATCCGCGCCACAAGACGCTTCTTCAGCCCGATATCGCTTGTGATATCCGCCGTTTTGCGCTCAATCTCGTTGAGCTCCTTCTTGGCCTCTCTGATCGCCGCATCCACCCCATCGTTTACGTGCGCTTGTTCAACAGCAAGCTCACTGCGATACTGCGCCATCTTGCATTCGATCACAGCCATCTGCTTGCGAATTTCAGCTGAGGCCGTATCGTTGTGTATGATGTCCTCCTTCTCTCGAAGAAGGCGCTCTCTTTCGGCGGTAAGCCTGGCGAGCGCTTCTTCTACCGTTTCCTTCGTGCTCCCGGTCACATCCGGGATGGCGCGGCTCGCCTCATCGATGCGCCCCGGGATCGCATTGAGCGCTCGGTTGATTTCTGTCTTCTTTGCCGCCGCGATCTTGCGATACTCGTCCACCGTATAGCGACGGTCTTGGCTCCCCGGCATCAGAAGGATGCGCGGCAGATCACGGAGCTCAGGCTCCGAAGCAATTACATCCTCATCACTCACATCTCCGCAGATGGCAAGCAGAATCCGCCGCCGTGCCTCCCACGGAATCCCCTCCGAGAAATAGTCGGGCATCATCAGGAGCTTCGGTATTTCTGCGTCGCCTCCGCAGGCGGCAAGCACCGTCGCCGTATATTCCTTCTCCTTAACCGGCACACCGTCCACATAGTAATCGACTGTATGGCCGTCGAACTCCTCGGTAACCGAGCCGCGCTTCTTTTTATAGACCTCGCGGAAGGTCTTTTTTAGTATGAGCAGACGGCTGCCCTCCAAAAAGGTAGCCTCGGCACTGTGCTCAAGGTTATGTAAATCGCCGTCCTTGCCCTTGGTCTTAGGATTAAAATTCTTGGCGCCATTCCCCGGACGGTCAAAAAGCAGCCATGTGATGGCATTATAAACAGTCGTCTTGCCGGTTGCGTTGTCGCCATAGATAGAAGCACTTTCCCCACCAAAGCTAAGCTGCATCGAACGGATGCCTTGGAAGTTCGTAAGAGTAAGCTCAATAAGTTTCATCCGCTACACCCCACAATCTGTAAAGTATTCTTGGCAAATTTCGATTTCTTCCTCGGTGAGTGAGCGAAAATCTTCATTTCCGTCATAGGCGGTGGCCACAACCGAGCCCACGAGAACGTCAAGATTCGGTGAAAACAGATTGGGCTTCAGGTCAAGCAGCTTCCCCTCCTCGTTGACGATGAAGCGCAGCGGACCGCCCGCATGGAGCACCTCAATATAGCCACCGACAAGCTCCTGGAGCACCTCCAGGCGGTTTTCGATTTCCCGAACCTCCGCCGGTTCTCCCGGCGCCTTAAATAGGATCTTCATTCTTTTTTACCTCCTCGTGAAGCCAACGAAGAATGCACTCGCGCTGGCGGGGACAAAACAGCGAATCGTCATCGGCCTCCGTGCAACCGGGGCGGCAATACTTATCGTCAACATCAATTACCCCCCCCCCGAAGAATCAAATCTACCATTTGCTCGTCCGTAAGAGAGCGGAGGCGTTCAGCGCGTGTCATTCCTTGTCCTCCTCTTTCTTGAAGTGGGGGAAGGAGAGCATGGTGGTCTCTACATCCACGAGCGAGGCATATTCGTTTGCCATCTCCTCGGCACCCTCTACCTGCTTTGCGATAGAGTTAGCGAAATTACGAAGTGCAAAAATCGCCAGGAAGGAAATCGGCTCGGGCGTTCGGTTCATCACCATCCCCAGTGATTTGAAAAAGTGCTTCGCAATCTCATTGCAAGCAAAGAGGAAGGCCTTGTCGTCTTCTTTCGGAATGCTGAGGAGCTTGTCCGTAAGCTCCTCGCGCTCGGCGAGGAGCTGTTCTAAAGATTTTTCGTTCATTTTTCTTCATCCTCTCTTGATTTTTTTGATAGTTTGTGGTAGAATGAAGAAAAGCATATCCGATGCGAGTGGAAAGCTTTTCTTCGGGCCGTGACCTGCGCCAACAGGTCACGGTCTTTTCTTTTTGCCCCGGGCGGATGCCATCAGCCTGCTCGTGACCGACGCACGACGTTCCACGTCGGCTTTTCTTTTCTCACGCTCGGCTGCGTCGCGGCAATCGCACCGCTCCCCGGGATCGAGCGTGGCACCGCAAAGCTCACATTCGCGAAAGATCATCACTTATACCTCCTTTCTTCAGAGTAGGCACAAACCGACCTAAGTAGCTTGTCGGGCGCGCTTTCCTCGCCACTATTCAAGGCCTTTGCAATCGCCGTCTTACTGATGGTAGGCAAGGCGTTCCTTTTAAAATCCTCCATTATTATTTTTTTGTTTTCCGAGACTGTGCTTTGCGTTTCTGCATACGATATCAATTTCCTCTTTGTAAAGTTAAGTTTTTATTTTCTGGTATTCTTCGGGGCGCGCCGTGTAGTAAAGGCTCATCGTTTCGGAAAGCCCCTGTGACATTTTTCCACATTGCTCCGCGGTCAGGCTCTCAACCTGCTTACCGCCAATGTGAAGCGTTACAGTCAATGGTTTGTCTGTTCGCATAGAGAACTCCTTTTAAGTATTTGTTGTATAATATGCAGCGTCATGCCTCTTGGTTACCCTTCTTCGTAAATAGCGTCAAGCACTTCTCTTGGGATACCCCGAAGCCAAGAGAGCCTTCCCCTTTTCTCAAAGTCACGAAGCCGATACAGATAAGGCAAAACAGAGTCAACATAAGACGGAGCAATGGCCGTTAACTGTAATACAAGGGTAGCTGATGTGTATATCCCTGCCACAAACGAACTGTCTGCGGCGGTACTTCAGCCGCGCCTATCTGCGCGCCAATGCCACAGCCTCCGAAGCGTTAAGCCTCTCAATCTCCAGCTCTACCTGTTCGTCTGTAAGTCTATACTATTTCATGTTTTCTCCTTTCTTTGTATTAAAAAGTTTCGATTTCAAGTCCTCAATGGTAAAAAAAATATTCGTGAACTTCCTCAAGCGGGATATCAAGCAGTTCGCAAGCCTTCTCAATATCATCCTGCTTCCAAGCAGTAATTCCATTGATTTTGTTGCTCAAAGTGCTTCTGTCAAGCCCCAAAGCATCGGCGAGCTTCCCAATAGTACCAAACTTAATACGGATAGCTTCACGAAGTTTTCCATAAGTTCTCATCTTGGCAACCTCCTTTCTCATTTTCGAGACTTGGTTTCAAGTCTTTCGACACAATTATAGCAACGCTATCGAAATTTGTCAAGAGGTTTTTGATTATTTTTCAAAACTGTTTTGGCTTTTCGCCGTGATTTGTTGACTTTTTCCAAAACATGTGCTATCATTGTTATGAGGTAAGAAGGAGGTGAAAGCAATGGCAAATTGGAAAAAGACATCAAATACATCTGCAAGATTAAAGGAGGCTATGAGGTTAAGGCGAATGAAACAGGCCGACCTTGCGAGAGCAACAGGGCTTAGTAAGGGTGGTATAAGTAATTATGTCATGGGAAGGTATGAGCCGAAGTCTAATATAATTAGTAAACTTGCAATGGGCCTTAATTGCTCAGAAATGTGGCTTTGGGGCTATGACGTCCCTATGGAACGCCAAGAACAAAAAAATCCCCCCTCCGATGAACGTGACCTCAACGAAGGGGAGAGGATGTTGCTTGAGTTATTTAACCGTGTCCCGCAAGACAAACAGCAGCTTGTCCTTCAGATGATTCGAGCTGCTTTAGGAACTCAAGAATAATGACAGAGGCCGTCACTAATGCTTGCTCTGGGTTATCGTTTTCACGGATTAAAGGAAGGTAAAAAGAAGAAAAAATGAAAAAGGCGAGCCAAATGAAATTTTTGGTCTAATCTTTGCTTTTGTTGGTTTATTGCTTGCCTTTATAAATTAGAGTCCATTATGACATTTGTTTTAAGGGTTATTAGCTTTATTGACATATCTATAAACTGCATTCTTGTAATACTTTCAATGTTACGCACCTTGCCAAATCGAATAATGGCTACAAAAATATAATGAAAAGGAGTATTAAAAATGGGACCACTTATGAACATTTCGGCTTGGATAGGCGGTGTAGGTTGCGTATTACTTGCCATCGGGCTTATATTTAAGAGTGTAGCTATCTTAATACCGGGTATTGTTATAATGGTGGTTGGTTTGTTGTTCTTTACAATATTCGAACATTTTGAAAAATTTTAAGTAAGGAGTGATTTGATGCTATTAAAGGTAGCAGCAGCTTATATAAGAGTATCAATAGAAAGGCAGGACGAATACTCGCCCGATTCACAGTTAAAGAAGGTGAGGGAGTATGCCGAAAGAGAAGGGTATCAGATACCCGATGAATTTGTGTTCTATGACGATGGTATTTCCGGGCGAAGCGTAAAAAAGAGAAATGAATTTAACCGAATGATTGCTATGGCAAAGGACAAAAGCCATCCATTCGAGGTTATATATGTATGGAAGTTCTCGCGTTTTGCACGGAATCAAGAAGAGGCTTTGGTATACAAGAATCTTCTTAAAAAGAACAAGGTCGCCGTTGTGTCCGTATCTGAGCCTGTTCCCGAAGGGCATTTCGGTACGTTGATTGAAAGAATCATAGAATGGATGGACGAATTCTATTCCATAAACCTTTCTACCGAGGTAACAAGAGGTATGACCGAGAAGGTACAAAGGGGAGAGCCTGTATGCCCACCTGCCTTCGGTTATGATATAAAGGATAAGCAATACTGCATAAACGAAGAACAAGCCGAGATAATAAGGGAAATCTTCTCTCGCTTTGCTGATGGCGATGGTATGCGAAGAATTGCTATTGACCTCGGCAAAAGAGGAATACGTACTAAATACGGCAATATGCCCGAAAATAGGTGGATAGAGTATATCCTCAATAATCCTGTATATATAGGCAAGCTCCGTTGGTCAATGGAAGGCTCGAGAGCCGTTTCCAAAAGAGACTACAACAATGAGAATGTCATCACAATTGAAGGCCACCACGAAGCAATTATATCAATTGAGTTGTGGGAAAAAGTGCAGGCGCGAATCGAAGCTGAAAAGAAGCTTTATTCCAAATACGCGAAAAGAGGGCAAAGGGTAAACGTAATGACAAAGGGATTATTAAGATGCTCTTCCTGTGGTGGCACAATAGCCGTAGCAAGCGCAAAAAGCGGTAAGGCAAATATTCCTACCTTGCAATGCTGCAATTACGCAAGAGGCCAATGCCACACTTCACACTCCGTAACCGTACCAAGAATAGAGAAGGCAATTATTGCAGGACTGAAAAAAGCATTAAGCACGCAACAGTTTGCTGTTTCCCCCGAAAGAAGAAAGCCCAAAACCGTAAAAGGCCCCGACTATGAAAAGCTGATTGCCATTGAAGAGAGAAAAATGGAAAGGGCGAAGGAAGCCTACCTCGGCGGTATAGACGATATCAAGCAATACGCCCAAAACAAAATTGAGATAGAGCATAGAATCGCAGAACTTGTTGAGTTAAGGAACAAGGAATGCCCTACAACACCGCAGGATGCCTCTATTTTGAAAGATAAGGTTTTAGAGGTGGCGGAATTCATTCAAAGGGACGATGTGTCAACAGCAGCAAAGAATGAAGCCCTACGCACCATTATAGATAAGATTGTATTTGATAAAGCTAACGGAAGTGTAGCTATTTATTTTTTGGAATTATAATCATCATAAGATGGGTTTTGGTCCGCCGGCCTGGCTGATGATGATGGCGGCGTACTTCGGGTTAGGGTTCTTGATTCTGACGGGATATTGCAGCTTTTTTTCATAAATCCACATACTCAGTCCTCACTTTCCCAGGGCCAGGGGGTTTCTACCCACTCCCAGCTCTTGGCGGCATTGGTGCCCATCACGGTCAGGGGGCCGTAGGCGCGCTCATAGGCTTCTGTTTTCATGGCGAGCTCTTCCCGCACGCGGCGGAAATAGGCGAGAGCCTCTTTGTCCTCGGGGTAGGAATCGAGGTACAGATTGGTCTCCACAAGCGCAAAGGAAAGTGCGCGGATTTCGCTCATAAGCTTTTCTTTCTTATTCATCTTTTCCTCCCTACCATAAGGGGCTTATCCAGCTCCTCAAACAGCGTGCCGCGGGAGAGAGCCTCCTCGGGCGAATAGAGCTTGCGGAAGCACTGCACAGGCGAATACACCATGGCAAGGCTCGGATACATATCGCAGCCCATAGAAAGCGCCGCGGAGCGATTCTCTGCGGGTGCCGGCGAGGGCGACGCCGCCGCAGATACCGCACGCAGCTCCTCGGGACAGGCTTCTCTGTCACACGAGGTCATATACATATCATAAAGGTTCATAGCAGCTCCTCATTTTGGATTTTAGAGGCGGAGTGAGCCACCCTATAGCAGTATATGAGCCGCCTCCCCCCCTGTGCGACTTTTGTCGAAAAGAAAGAGGGACAGCAGGTTATAAACAGGGGAAAAACGGGAAAGAATAGAAGCGAATACCAAAAAGAGAGGAAGGGTACCACACCATGAAAAAATTTGTATGTTTGCTTCTCCTTGCGCTTTTCTGTGTCGGGGGCACACTTGGGCTTTCGGCATCGGCAGCCGACATCCTGTCGGACGGGCTTGCGGTCATGGCCGAGAAGTGCGAAATGGTGAAGGGAGGAATCGCGGGGAGCACCGTGCGCTTCTCGTCAACCGATTTCAAGCAGGCCATGGGGCTTCGCCGCTTCAAGGGCATTACCGTCACGTCGCTTCCCAAGGAGGAGGAGGGCACACTCTACTTCGGGGAAACAGCGGTTTCCGCCCCTGTGACCGTGCCGCACGATTCGCTTGCCTCGCTCACCTTTGTTCCGAAAAACGCTTCGGTCAAGGAGGCAAGCTTCACCTTTACCTGCGATAAGTATGCAGGGGGCTCGGAGACACGCTGCGTCATCCGCTTTGCCGAAAAGAAGAACGGGGCTCCTACCGTGACAGACGTAGCGGCCTCGCACACCGTCAGCACCTTTTCGGGGCTTCTTTCCGAGGGGACGCTTTGCGCGCAGGACCCCGAGGGAGATGCTCTTGAATTCCTGATTCTCGAATACCCGAAGCACGGCGTGCTTACCGTGGAGGACGCGGCACGGGGCGACTTCTCCTATATGCCCGTCGGTAGCTACGTCGGCAAGGACAGCTTCCGCTTTGTGGTGCGTGACAGCTACGGGAACTATTCGTCCCCTGCCACAGTGAAGGTAACGGTGAAGCCCAAAACCGAGCTTGTGTATGAGGATTTGCTGGGGAGCGCCGTTTCTCTCCCCGCTATCGCCCTCTCGGAGGAAAACATTATGCTGGGTACCCTCGTGGGGGACGGCATGTACTTCTCTCCCGATGAGCCTATGACGCGCGGAGAGTTCCTTGTGATGGCCATGAAGGCCGTCGGTATCGCGCCGCGAAGGGGCCTTACCCAAACGGTGTTTGACGACAATGAGAAAATCCCCGTCGGCATTCGCCCCTATGTGGCAAAGGCCCAGGAGGCGGGCTATATCGTAGGCAGCTTTGGCGAGGACGGCCTCGTGTTTTCTGCCGAGGAAACCGTAACGCGCGGTGAGGCCGCCGTGCTGGTTTCCACCCTGCTTTCGCTCAAGGTGCCCGTCGGTGCCACGCCCGAGCCCGAGCATACGGGGATTACGCTCCGCACAAGGGAGGCAACGCTTGCCCTCACAGCGGCGGGCATCTATCCGCGCACCGAGGAGGGGCTCCTTGAGGTAGGAAAGCCTCTTACCCGCGGCGCAGCTGCCGAAATGCTGTACGCCACGCTTCTCTTCTGCCGTTAAGCGGGAGGGGCGGTCACATCGGGTGACCGCCCCTCTTGCCTTTTTCACACCGCCATGTTATAATTAAGGAAAGACCTGCCGAAAAGGAGGACACCCCTTGAAAGCCTTTGACCGCGTTGCCGTTCTGCTCCTGAACCTTTGCCTTGCGGCAGCTGCCATTCTTCTGCCTGCCCTTTCGCTGGCGGCAAGCCCCGCTTATTACGCAAGGGAATTTGAAAGGTGCGGAATCTACGCCGAAATCGGCCCCCATGGTGAGGCTGTCCCCACGCCGATTCACTACATCGGAGGTGACTTCCGCAGGACTGCCACCTTTTCGGATGAGCAGCTCGACGCCATTGCCGCCCACATCATAGACTTTTTGTTCGGTGACACGGAGGACTTCTCGCTCACAATGGACGGGGTGATGCTGAACGGGAGTGAGACCGACGGCGTGGCCATCTTCGGGGAGGCGGCCATCACACATATGCGGGATGTGCGCGAGCTCATGCGGCTTTCGCGAATAGTGGCGAGCTTCGCCGCAGCCCTTATCCCCCTCCTGCTCATCTACCTTATCCTAAGGCGACGGGCAGCCGGGAAAATCGCACTTCGCTATACCCTCGTCTTTTATGCCGTCGTTCTTGTCCTCGCGGCCCTCTTCTGCTATTTTGCCCTCAGGGGGGCGGGAGGAGACTATGCCGATGCCTTCTGGCGTGCGGCACACCGTCTCTTCTTCCCCTTCAGCCCCGACAAGGTGGCGGGCTCCTTTTTCAACGATGCCCTCACGAGCCTTTTGACGCTCCCTCTTTTTATGAGCGCGGTCTATACCGTGCTGGTCACCTTCTCGCTCTCGCTTCTTCTCTGGCTCCTTCTCGCCATACGCCTCTACCGCGCGGCAAAATAAAAAACGGCTGCTACCAAGCCCCAAGGGCAGGTGGCAACCGTTTTTTTCGGGATACGGCACGCGCGCTCCTCTTCTGTCATATCCCGATGGCGGTCTGCATATTCATATAGCAAGTATAGCAAGACAGCCGCAAGAATACGAGGAGGAGCGAAAATGGCAAGCACAAGCATCTACCGCGACATCGCGAAAAGGACGGGCGGAGACATCTATATCGGCGTCGTCGGCCCTTGCCGAACAGGAAAATCCACCTTTATCAAGCGCTTTATGGAAAGCGCCGTAATCCCCTATATCAAGGGGGAGGAGGAGCGCGCACGCGCACAGGACGAGTTACCGCAATCGGGCTCGGGCCGCACCATCATGACCACCGAGCCGAAATTTGTGCCCGAGGAGGCCGTCCGTATCAGCACCGAGGGGGGCACCCTTCTTTCTGTTCGCATGATTGACTGCGTGGGCTATGCCGTGGAGGGCGCGCTCGGCGACAGTGAGGAGGGCGCGCCGCGCATGGTGCATACCCCATGGTCCGAGGAGCCCATGCCCTTCGCCGAGGCGGCAGAGCTCGGAACCGAAAGGGTTATCCGCGACCACGCCACCATCGGCATTCTCCTGACCACAGACGGCAGCATCGGTGAGCTTCCGCGCTCTGCCTATCTTCCTGCCGAGGAAAGGGTGGCCGGCGAGCTATCCGCGCTGGGAAAGCCCTTTGCCATCGTTCTGAATTCAAGAACCCCGGGGAGCGAGGAAGCCGTGGCTCTCGCTTATGAGCTGGAGAAAAAGTACGGAGCGCCCGTGGCTCTTGTCAACTGCACCGAGCTAAACGCCGAGGACGTCTCGCATATTCTCGAGCTTGTCCTCGGAGAATTCCCGATTACCGCGCTCTCCTTCACACTGCCCGCCTGGTGCTGTGCCCTGCCGAAGAGCGCACCGCTTTATGAAAATCTGCGCGAGTACATTCGCCGCGTTGCCGAAAGAGTCTCCCGCATCGGCCATCTGCGCCCTGCCCTCGGTGCCGAGGAGGGGACCGACATTTCGGCCCGCCCCCTGGCGATTCAGGCAGGCGACGGAACGGCAAGCATCGCGCTTTCCCTGCCCGAGGAGGTATATTTCAAAACGCTTTCCTCGCTTGCAGGGGTCGACGCCCCCGATGCCGCGTCGCTTTTCTCGCTCGTTGTGCGGCTCGCCGAGGATTCTCGCGCGTACCGAAAGGTGGCGCCCGCCCTTGCCGAGGTTGAGGAAAAGGGATACGGTATCGTCTTGCCTGACCTCAGTGACCTCAGGCTTGAGGAGCCCGAGATTGTGAAGCAGTCGGGGGGCTACGGCGTGCGCCTTAAGGCCTCCGCGCCCTCGGTCCACATGATTCGTGCCGACATCGAAACCGAGCTTCACCCGATTGTGGGAACCGAGCAGCAATCCGAGGAGCTGATACGATACCTTTTGCGTGAGTTTGAGGAAAATCCGCAGGGGATTTGGGCATCCAACATGTTCGGGAAGCCCCTTTGCGACCTTGTGAACGAGGGCCTCCACGCGAAGCTCGCGCATATGCCGGAGGCATCCCGCCACAAGCTTGGCGAAACGCTCGGGCGCATTATCAACGAGGGAAGCGGCGGCCTTGTTTGCATTCTCCTTTGAATGCGGCAGGCAGTATGACAAGAAAGAGTGTTGCCGCGGCAACACTCTTTCTTTTTATGGCATAAGGTCGGCAAGGAAGGCAAGGAAGGCCTCTGCCGCCTCCTCACGCGGAGCATCGTTTTCAAAGCGGTAATCGTACGGATAGTCCTCTACCCCATCGTCCGAGGCGTTGCCGTAAACATGGGCGCCGAGACGGGCCTCGGCACGAATGAGGAGAGCTTTGGCCTTGCCCTCCGTGGCCGAAACAAATTTTTTTATTTCCTCGCTCTCTCTTATATGCACGAATAGGATTTCCTCGTCGCTGAGGAGGAAGGCTCTGTATTCCTCAAGAATCCATGCCGTCGGATAGTCGTTATACGCGGAGCAGGCCGCCTTCAGCTCAGCCAGGAAGCGGCGCGCCCTGTCGGTTTTTTCTCCCTGCCAGCCGCACTGCCTCGCAAGAGCCTTTATGGGCGTGATGGAGGAAATATTCCTCACCCGATAGCGCGTGGCGGCCACATCGCAAAGGGTATCCTTCCCCACACCGCCGCGTCCGTTGATAACCAACACCAGTTTTTTCATAACAGCTCCTTTGAAAGCGAGGCTTACTTGATTGCTACATACACTTCATTATATTAAAATAAAAGGGCTTTGTCAAGCCACGGGCGACCATAAAAAAACCGACCCTTGCGAGTCGGATTTTTTGGGGTGAGTAATGGGAATTGAACCCATGACCTCCAGGGCCACAACCTGGCGCTCTAACCAACTGAGCCATACCCACCATAGGAAAGGATGCACGCGGCACCCTCTTGGCGTACCTTGAGGGATTCGAACCCCCGACCTACTGCTTAGAAGGCAGTTGCTCTATCCAACTGAGCTAAAGGTACTCGCACAATACCGCGAAACCTATTATAACAAAGCAAAATGCATTTGTCAAGCGTTTTTTGGAAAAAGAGCAGGGCCTTCTGAAAAAACTCAACGGCAAATGAGCTTCACACCCTCCACCGCCACAACCGTCAAAACCGCACCCTCCTCATAGCTTTCGTCCTGAGAGAGGCCGCGCGCCGCCCAAAGCCCGTCACCGAGCCTCACCTGACCGCCCGTCAGGGGGCATATTTTCTCTGTCACGGTGCAGGTGTGCCCCACCATTGCCTCCAAAGCGGTTTCGCGACGGGAGGGACGCAGGCGGAAGAGGAGAAGAAAGAGCCCTGCGGAGGCCACGGCGATGGCCGCCTCATACAGAGGACCGAGCGCAAAAAGCGAGAACACGAGTGCCGTGAGCGAGCCGAAGGACACCGCAAGAGGAAAAAGGCGGGAAAGGAGCCTCGCCGTGCCGAGCGAGAGCACGAGAAGCACAAGATATATCCAAGAGGAAACGCCCATAAAGACCTCCAAGAATAAGCATTACTCTAAGATTGTACCATATAAAAAAGCATTTGTAAAGTCCCCCAAAGAAATCTTTTTCCTGTGTCAAGGACTGCATTTTTTCTTTATTTTACGGAAAATTTCTGCCTTTTTTCTCCTAAAAAACAAAAAAGGTGCGAGGCCCTTTCGGGCTGTTGGAAAAATTAACCTTGACAAACCAAGAGTTTTGCGGTAAACTGTATCTCGTATTTGTTTGTTAATTGAGAAAGAGAGAGATTCGTTATGCGTATGATAAACCCCCTGCATACCGTACCGCCCATCAACTATATCGACCTTCGCCATATGGTTCTGGCTACCGCCGAAAAGTTCGGTGATAAGGCTCTTTATGAATATCTTGAGAACGGAGAAAGAAAATCCGTTTCCTACCGTGGCTTTGCCGATATGGTTGAGCTCTTTACCACCGCGCTTTCGGCCCACGGGCTTGCGGGCAAGAGGGTTGTCATGATTGGCGAAACCCACCCCGCCTACCTTGCCACCTATATAGCAACTATTGTCACAAACGGCGTGATTATTCCGATGGACAAGGAGCTGGCTCCCGAGCAGATTCTTGCCTTCATCAAGCATGCCGAGGCCGATGCTGTGGTATACACTGCCACCTTCAACGAGCTTTTTGCCACCTCGGATTACGATTTCCTTGCGCTCCGTGTTCCCGTACAGCCCACTGAGGCGTACGCACGCAGCGAGGTCTTCGTTTCCTTCTCCGATATGCTGGAGGACGGCAGGGCCGCCAAGGAGAACGGCGACACCGTTTTCGAGAGCACGGTGCCCGATATGGAAAAGTGCTCCATTCTGCTCTTTACCTCGGGTACCACGGGTACAAGCAAGGGTGTTATGCTCTCTCACGGGAACATCACGGCTGCGCTCAATTCGGCAACTCACACCATGTCCTATGACGACAAATGCACCTTTGTGTCGGTGCTCCCCGTGCATCACACCTATGAAATGCTTTGCGGGCAGCTTGGTGTTGCGGCCATCGGCGGCTCCATGTTCATCAATGACAGCCTCAAGCATGTACTTAAAAACTTTGCGGAATACAAGCCGAACACACTCGTTCTTGTGCCGCTTTTTGTGGAAACCCTCCACAAGGGCATCTGGACGGCCATTCGCCGCCGCGGTATGGAAAAAAAGGTTCGCTTTGCTCTTTCCTTGGCGGAAAAGCTTCTCACCGTTGGAATTGATATCCGCAAAAAGCTTTTTTCCGAGGTTACTGCCGCCTTTGGCGGAAATCTGACGAGCATTGTGTGTGGCGGTGCCCCCATCAACCCCGAAATTCTGAAGGAGCTGTATCTTTTCGGAATTACTGTTTTTGAAGGCTACGGTATCACCGAATGCTCTCCTCTTGTTGCCGTCAACTCCTCGCGCGTTCTGCGCTCCCGCTCGGTGGGTGCGCCCGTTGCGGGATGTGAGGTAAGGATTGAATACGAGGGTGAGCCGCAGGACGGCCACCGCACGGGCGAAATTCTTGTCAAGGGTCCCAACGTAATGCTCGGCTACTACAAGGATGAAGAGGCTACCGCCGCGGTCTTTACCGAGGACGGATATTTCCGCACGGGTGACATCGGATACCTTGACAAGGGCTACATCTTCATTACGGGACGCAAGAAGAACGTGATTATCCTCTCCAACGGAAAAAACGTATTCCCCGAGGAGCTGGAGGAATACCTTTCGAGAATCCCCTTTGTCAAGGAGAGCGTTGTCCTTGGCCGCAAGCATGAAGGGGCCGAGGTGGCCATCACCGCCATCGTGGTACCCGATATGCAGCACCCTCTCCTTGAGGGTAAAACGCCGAGCCAGGTATATGACCTTGTCAAGGCGGAGGTCACTGCAATCAACAAGCGCGTTCCCACCTTCAAGCACATAACCGATATCGAAATCCGCAACGAGGAGTTTGAAAAGAACACCTCGCGTAAGATTAAGCGTTATCTGGTGAAGTGATAAAGTACCAAGAACTCAAAAACCTTAGGAGGAAACCCCCATGTTCGAAAAGGTAAAGTATCTTTTGATGGAAGAGCTCTGTGTCGAGGAAGCCAAGATTGCTCCCGAGGCCGAGCTTGCCAATGACCTTGGCGTCAATTCACTGGAGCTTGCCGACCTTATTCTGCTTTGCGAGGAAAAATTCAACCTCACAATCGACGATGAGGATCTGCACAAGTTCATCACAGTCGGTGACGTCGTCGCTTACCTTGAAGAAAAGGCTGTGTAAGCAACATAAAAAATCACCCGCGGTCAGCGGGTGATTTTTTCTTTTTCTTAGAGGGCAATCACGAGAACCCCCTCGCACCGTTCGCGAAGAAGGGGCTCATCGGCAAGCTCGGGCTCGCGCGCAAGGAGGAAGGCGGCACCCGTGTCCTCCTGCGTAAAGCGCTCGGCACGGACGTAAAAATCAATCTTCCCTTCCCTTTTGAGCGCGGCGGCGGCATGACGGGCGGCTCTCTGCAAATAGGCACTGCACGGGCGGCAATCCACTGCGATGGTGCGCTCGCCCTCCGCACGGGCCGTGGCAACCAGATAGCGCATCTCCTTGGGCATGGCGTCCTCACCAAAGGGGCGCGGTGTAATCGTATAAATTTTCATAGACAACCTCGTTTATACAGTCGGTCAAGGAGAGGCAAGTACGCAAAGCCACACGCCAAGCCCTCGATGCTTGATGCTTTGATAAAAATAACGGCTCCTCGAAGCCGTTATTTTTTGGTGCTCCTGCGGAGACTCGAACTCCGGACACCTTGATTAAAAGTCAAGTGCTCTACCGTCTGAGCTACAGGGGCATATTCGCACGCCCTACTATAGTAGCACAGGATACCTGTTTTGTCAAGAGCTTTTCTGAAAAATACAGAAAATTCGGCTCCCATCGGATTAAAACCGAAGCATGAAATTTCCCGTGCAGTGTGCCGGGCATACACACACGGGAGGGGCTGTCTCACCCAAAACGGCCACCGTGAAAAAGAGACGCCTCAATTCGCAAAAGGCGATTGTATTTGCTTGTCCGCTCACCTCGGGCAGGGGCCCCTGCCTTGATAAGACCGCCTCCGCCCGCCACGGCAAGGTCGGCAATGGCCGTATCCTCGGTCTCGCCGGAGCGGTGCGAGAGCACGGTGCGGTAACCGCCCTCGGCAGCCATTTCCATCACGTGGAGTGTTTCACTCACCGTGCCGATTTGGTTGGGCTTGACAAGAATGGCGTTGGCGGCACCCGCGCGTATACCCGCGGTAAGACGCTTCTCGTTGGTGGCAAAGAGGTCGTCGCCCACGAGAAGCGTCCTGTCGCCCACGCGGGCGGTTAAGACCTGCCATGCCGTGAAATCGTCCTCTCCCAGGGCATCCTCAAGGGAGAATATGGGATATCCGACACAAAGCTCCTGCCAATAAGCGGCGAGCTCCGCCGACGTATAGCGCGCACCGCTTTTCGGGAGAAGATACCCACTGCCGTCGGCATCGTACCACTCGCTGGCGGCGGCATCCAGCGAAAGCTTCACTCTATCGGTATCGTAGCCCGCCGCCGCAATGCTGTCGCAAAGGAGGTCAAGTGCCTCGGCATGGCTTTCAAGGCTTGGGGCGTAGCCTCCCTCATCTCCTACGGCGGTGGAGAGGTGGCGGCGTTCGAGAATCTGCCCGAGCGCATGGTAGATTTCGCTCCCCATACGGAGTGCCTCGGCAAAGCTCTCTGCCCCTACGGGAACAATCATGAATTCCTGAATGTCAAGGTTGTTGTCTGCGTGCCGTCCACCGTTCAGGATATTCATCATGGGAATCGGCATACGCCGAGCGCGCATCCCTCCGAGATACCGAAAAAGCGGAAGACCGAGCACCGCCGCCCCTGCCCGTGCCGCCGCCAGCGAAACCGCGAGAATGGCGTTGGCACCGAGCCGCCCCTTATCCGACGTGCCATCCAGCACCAGCATCATCCCGTCGATTTCCTCCTGCTCAAAAACAGAAAGCCCCGCAAGGGCAGGTGAAATAAGGCGCGCAACATGGTAAACGGCACCGAGCGTTCCGCGCCCACCGTAGCGGTTGCGGTCTCCGTCACGAAGCTCGTGCGCCTCATAGGTGCCGCAGGACGCCCCCGAGGGCACGGAGGCCGTCCCCGAAATTCCGTTGGAAAGATGGACGCTCGCCTCTACCGTGGGATAACCACGCGAATCCAGAATTTCCCGTGCCACCACACGGCTGATTTGTATTTTTTGCATCCCTTTGTTCCTTTCTTCGGTGATAGGTAACCATAGTATGACCGCAAAAGGGGCGGCGCATACTCCCTTTTCTCTCTTTCTTCTGTGACGCTCTCCGCCCATCCCGCATATACTGAAGGCAACTGTCATCTTGAAGGGAGGCACCTATGCTCATCTATCGCACTAAGGAGGGCGACACCCTCTCATCCGTTGCGCGCAGACACGGTATTTTGCCTACCGTCCTCGCTGAGGCCAACGGCCTTGTCCCCGATGCCCCGCTTACCGTCGGGGAGGCCCTTATTCTGCGCCACGTGCGTGAAACCGCCACAGCGAGGGAGGGCGACACTCCGATGAGCCTTGCCCGCCGTCATCGTATCCGCCCGTACCGACTGCTGCAGCTGAACCCCTCACTCGCCTTCGGCACCGTGCCGTATGACGGTATGCGCATTGCCCTTTCCACCGAGGAGCCCTCACGCGGCTCGCTTTCGGTGCTCGGCTTCCTGCACCCCGCTACCGAAAGGAAGGAATATCTCCCGCTCCTCCCCTTTCTCTCGTACCTCGCGCTTCTCGGCTGGCGGCTCGATAAAGAGGGGAAGGTGACACCTCCCGAGGACGGTGAGGCCGTGCGTGCCGCCCGCGAAAACGGTGTGGTCCCCTTGGCCGTTCTCACTGCCGAACAGAATATGCCCCTATCGGCTCTTCTCGGGAAAGGCGATGTGTCGGCAGAAGGCCTCTCCGCCTCGCTCCGTGAAAGGGGATACGGCGGCGTCGTGCTTGACCTCGGCGAGGTCAGCGAGGAGTGCCTGCCCGACTACACCGCCTTTCTCGGTGCCCTGCGCCGCCGCCTCGGCCACACCTCCCTTATCATGGCCACTCTCCCCCCGAGGAGGGGCGGGCTCGACCTGCGCTGCCGTGCGCTCGGACGGGCGGCAGGGGCTCTCCTCCTCGAAGCCCACGCCATAGCCTCACGCTTCTCTTTCCCCTCGCCCGAGGCCCCTTACGACAAGGTCTCTGCCCTCGCCGCCGAGGCTTCGGGACTCCTGCGCCCTCAAAAGCTCTTTCTCGGTCTTTCCACCCGTGCGCTCGACTTCCCCGTGAACGGCGGGGCAGGTCGTGTGATTCCTCCCTCCGAGGTAAGGCGGCGGTGCGAGAGAGGGCAGGTCTCCTATGACCCCGCGGCACGGGTGCCCTACCTTGCCTACCGTGAGGGGGCGGAGGAGCGCGTCCTTTTCTTTGAAGATGCCGAGAGCCTCCATGAAAAGCTCTCTCTTGCCGAAAGATACGGCTTTGGCGGCATAGCGCTCCACCCTCTCGTCGGCACCGACATCCGCGTTCTCGGTATGCTTGCCGAGCTCTTCCGCATTGTAAAGCCCTACGGAGGCTGACCTTACACCGTAAAAAAGCACACTGGCCTTTGACGTATAGTGTGCTTTTTTCTTTCGTTGCGCACCTCGTCCTCTCTCCTCACTTCCCCTCAAAAAGGAGGGGCGCGTGACGAAGGACGTCGGATTTTGGCCGATAAAACCCCTGTCTCCGCCGCAGAATACGACAGATTTCACACGCGAAGCGCGGTATAATAGCCTTGTAAAAATCAAGGAGGAAAGATATGAAGCAGGAAGGATTACAGGTGAGCATCCGCGCCGAGGGAGATGAGCTCTTTGCCAGTCTTTCGGGCGAAATCGACCATCATTCCACAGCACCCGTGCGCACCCGCATAGACACAGCCCTTTTCAAGCACCGCCCGCGCCGCCTCTGCCTTGACCTTGCGGGAGTGAGGTTTATGGACAGCTCGGGGCTTGGTCTCGTTCTCGGCAGGGCGGCACTTTGCGAGGAGATGGGGACAGAGCTTTGCCTTTTACACCCCACAAGCCGCGTTGAGAAAATTTTTGCCATAGCGGGGCTTTCACGCCTCAAAAACATAAAGATAGAAAAATGAAGGAGAGCGTATGAAATCGAGAAAAATCAATGAAATGAAAATAACCCTACCCGCCCTCTCGGTCAACGAATCGGTGGCACGCGCACTCGTCGGTGCCTTTTGCGCCCAGCTGAACCCCACCTTAGAGGAAATCGCCGACCTGAAATGCGCGGTATCGGAGGCGGTCACCAACAGCATCGTCCACGGATACGGCGGTAAGGGAGGCCCCCTTTACATATCGGTTGCCCTCTTTGACGACAGAAGCATTAAGGTCTCTGTGCGTGACCGTGGGTGCGGAATCCCCGATGTGTCATTGGCGCGCCAGCCCCTTTTCACCACCAATACGGACGGTGAACGCAGCGGTATGGGATTTTCGGTAATGGAAACCTTCACAGACCGCCTGCTCGTCCACAGTCGGGTAGGAGTGGGAACAGGGGTTACTATGAAAAAACGCCTCTTATAAGAAAAGATGAAGGAAAATCGATTCAGCGACAACATTCCCCTCATTGCCGCCTCGCACGCGGGTGACCGCCGCGCTACTGAGGAGCTGATACGCAAAAACGGCGGTCTTGTCACGGGAATTGCCGCGCGCTTTCTCGGGAGAGGAACCGATTACGATGACCTCGTGGCCCTTGGCAACCTCGGGCTCCTGAAGGCCATCCGTACCTTCGACCCCAGCCGCGGCTGTGCCTTTTCCACCTATGCCGTCCCGCTTATTTTCGGTGAAATCCGTCGGTTTTTGCGTGATGACGGCCCCATCAAGGTCTCGCGCGCCCAAAAGCGGTTGGGCGCGCGCCTCATGGCCGCGCGTGACCGCCGCCTGGCCGCGGGCGAGCAGGGCACCCACATTGAGGAGCTTGCCAAGGAATGCGAGGTATCGGCTGCCGAGGCTGCGGCGGCCCTCGAATCCTGCGCGCCCGTCGCCTCTCTTTCGGATCATCTCTACGGAGAGGAGGAGGGGCTCACGCTGGAGGCCACGCTCTATGACGAGGAGGAAAACGAGAGGAATCTTATGCGTCTCGCCATCGGTGAGGTCATCACCCGCCTGCCCGACCTCCGCCGCAAAATCATTCTCCTCAGGTACTTCCGTGATATGTCTCAGGAGGAGACCGCGCGCGCCCTCGGCCTCACCCAGGTCAAGGTCTCGCGCGAGGAAAAACGCATCCTCGCCGTCTTCCGCGAAGCCCTCTCCGAGTGATTTTTTTCCTTGCTAACCTTAATATGTGAACAGAATGTAAATAATGCCAGAAACGGCTTGATTTTTTCCCCTTAGCATATTACAATAAAGCAAGGCTTAGCACTCTTGAACTTTGAGTGCTAAAACGAGTCATTTCGCCCGATTGTTCTCGGGCATAAAATTGGAGGTAGATAGTATGACACTCAAACCGCTTGCCGACCGTGTTGTAGTGAAGCAGGTCGAGGTCGAGGAAACCAGCAAGGGGGGCATCATTCTCCCCGGCTCCGCCAAGGAAAAGCCCCAGGTGGCCGAGGTGGTTGCCGTTGGCCCCGGTGGTCTTGTTGACGGAAACGAGGTTACCATGCTTGTGAAGGTGGGTGACCGCGTGATTACCAGCAAATATGCAGGCACCGAGGTGAAATGCGACGGGACCGAATACAGCATTGTAAGACAGAGCGACATTCTGGCGATTGTGGAATAAGGAAGGTAGGTACTTTTTATGGCAAAGGAAATTCTTTATGGCATTGAAGCAAGAAACGCCCTGCTTCGCGGCGTTGACAAGCTGGCCAACACGGTAAAAATCACCATGGGCCCCAAGGGGCGCAACGTGGTGCTTGACAAGAAGTTCGGCACGCCCCTCATCACGAATGACGGCGTTACCATCGCGAAGGAAATTGAGCTTCCCGATGCCGCCGAAAACATGGGCGCCTCCCTCGTCAAGGAGGTTGCCACAAAGACCAACGACGCAGCCGGCGACGGTACCACCACGGCTACCCTTCTCGCCCAGGCTCTCATTCACGAGGGTATGAAGAACATCGCGGCAGGGGCCAACCCGATGGTGCTCCGCAAGGGCATTTTCGGTGCGGTTGACGTTGCCGTTGCCGCCCTCGGCAAAATCTCCAAGAAGGTGAACGGGACGGAGGACATCGCCCGCGTCGGCACCATTTCCGCCGGCGACGAGGTCATCGGCACCCTGATTGCCGACGCTATGGAGAAGGTTACCTCGGACGGCGTCATCACCGTCGAGGAGTCGAAGAGTGCCGAAACCTACAGCGAGGTTGTGGAGGGCATGCAGTTTGACCGCGGCTATCTCTCTCCTTATATGGTGACCGACACCGATAAGATGGAGGCCGTGCTTGACGACGCTCTCGTTCTGATTACCGACAAGAAGATTTCGAACATTCAGGAGCTTCTGCCTCTGCTTGAGCAGATTGTGCAGTCGGGCAAAAAGCTTCTCATCATTGCCGAGGATGTCGAGGGCGAGGCTCTTACCACGCTCGTTCTCAACAAGCTCCGCGGCACCTTCACCTGCGTGGCAGTCAAGGCCCCCGGCTTTGGTGACCGCAGAAAGGAAATGCTCCGCGATATCGCCATTCTCACGGGCGGCACCGTGATTACCGACGAGCTCGGCCTTGAGCTCAAGGAGACCACCGTGGCTCAGCTCGGGCGTGCAAGACAGGTCAAGGTCAACAAGGAAAACACCCTGCTTGTGGACGGCGCGGGTGACAGCACCGAAATCAAGAACCGCGTCAACCAGATTCGTGCCGCTATTGAAACCACCACCTCCGATTTTGACCGTGAGAAGCTTCAGGAGCGTCTTGCCAAGCTTGCCGGCGGCGTAGCCGTCATCAAGGTCGGTGCCGCTACCGAAACCGAAATGAAGGAGAAGAAGCTCCGCATTGAGGATGCTCTCAACGCCACCAAGGCGGCTGTCGAGGAGGGCATTGTGGCAGGCGGCGGTACCGCTTATGTCAATGTCATCGGCGAGGTTGCGAAGCTTCTTGAAAAGACCGAGGGTGATGAAAAGACGGGCGTTCGCCTTGTCATGAAGGCCCTTGAGGCTCCCATGCGCCAGATTGCCGAGAACGCAGGCTTTGACGGCGGCGTTATCATCGACAAGATTCTGAACTCGGGCAAGGCGGCCTTCGGCTTCGATGCCTACCGCGAGGAATACACCGATATGCTTGAGGCCGGCATTGTGGACCCGACCAAGGTGACGCGCTCTGCCCTGCAGAACGCGGCCTCCGTGGCGGCCACCGTGCTCACCACCGAGAGCGTCGTGTTCGACATCAAGGAACCGGCATCCTCTGCCCCCGCAGCGCCGATGGACGGCGGAATGGGCGGCATGTACTAATCCGCCAAAAAAGAAAACGGGGCAGGTTCTCCTGCCCCGTTTTTCTTTTCCTTGCAGCAAAAGAGACCCTCCGTTTTCGCGGAGGGCCTCTTTTTTCTCCGAGGGCTCAGCGGTATCCCTCAAAGATAAGCTTGGTTTCGGTTGTCATCGTGGCGTACGCCTCCTCAAGAAGCCCCTTGAAGTCCACCTTCGCGAGCTCTGCCATCACACATTCAAGGCGCGGCTTCGTGCGGGGGTGGCGGGGGGTAAAGACGGTGCAGCAGTCCTCGTAAGGCAGCGTGGAGGTCTCAAAGGTCCCTATCCTGCGGGAAATCGACACAATTTCCTCCTTATCCAGCCCAATACACGGACGGAACACAGGCAGGGACACCACCGAATCGGTCACCCGAATGGCGGCAAGCGTCTGGCTGGCAACCTGCGCGAGACTCTCTCCCGTTATGAGGGCGCCGCAGCTGTACTGCTCGGCACAGCGCTCGGCAAGCGTCATCATGAAAATTCTGAGAAGGAGGGTGAAATACTCCTCCTCGCAGTGGTCGCGCAGCTCCTCCTGGATATGGGTGAGCGATATGACGTGCACATGCATACGGGAGGTGTAGGCGCACAGCTCCTCGGCCAGCGTCATTACCTTTTCTCTCGCACGCTCGCTGGTATAGGGGAAGCTTTCAAAGTGGAGGGCCTCAATCTCCATACCGCGCTTGGCCATCATGTAGCCTGCCACGGGGGAATCTATCCCACCCGAAAGCAGAAGAAGGCCGCGCCCCGAGGAGCCGAGGGGCATGCCGCCCGCACCGCGCATCTGGTCGGCATGGATATAGGCATACTCCTCTCTCACCTCCACCCAGACATTCACCTCGGGGTGATGAAGGTCCACCCGCATCCGCGGGAAGGCCTCAAGAATTGCCGCGCCGAGACGGGCAGACAGCTCGGGAGATTTCATGGGGAACTGCTTGTCCGAGCGCTTGGCATCGGCACGGAAACGCGTCTTCCCCGCGAGGGCGGGCGCAAGGTAGGCTACCGCCGTTTTGAAAATAGACTCGGGGTTCTTCTCGGCAACGGCGCAGCGCGTAACCCCCGTAATGCCGAAAACGCGGAGCGCGCTCTCGTACATTCCGTCAAGGTCGGCAGCGTCGTCAAGCGGCTCGATCCGCACGGTGCTCTGGCTGGCCTTCACCGAAAAGCTACCGTAGTGGAATGCGCGGCGGCGAAGCTCCCTCACGAGCCCCGCCTCAAAGCTTGAGCGATTGGCACCCTTCAAGGCGATTTCGCCGAATTTGCACAAGATAATTTCCTTCATAAAAGTCCTTGTCCCTTCGCGTACTTTTTCTCTCTCATTGTATCACACCGCACCCCATTTTGCAACACTCCCGCCGAATTTTCTCTCCCCCCTTGACAAAGCAATACGGCTTATGCTACAATAAGAGGGCTATGATGGGGAGTTCCCGGGCGGGGGCACCGAAAGAGAGCAGGCGGTTGGTGTGAGCCTGCGGTGGCCGCCCTGCGGTTGTCGCCCCTGAGCTGTGGGAAGAACCCGTAAGGCAGTAGAGCCCACCGTCCCCCACGAAACGGGAAGAAGAGAGGAAAGCCCTCCGGCTTTCAATACAGGTGGTACCGCGACATACCCTACGGCTTCGTAGTGATGGCGTCCTGTTCTGACAGGGCGTTTTTTGTTTAGAACGCCCGAAAACACGAAAGGAAAGGCTTTTATGAGAAAGGAACTTGGAAAAACCTATACACCGAAGGACTTTGAGGAACGGATTTATGCCGAATGGTGTGAGCGCGGCTATTTTAAGCCCGACCCCGACCCCGAAAAGCCCAAATTCTCCATCGTCATTCCTCCGCCGAACGTAACGGGCCAGCTTCACATGGGGCACGCCCTTGACCAAACCCTGCAGGATATCCTTGTCCGTGCCAAACGGATGCAGGGCTACAGCACTCTTTGGGTACCCGGCACCGACCATGCGGGCATTGCCACCCAGATTAAGGTGGAGGAAAACCTCCGTGTCAACTTCGGCCTCACCCGTTATGACCTTGGCCGCGAGAAATTCCTTGAAAAGGTGTGGGAATGGAAGGAGCAGTACGGCGGGCGCATTATCAGCCAGCTGAAAAAGCTCGGCTCCTCCTGCGACTGGGAGCATGAACGCTTCACGATGGACGAGGGCTGCTCGCGCGCGGTGCGCGAGGTCTTTGTCAACCTCTATGAAAAGGGCTTGATTTACAAGGGGAACCGCATTATCAACTGGTGCCCCCATTGCGTTACCGCCCTCTCGGATGCCGAGGTGGAATACACCGAGCAGCCCGGGAGCTTCTTTCACATCCGTTACCCTGTGGAGGGGAGCGATGAGTATGTGACGGTTGCCACCACCCGCCCCGAAACCCTCCTCGGCGATACCGCGGTTGCCGTGCACCCCGATGACGAAAGATACCGTCACCTCGTCGGCAAGATGCTTATCCTGCCCCTTGTCGGGCGGCGGATTCCCGTGGTGGCCGATGCCTATGTAGAGCGCGAGTTCGGTACGGGCTGTGTGAAAATCACACCCGCCCATGACCCGAACGACTTTGAGGTCGGACGGCGGCATAATCTGCCCATCATCCGCGTCCTGAACGACGATGCCACCATCAACCGCGAGGGCGGCAAATACGAGGGGCTTGACCGTGTGGAGGCACGCAAGGTCATCGTGGCCGACCTTGAGGCCGAGGGCTTCCTCGTGAAGGTGGAGCCGCATATGCACAATGTGGGCACCTGCTACCGTTGCCACAGGAATGTGGAGCCGCTTACCAGCGACCAATGGTTTGTGAGGATGGAGCCCTTGGCCAAGCCCGCCCTTGAGGTCGTGAGAAGCGGCAGGGTGCGCTTCCAGCCCGAGCGCTTCACCAAAACCTACACGGGCTGGATGGAGAACGTGCACGACTGGTGCATCTCGCGCCAGCTCTGGTGGGGGCACCGTATTCCCGCCTTCACCTGTTGTGCCTGCGGCGAGATGACCGTTTCGAAGGAGGACATCACGGTATGCCCGAGGTGCGGCGCGCCCGTCACCCAGGAAAGCGACGTGCTCGACACCTGGTTCTCCTCCGCACTCTGGCCCTTCTCTACCATGGGCTGGCCCGAAAAGACGCCCGACCTCGCACGCTATTACCCCACCGACGTTCTCGTCACGGGGTATGATATCATCTTCTTCTGGGTCGCGCGCATGATTTTCTCGGGGCTTGAGCATACAAAGGAGGCCCCCTTCCACACCGTGTTCATTCACGGGCTTGTGCGCGATAAGCTCGGGCGCAAGATGTCGAAATCGCTCGGCAACGGTATTGACCCCCTGGAGATTATCGACAAATACGGAGCCGACGCCCTCCGCTTTGCCCTCGCCTCGGGCAACTCCCCGGGGAACGACATGCGCTTCTCGGAGGAGAAGATTGAGGCGGCGCGCAACTTTGCCAACAAGCTGTGGAACGCCTCGCGCTTTGTGCTGATGCACCTTGGGGACGAGCCGTGCGGTGAGGAGCTGCCCGACGCCTCCCTCTTGAGAAATGAGGACAAGTGGATTCTCAACCATCTCTATGAGCTCACAAAAACCGTGAGAAGCGCGCTTGACAGCTATGAGCTTGGCGTAGCACTCGGTGCCATTTATGATTTCTCGTGGGACTATTTCTGCGACTGGTATATTGAGCTTTCGAAGAGCCGCCTTGCGGAGACCGACTCCGAGGAGGCGCGCACCTCGGCCTCTGTCCTCGCTTTTGTGCTCACCCGTGTTCTGCGTCTGCTTCACCCCTTCATGCCCTTTCTCACCGAGGAGATTTACGGATGCCTGCACGGTGAGGGCAAGAGCATTATGGTAAGCGAATTCCCCTCGCCCGAGGAGGCGTGGCGCTATCCCCAAGAGGCCGAGGCCACAGACCGCGTGCTGGCCGCCATCCGCGCCATCCGCACGCGCCGCGCCGAGATGAACGTGCCCTCCTCAAGGAGGACTGCCCTCTATATCGTCACACCCTTTGTCGAGGAATTCCGTGCCGCAACCCCCTTCTTCCTGCGGCTTGCCTCGGCGGGAGAGGTGGAGTTCCCCGAAAGCTATCACGATGAAACGGCGGTAACGCTTGTGACCGATGCCGCCACCCTGTATATTCCCCTTTCGGACATGATTGACTTTGAAAAGGAGCGCGCCCGTCTCGCGGGCGAGCTTGCCCGCACCGAGGCGGATATTGCGCGCACCGAGGCAAAGCTTGCCAACGAAAGCTTTGTGTCCCGCGCCCCTGCCGCCGTGGTGGAGGCCGAGCGGCAGAAGCTGCAAAAATATGTCAGCACCCGCGAAAGCCTGAAGGCCGAGCTTCAGAAGCTTAGCTGCTGAGAAGCGAAAAAGGGAGACAGCCCGTGCTGTCTCCCTTTTTCCTTTGAAAGGCATCAGGTAAGTCTCTCCGCAAGCGCATCGCGCAGAGCTCTGTCCGAGGTGAGAAGATAGACCACCCAGCGCCCCCTCACCGAGATGAGGACATCCCCGGCAGAGGGCACGCCAGCCTCCGCAAGAAGCTTTGCGCGGCGGCGGCACATTTCGGCAAGCAGACGGCTGTCGGCACTGCCGTAGCAAAGGAAAAGACCTATCTCGGTGTAGCCCTCGCCCTCCGTGCCGAGAAACACCGCCCCGCTTTCAACGTGCCCCTCGTATTCGCACCGCCCATCGTCGCGCGCGTAAAGGGTACGGAGAAGCGGCCCGTCAAGAACAAGCCCTCCCTCGTAGTCCTTTGCCTCAGAGGTATAAAGCCGCCCTTTAGGAAGCCTTATGTTCTCCCCGAGGAGCGCGGCGAGCTCCTCGCTTGCCGTCCTTGTGCCGTGCGCGCACCCGACAAGGCAGGCAAGAAGGACCGCCATCGCCAGAAGCCGTACAAAAAGTCTCATACCGCCACCCCTTTTTTGTATCACTATATGCGTGCGGAGGACGGCATATGTCACAGGGAAAGGGGCAAACCGCGGCAAAGGTACAAAAGGATCTCCCGTTCCCGCGGCTCGCCGAAATTTATTTGTTTTTTCTCTCTTTTTTATCAAAGATGGCTTGCTTTTGGGGCAAAAGAATGTTATAGTAGAGGTATCGAAAATCTATCGGCCTTTCTCTCGCCGTACCGCCTTTTCCATATTTAACGAAATAAGGAGCCTTCTTATGAAAAGAAAGACCTCGCAAGACGAATTCTTCGAAAAACAGCCTCCGCTTTCCTTTGTGGAGTATCTGAAAGCACCCGTCCACGAAAAACGCCCCGCGCGCTTTGAGCGCACGTTGCCCGAGGAGGGCGAGGTCTCGGTCCGCGGCCTTTACCTCGACCACCGCTTCCCAGACCCGGAGGGGCTTCTCGACACCATGACGGCAGACTTCTCGCTCTTCATTTCGGTATGCGGTATCGGGGGTGGACGCTATCCCATTCGCCTCCGGAAGGGTGTCACCCCTTGCTTTGAGGCCTATACCATAGAGGTGAGTGAGGAGGGCTGTACCGTCACTGCCGCTGACACCGAGGGCATCCGCCGCGCGCTCGTCTTCCTTGAGGATGAAATGATAGCGCGCGAGGGCCCCTTCCTTCCGCTCGGCAAAACAGAAAGGAAGCCATGGCTCAAAAGCCGTATCACACGCGGCTTCTTCAGCCCGACCAACCGCCCGCCGAAGAACGGCGACGAGCTTTCGGACAACGTTGACTACTACCCCGATGAATACCTGAACCGCCTTGCCCACGATGGCACAAACGGTCTCTGGATTTACACGAGCTTTAATCAGCTGCTCTACTCCGACATCATTGAGGAATACGGCGAGGGCTCTGAAAAACGGATTGAAAAGCTCAACCGCGTAATCGAAAAATGCCGCCGCTACGGTGTCAAGGCGTACGTCTTTGCCATTGAGCCTGTGGCACTCCCCTACGAATGGGCAGACAAATATGCGGATATGACGGGCCAGTATGTTTACTACCGCCATACGATATGCCCGAATTCCAAGCGCGCCCAGGAGTATTGCTACGAGGCGGGCTACCGTCTCTTTACCCTCTGCCCTAACCTTGGCGGATACATCAGCATTACCGCGGGAGAGCGCACCACCTCCTGTGCCTCCGTGCCGAACACAACCTGCCCCGTATGCTCAGGGATTCCGCGCGGCGAGGTGCTTGCCAAGAACGTGGAGAACCTCTTTGCCGGAATGCGCGCCGCCAAGCCCGACGCCGAGCTTATAAGCTGGACCTACGGCCATCGCTCCTGGGAGGATAAGGATATCCTCGACTATGTCAAGCACGCCCCGAAGCACGCGAATCTTATGCAGAACTTTGATGACCGCGGCTTTGAGATGCAGCTCGGCAAGGAAAGGCAGGCCATGGACTATTGGCTTTCGTACGTCGGCCCCTCAGGGCTTTTTGAGATGACGGCAAAGGCGGCAAAAAAGCATAAGAAGCACCTGTTTGCCAAAATGCAAATCTGCTGCTCTCACGAGCTCGCCACCCTGCCCTACGTTCCCTCCCCCGGGAATGTCTACGGCAAGCTGCGCGGAGCGCACCGTCTCGGCGTTGAGGGAATTATGGAATGCTGGTATTTCGGGAACTACCCCTGCTTTATGAGCAAGGCGGTTGGTGACCTTGCCTTCTGCCATGACTTCACGGACGAGGACGGCTATCTCACCCGTCTCGCCTCGATTACCTATGGGCGCGGGATTGCCGAGCCTATCGTCAGGGCATGGCGTCTCTTCGAAAAGGGCTACCGCCTCTATCCTATCAACATTATGTTCAGCTACTATTCCCCCGCCCATGACGGCGTGGTATGGGAGCTTTCGCTTAAACCGAAGAACTTCTCTCCTCCGCGCTCCTGGCTCCTTCTCGACAAGCCTGACGGTGACCGCGTGTGCGACTCCTTCCTCGTGGGGCATACGCACGACGAAATCCTGTCGCTTCTCTCGTCGATGAAGAATTACTATACCCGTGCCATGGCGGAGCTTGCCACCGTGGCTGCCTACGCGGGTGAGGAGCTCACCGACCTGCTTTCGGTTTCGGCGGCCTTCCTCGTGCTGTGCAAGAGCACCTACAACATCTTCCAGTTCTATAAGCTGCGCGATATGCTCGGCACGGGCGAGGGGGACCCTCGTGCCGTTCTCGGAAAGATGCGCACCCTCGTGGAGAACGAAATCAAGGAATCCACCAAGATGATTGCCCTCTGCGAGAACGACAAGCGTCTTGGCTATCACTCCGAGGCCGAGGGCTACAAGTTCTTCCCCGAAAAGCTGCTTCACCGCATCGAAACCCTCAAGCAGCTGCTTGACACCGAGTTCCCCGAGGTGGAGGAAAGAATCAACGCAGGGCTCCCGCCCCTTGAATACTACCTCGGTGTGGAGGAGGACTGCTGCCACCGTTATACCATCGGCAAGGGCGGCATAGAGGAGGCCGCATGGGAGGTGCTTTCGGATAACACCGCCTTCCGCATGGCCGCCGATGACAAGAGCATCATCTTTGAGCTTCGAGCCCCCTCTGCGGCCAAGCTTAATATTCAACCCGAATTCCGCCTTTTCTCGGTTCACCCCGGCGTTTCGGTGGCACTTGCCGAGGACGGCACCGCCACACTTGCTCCGCTTGTATGGACCGAGCATTGGCCCTTCGCCAAGCCCGAGGCAAGGCAGGCAGAGCTTGACAAATGGAGGCTTGAGCCCCTCACGCCCGATGAAAACGGCAACCTCCGCGCACGTCTTTCGATTGACAGAGCCGTGGCAGGAATGCGCGGCACCGCCCCCTTCAAGCTGGAGTTCTTCAGTAGCCTTGGAGGCAAGTGGGAGGACGAAACCGTTATCGTCGATACTCTCGGCAAGTACACCCTCGTTCCCGGACGCTTCGGCTGGGTTACCTTTGAGGATGGGGTAGCCTATGAGAGCCCCGAGGATAAGGCGTGAGTAAGCACACCCCCTCCCTTTGACCGCACAAGGGCGATACCCACCCCGGGTATCGCCCTTGCTTTTTTCAAAATCCCGATTCCTTGTATGGTTTTTCGCTTACCCCCTTTTCAAACCGAGGAGTTTATGCTATAATATTCCTGTAATAAAGCCTTTCCGAGAGAGCAACACGAAAGCAGCGAGATACGCCCGCTTCTTTTGTATCCTGTAAGGTTGTCTTTACAAAAAACAATGGAGGCTGATATGCACTGGGCTATTTGGAGTATTTTTGCCGCGCTTTTTGTCCTTTTGCTTATTGTCCTTGCGCGAACACTTGCCTTCCGCCCCCGCAAGGAGGCGGGCGCACCAACACCTTGCGCCCTTGACACAGATACCTCGGCGGCGCACGCCGCCCTTTGCGAGCTTGTTCGCTGCCGCACGGTTTCACAGGAAAATAGGGAGCTTGAGGATGAGGCTGAGTTCCAAAGGCTGATTGACCTTTTACCAACCCTTTATCCCCATGTGCTTGCCACCTGCAGCCGACGGGAGTTTGAAGAACGCGGTCTTCTCTTCCGCTGGGAGGGAAAATCGCACGCGCACGCCACCGTTCTTATGGCTCACTACGATGTGGTTCCCGCCGAGGACGGCACCTGGCGGAGGCCGCCCTTTGACGGCGTGATTGAGGACGGTGTCCTTTGGGGACGCGGTGCCCTCGACACCAAGTCTACCCTTAACGCTATCTTTTTTGCCGCCGACTGTCTTATCCGCGACGGCTTCGTCCCCGAGGAGGATGTGTACTTTGCCATTTCGGGGAGCGAGGAGATCCGCGGGGCCGGGGCCTCGAATATAGCCTCCTATTTCTCGAAGGAGGGCATTTCGGTGTCTCTCGTGTTGGACGAGGGGGGCGCCGTAGTGGAGGGTGCCTTCCCCGGCGTCGGCAGAAAAACCGCCCTCATCGGAATTGCGGAAAAGGGAGTGCTGGACGTCGAATACCGTGTCCGTACCGCAGGGGGACACGCTTCGGCACCGCGCCCGCAAACCGCCATCGGTCAGCTTGCTTCTGCCGTCACAGCGGTGGAAGAGCATCCCTTGAAAATGCAGCTGACTGAGCCTGTTCGCAAAATGTTTGACGCACTTGGGCGGCACGCAAGCTTCCCTTACCGTATGCTTTTTGCCAACCTCTTTTTGTTCAAGCCTCTCCTTTCGCGCATTGCTGTGCGTCGGGGCGGTGAGATGAATGCCCTTTTACGCACTACGGTAGCCTTCACCCGTATGCACGGGAGCGAGGCCAACAATGTGTTGCCGAGCGAGGCCGAAATTGTTTCAAATATCCGCCTCTCTCCTGCCGACACCGCTGACAAGACTATTGCGAGACTGCGCCGCGTTATCGACAACCCCGCAGTGGAAATCCGCCCCCTGCAGGTCACAAATCCGAGCCCCGTGTCCCGCACGGACGGCAAGGCCTTTGCGACGCTCCGCGAGGCGGTACGCCTTACCTGGCCCGATGCCATCGTATCTCCTTACCTTATGCTGCAATGCTCGGACAGCCGTCATTTTGCGGCACTCTCGGACAGCGTATACCGTTTTTCCGCCATGTCGCTGACCGCCGAGGAGCGCCGTACCATTCACGGAAGAAACGAGCGCATCCGACTGGAGGAAATCGATAAATCGGTAGAGTTTTATTTACGCCTTATGAAAATGCTCTGACAGGGTGCTCTCGTGGCATGCCTGCACCGAAAATTCATCATACCATATTTTAGGAGGAACTGTTATGAAAGCCGTTATCACCGTCACGGGGAAGGATGCCATAGGTATCATTGCCGAGGTCTCCGCTGTATGCAGAGAGGCCAATGCCAACATTCTGGAGATTACGCAGAGCGTTCTCAGTGAATACTTCGCCATGATTATGCTGGTGGATATTCATGCACTCACCATGCCCTTTGCGGATTTCTCGCAAAAGCTGACTGCCCTTGGACGAGAGCACGCGCTCGACATTCGCGCACTCCACGAAGAAATCTTTGACGCGATGCACCGCATCTGACGGAGGACCTATGCTGAATACACAGGACATCTTGGAAACCATAAAGATGGTGCGTGAGGAAAGCCTCGACATCCGTACCATCACGATGGGCATTTCGCTTTACGACTGCGTGTCCGACGATGCGGGCCGTCTTTGCGACAACATTTATGATAAAATTACAAAAAAGGCCGAAAACCTTGTGAAGACAGGGTGCGATATTGAGAGCGACTATGGCATTCCGATTGTCAACAAGCGCGTATCGGTGACTCCCGTTTCGCTCATCGGCGGCGCGGCCAGCCCCGACACCTACATCAGGATAGCGCACACCATGCAAAGGGCGGCAAACGAGGTGGGCATCAATTTTATCGGCGGCTTCTCTGCCCTTGTGCAAAAGGGCATGACGAAGGGGGCCGAGGCTCTTATCTCGGTCATTCCCGAGGCCCTTGCCGAGACCGAGCTCGTCTGCTCCTCGGTGAACGTGGCCTCCACCAAAGCGGGCATCAATATGGATGCCATCCGCCTTATGGGCTCCGTCATCAAGCGCGCCGCATACCTCACGCGTGACCGCAGCTCCATCGGCTGTGCCAAGCTTGTGGTCTTCGCAAACGTACCTGAGGACAACCCCTTTATGGCAGGTGCCTTTCACGGCATAGGAGAAGCGGAAACCGTAGTAAGCGTAGGCGTTTCGGGCCCCGGCGTTGTCAGCTCGGCCATTGAGCGCGCGGGCAACTGCGACCTTTCAGCCCTGGCAGAGCTTATCAAGCGCACTGCCTTCAAGATTACAAGAGTCGGTCAGCTGGTTGCCACCGAGGCCTCTCGCCGTCTTTCGGTGCCCTTTGGTATTATTGACCTTTCGCTCGCTCCCACACCCGCCGTTGGCGACTCGGTGGCGAGAATTCTTGAAAGCATGGGGCTGGAGTCCTGCGGGGCTCACGGCACCACTGCCTGCCTCGCCATGCTCAACGATGCCGTTAAGAAGGGCGGCGTTATGGCGTCGGGCCATGTGGGCGGCCTTTCGGGTGCCTTTATTCCCGTCTCGGAGGATGCGGACATGATTGCGGCGGTGGAGCGCGGTGCCCTCTCGATTGAGAAGCTTGAGGCCATGACCGCTGTTTGCTCGGTGGGGCTCGATATGATTGCCGTCCCCGGTGACACCTCCGAGGAAGTTCTTTGCGGCGTGATTGCCGATGAGATTTCGATTGGCGTCGCCAACACGAAAACCACAGCCGTGCGCCTGATTCCCGCCTACGGTAAGACGGTGGGTGAGAGCGTGGACTTCGGCGGTCTTCTTGGCACGGCACCCATTATGCCGCTTCGCCCCTATTCTCCCGCCGCCTTCATTGCGCGTGGGGGACGGATTCCCGCACCGATTCACAGTTTGAAAAACTGAGGACTAAAAAGCACCTGCGGCACATGTGCCGCAGGTGCTTTTTCTATCTCAGCGTCGCTTGCCCGCACCGCGGCGAGCAGCCGAAAAGCCGAAGTTGCCAAGCTTCTCCCCGAGCGAAAAATAAGCGCCGTGGGAGTAGGCGACAAGGTCGGCGCGTTCAAGGCAAAGCCTGCCCCCCTCGTCAAGAAGCTCCTCCCTCACGGTAACCGAAAGGATATCGGAAAGAAACATATCGTGAGAGCCGAGCGGCGTTACCTGTCTTACCCGACATTCAAGAGCCAGGGGTGCCTCGGCAATTGTGGGAGCCGACACCGACACAGAGGGAATCCTCGTAAGGCCGCATTTCACGAATTTATCCACCTTCGCACCGGTATAAATGCCGCAGTAGTCGGTGGCACGGCAGAGCGCGCGGTTCGTAAGATGAATGACAAATTCCCCCGTCTCCCGCAAGAGCGCATAGGAATAACGCTCGGGGCGCACCGAGATATAGGTGACGGGCGGTTGGCTGCATACAATGCCGCACCACGCCACAGTGAGAATATTGGCACGCTCCGAATCTCCCACCGTAACAAGCGCCGCAGGGACAGGGGACAAAAGGGTGCTCCCTCGCCAGGCTACCCTCCCATTTTGTATCTGCGCTTCCATACAGTACCCTCCTTCTGTCTTTTCTACTTTGATTGTAGCAAAAAGCAGGTGGGCTTGTCAACAAAATCTTGCCGCTTTAGGCGGCTTTTTCTATTCCTCCACCCACGACTTGGGATCAAAGGAGGGAATCTGCGTGATGTTGTTCCTTCGGTTCTCGTCATACCAGCAGGAGAGGGCCTTGCCCTCCTTGGTCTCGACGATCTCAAAGTCATCGTTCTTCGTGGACCGCGTAAGTTTCGTACGGTAGATGGGGCTGATGTAGGTCCCGAGCGCATGAGTCGGCTTCCCCGGCGTTTTATTGGAGGTGCCCAGCCAGTTGGCCTCACCTCGCTCACCTAGGTCAACACCGGTTGTGAAAATATAATATTCGGTGTCGCTCACGACGTACACCATGAAGCTCAGGTTGATCGCGTCGGCGCCGAACAGCTCCTCCATATCCTTGCCGCCTGTGACCGCCATGCTACCGAAATAGTCTCTCTTCGAATAGCCGAGGCCGCCGTCAAGACGGTCATTGATATAGTCGTTGAGGGGAGAATCGGGAGCGTTAAGTCCTATCTCCTCGCCCTTGGCATTCGTGCCGCCCACAAGGTTTGTGACGAGCCAGAGGTGGTCCTCACCCACGCCGCCGTCGTCCGGGAGAACGTCCGAGCCATCCCAATGGAACACCCCAAGCACGGGGACGAAGGAGGCCGACACCTCAGCAAGGTCGGGGTGAGCAAAGCTCCAGGTCGCAAGGGTGCCGGCGGTAGTAAGCAGGACGGCGAGGAGAACCAGGAGAAGACTCCGTCTCAAAATTCTCATACGCGCCCCTCCCCTCCGAGGCCGCGCTCGCGAGCAAGGCGGTCAAGAAGCTCAAGTGTCCAGCGCGTCTGTCTCTCGGACGAAAGGCGAATACGCACCGGATAAAGGGCGAATTTCTTGCTGGCAGAAAGGTCGGTGAAAATGTATTTCGTCTCCCGGAGCGAAACGGGGTCAAGAGACAGGTAAGCGTTCAGCGTTTTGCCCTTGACGGCAAGCCTGGCAACGGGAGTGTTACCACACTTATAGGTCCTATGCTTATGTGCCTCGATTACGCGTAGGCCCGGGATGGCAAGAAGGGCAGCCGAGAGGCGCGCATAGCGCTCCCGCGTTTCCTTCGGTGCGTGTGCAAGACGCTCGCGGAAGCTACGGCTGTCCCGCCCCACGAGGTGAGCAAAGGGGGAGGCGGTAGCAGTCTCCTCGCGGATGGGCGCCGGCTCCGGAAGGAGAGCAAGCCCCAATCGCTCGGTAAGGAGCAAAAGAAGCTCAAGCGTCCAGCGAGTCTGCCGCTCGGACGAGAGACGGACACGCATAGGATAACTGACATAAGAGCGACGGTCCGAAAAGTCCTCAAAGATATATTTCGTATCGGTAAATTCGGCAGGCGGAAGGGCCAGATAGGCGTTCAGCGTGCGGCCTCGCACCGTGAAGCGGACGAGGGGCGTATGGCCGCGCTTGTAGGTTCTTGCCCCCTTCGCCGAAATCAGACGAACACCGTGAATGCGCGAAAGAAAGGCGACAAGACGAGTGTAACGCACCTGCATCTCCTCACCTGCGAAAAGAAGCGCCTCGTCAAAGCTGCGTGTATTGCGTCTGCCCGCAAGATGAGCAAAGGGCGAGGAGAGCTCGGCCTCCTCGGGCAGATTGGGTGGGACAGCGGTCATCGTTGCAGTCGGGGCAACGGGCACGGTCTGCTCGGCTTTGCGAATGAGGCTCTCCTCTTCAAGAAGCCCGAGGGCGAGGAGGCGGAGCCGCTTCTCCCTCTCAAACTTTTTTTCGAAGATCGGCACCCCGACAAGCGAGCCGATAATCAGCAGGACGCACAGCCATCCGGCAGGCGACTGCATAAAGGTCACAAAGCTCCCTATAAAGGGAACCCTTTGGTTGCGGTAGATGCCCTTCATCTGTGAGTAATAGACCGGGAAGCGGTCAGGGCGCTCCACAGCATCCCCTTGGCAGAGAAAGTAACGGTTGTAGGGATGACTCTCACACGGCTCCTCAATGCCCACGATGCGATGCACGACAAAAATACCGTCCACCTCATAGACCACGATGTCATAGAGTCGGATATCCTCCTCAGCCGGAATGCGGTAGGTAAGAATCATATCGAAGGTCTCAATGTGGTTATTGAGGTTGTTCTCAAAGAGATACTTGTTCTTTTCGTTCTTTTGGGCCATAGAGCCGGAGTTAACGACACGCAGGGTGGGGATAGAATCAAAATAGGTGTTCTCTGTGACATTGACAAACACCGAAAACGCAAAAAAGCCAAGCATCAAAAGCCCCAGCACGAAGGCAAAAATGCTCTCAAAGCATCCGTGCTTACGCTTCTTCATCTTGGATGTCAGGTATTCTTTTTTGATTTGCTCGTCCTCAAGCCCCGCTCGGATCAGCCTCACCGTCTGCCTCGTAATGATGGCAAGCATCGCGCCGAACACAACGGTAAGAAGCACAAATACGACAAGGCAGAGAAAGAAGGAATACCATTCAAATGCCGTCATATCAAGCTCCGAAAAGAAACCGCAACCCCCACGGAGAGGCTCCGTGGGGATAGCAGATCCTATGTTTTGTTCGGGATTACTGTCCCTGATTCTGTCCCTCCACGACACCGTCGGTCACGTGGAGCGTGATGGTGCCGTTGATGGCGGTGATGAAAGCATTGTAGTCGGCCAGCGAGTCAAGGATAATGGGGTCGTTTAGACGGAGCATCTCGGCCAGCATCACGGCGTCGATAACGTAGGTCAAGGTGCCGTCGGCATTGACCGTCCACTCGTCGGTACCGTCACCGTTTCTCAGCACATGCTCTGCGGTGTCGAGGTTAAAGATGGACTTCTCGGTGCCGTTCGTCGCATCGTAGTGACCGGTTGTGGGATCGAATTTGGCCTTCCAATCGGGCGAAGAGAAGTAGAACTTGGTTTCAAACTTACCCTGCTTGTAATCCAGCTCGGCAGCCTTATCCGGTGTATAGGTGATGGTGATTTTTGCGTCCGGATTGATCCAAAGGACAGCCTGGTGCTGCACCTTGTCACCCGCCGCGACAGCCTCGTCGCTCGCTTGGTCAATCAGGATATTGCCGTTTGTAAGATTCTCAAGGGTGATAGTGTACTTGCCGAGGTTGGCCGTGGTGTCCACATCCGGGTTCAAGGCAACGATGACCTCCTGATTGGCGTCAATAATGTTAGCGTTCTCGGTGGCCGTAAAGGTCCAAGTCGCATACACGCCGCCAATCGTAAGGCAGAGAATCATGGCAATCAATAAGCTAAGCTTTTTCATAATGTTCCCTTTCTAAAAAAATCTTCGGCAAATCGCGCTCGGGGGCGCTCTCGCTCGTATATTCTATCTATAACGGTTTTTTAAAATTTGTCAATAGCTCTTCCACATTTTTCTCTGAGAGGAGACCTCCGTAATGAGAAGAAGCCGCCATTATGCTTTCCGTTTTGCAGTTTTCACAAATTGACTTTTTCTTTTTATGTAAGAATTACAAAGTTTTTCGAGATTCCAAAAAACTGTTGACAAACGGCAAAGCGAGGAGGTATAATATTTTTGTAATATTATCCATAAGATTGGAGACTACCGTATGAAAACCAAGCTTCTTGCTTTTGTTCTTCTTTTTGCTCTTGCCTTTACTCTGGCCGCCTGCGGCACGAAGGCCCCTGAGGATACTACCGCACCCGTGACAACCACAGAACCGTCGACCACGACTACGGTCCCTGTGACAACCACGGTCCCCGTAACTACTCAGGACCCTTGGAGCGACCTTATTAACTGATAGCAAAGGCAGGCCGCCGGCCTGCCTTTTTACAAAGGAGCGTCTATGACGGTTTGTAAGCTGGCGGGAATTCCCATAGCCTTTCACCATCGCTATCCTCAGTTCAGGGCCCATATGCACGAATATCTCACCGAGGAGGCTCCCCTTCTTTCGCTTTCGGTCTCCGACGAGGAGCTTGCCGCCGAGATGAGGGACGAGCGTGCTGCCGAGCACCCTGCCTCCTGCGAAGCCCTTGCGCTGTACCGCAAGCTTTGCACAGCTCTCCCGCTTTACGGCGGCTTCTTTCTCCACGCCGCGCTCCTTTCGGTTGACGGAGTGGGGATTGCCGTCACCGCGAGAAGCGGGGTGGGAAAAAGCACGCACGCCGCCCTATGGAAGGGTATGCTTGCAGACCGTTGCAGCATTCTCAACGGAGATAAGCCCCTTTTCAGGCGCTTGGAGGACGGGCACTTTTACGGCTACGGCACGCCTTTCGCGGGGAAGGAGGGGTGGCACAAAAACGCCACCGTGCGCATGGGAGCTGTACTCCTTCTTGAACGTGCCGAGACAGACAGTGTGACTCCCCTCGTGCCCTCCGAGGCCTTCCCTGCTCTCTATGCCGCCACGCTTGCCCCAAGGAGCACCGATTCGCTTGCCCGCCTTCTGCCCCTGCTGGCCGATTTCTCAGGGGATGTACGCTTTTTCCGCGCTGCCGTCACAAAGGAACCCTCTGCCGCCGCCTCTGCCTATGCGGCGATTTTTGGATAAGGAGCTTGACATGAAGAGAAAAAACGGTTTTGTTTTGCAGGAAATACACGGCGATACCTATGCGATTGCCGTCACAAAGGAATCGGCTGAGGTTGGCTCAATGGTTCGCCTGAATGCCACTGCGGCCTTTCTCTTTGAGCTTCTCAGCGAGGAAAGAAGCTACGAGGACTGTCTTAGTGCTCTCCTTGCGCAGTACGAGGTCGAGGAGGAAACGGCACGGCGTGACCTTGACCGCTTTCTTGAAGGCCTAAAGGGGGCAGGCCTCCTTGCTTGACTCACGTCCCATCGCCGAGCTTTGGCCGATTGCTGAGGCTGTGCTCGAAAAGGGTGGCTACTTCCGCCTTTGGCCGCGCGGGTGCTCTATGAGGCCGCTTCTTCGTGAGGGAGTGGATTCTGTCCTTCTTGCATTGCCGTCCAACATCAGAAAGGGCGACATTGTTTTGATACGGACACACGAGGGGCGCTTTCTGCTCCACCGCGCGGTGGCCGTCAACGAGCTTGGCATCGTCACAAGGGGAGATGCGCTTCTGCACCGTGAGGGGCCGTACCCGCCCAGGGCGGTGCTCGCCAAGGCGGTGCGTGTTTTCAGAAAGGACAGGGCTCTCTCGCGTCCTGCCCTCGCCATCTTCGCCGTACGCGCCGCGATTCGCCGTACCCTTTTCCGCCTTTTTGGCCGTCTGTAAAAGTTCAAAAAGGCAAATGGCAGATAAAAAAGGAGCTGTGCCGCAAAAGCGGCACAGCTCCTTTTTCACTCAGTATCGGTTCTCCTTCTCCTTCAAAAGCTTGTAGAGTGTGCGGTAGCTTTCGTGACGGGAGGGGGCAATTCTGCCCTCACGCACAGCGCGAACGATGCCGCAATCCTCCTCCTTCGTATGGGTGCAATCGGTAAAGCGGCAATAGGCACGCTCCGAAAGAAACTCGGGGAAGGTATCGCAAAGGTCGGAAAGACCGAAAAAGTCAAAACGCACAAAGTCAAGCATACTAAAGCCCGGAGTGTCGGCAAGAAAGCCACCCTCGGGTGTCACAAAAAGATTGACGCTGCGGGTGGTGTGGCGTCCGCGGCTGATTTTGCGGCTGATATCCCCCGTGACGAGCGAAAGAGAGGGAAAAAGGCGGTTCATAAGGGTAGACTTCCCCACACCGGATGCCCCGGCAAAGGCCGCGCACTTCCCCTCCCTGACATGAAGAGAAATGTACTCCGAGAGTGAATCGGCGGAAGCGGCAGGCGAAAGAACAAACACGGGGAAGCCCGACATGCGGTAAAGCGAAGCAAGCTCCTCCGCCGCCGCTGCATCAAGGTCGGCCTTAGTCACCACCACAATCGGCTGAATGCGGTTGTGAACCGCTATGGCAGTAAGCTTATCCAGCGTCTCGGTGGAAGGGCTCGGATGGGTGGCTGCCGTAACGAGAAACAAATAGTCAAGGTTGGACATTGGAGGGCGAATGAGCGAATTGCGACGGGGGAGAATCTTTTCAATAACAGCCTCCCCGCCCTCCTCACGCAGAAGACAGACGTCACCCACGAGAATTTTTTCGTCATCGCGGCGCAAAGCACCGCGCCCGCGGCATCTCACACGGTGCTCCCCTGTTTTCTCGGCAACAAGAACCTCATAGAGCCCGCCGACACCTTGCATAACACGCCCCTCAAAAAGCATGCGGCACCTCTTGGCGGGACGCGCTGATATAGGTGTCCCCCGCCTCGGCTGTGGGCGGCTCACGGTCAACTCCCTTGATTATACCGATAAGAAGCACGGTGGCAAGGGCAAGGGCAGCGAGCAACATAAAGACGGTGAAAATACGGCTCTCTCCCGCAAAGAGCATGCCCGAGGGCGCCTGCGCGGTGCGCTTTGCCTCTTCCCGATTGTCCTCACGCGCCACAGGGGCAATAGGTGTAAGTGAGGTATCGGTATCCCCATCGGGTATCTCCTCCGCAGCATCGAGGTCACGACGGCGAGAAAAGACGATAGGCTCCTCGTCCTCAAGGGGTGCGGGCGTCGCCTTGACGGACGCACTGTGAGAGGAAAGCATAATATCTACCGTGTCCTGCGCCGTAAAGGCGTCACGCATATTGCCAATAGTGCCCGACTGCGGCTTCGCGGCGACAGGCTCCCTCGCTGCCGAAGCGGGGGGAGTGACAGCCTCTCTTGTGACGGCGGCAGGAGCCTTGCAGGCTTCCTCACGGGTGACGGCTTCTTCTCCCTGTAAGGTTTTCTTTACAGTTTCCTTTTGAGCCTCCTCTGCACCCTTTTTCTCACCTTGGCGGCGGAGCTTCATACGGGGCAGAGGCATGGTGCGCTCGTCAAGGCGCTCGACAGCGACACGGTAGGCACTCCCCTCCTCGCGAAGGGGGCGGGTGTGGCCCGACAAAAGCTCGGGCGGAAGCTTTTCAAGAATACGGAGCATTTCTGCCGCACTGTCAAAGCGGGCGGCAGGGTCCTTCTCCATCGCGCACAGGACAATCCTTTCGAGGGCCTCGGGTATGCCCGGGTTGCGCTCTGTGGGCGGCAGAGGTCTTGCAGTAATCTGCATCATGGCAACATCGGCAGGCGTGTCGGCCTCAAAGGGACGGTGCCCCGTCAGCATTTCATAGAGAAGAATGCCGAGAGAATACAGGTCGCTGCGCTCGTCAATCGCGCCGCCCGTGGCCTGCTCCGGGCTTATATAATGCACGGTACCCACCGTGCGGTCCGGCATCAGAAAGCTGTCGGCATCGGGAAGGCGGGCAATTCCAAAATCGGTAACCTTGATTCTCCCCTCGGTGGTGATAAGAATATTGCCCGGCTTGATATCGCGGTGAACGATGCCTCGGCTGTGGGCGGCATGCAGAGCGCGCAGAATCTGATGGGCGCAGTTGACGCTCTCCTTCACCGAAAGACGGCCACGGTGGTTAAGATATTCCCGAAGGGTAATGCCGCAGATGTATTCCATGATAATGCATTTCTCGCCCTCAAGGCTCAGAATGTCATACACATTTACAATATTCGGGTGGGCAAGAAGCGCGGCGGCGCGCGCCTCTGTCATAAAATTGCGCGAGGCACTGCCCGATTCGTCGGCAATAATCTTGATAGCAACCGTACGGTTCATTACAGTATCCCGCGCACGGTAAACGCCAGCCGTCCCCCCCGAGCCGAGATTGCCCGTGATGGTATAACGCCCTGCCACGGTGGAGCCGGGCTGATAGTGCGGATACGGCATAGTTTTCTCCTTTCTACTGCGATACACGCAAGCAGGCGGCGGTGATGTTATCACGACCACCGTTTTCATTGGCGGTAGCAATCAGATAGCCCACCGTCTCGGCGGGCGGCATCTCCTGGGAAAGCAGACGGCAGATGGCCGCATCTCCCAACATATCGTAGAGCCCGTCTGTGCAAAGAAGATAGGTGTCTCCCTTGCGAACAGAATGGGGGCTTACCGAAAGCGCACCGTCTCCCACTGAGCCGAGAGAACGGGTGAGCACGTTGCGGTGGGGGTGGAAGGCGGCCTCGTCGGGAGAGAGTCGCCCCGTATCAACAAGCTCCTGCACATAGGAGTCGTCACGCGTCAGACGCAGAAGCGCGCCCTCACGCAGGCAATAGACTCGGCTGTCACCGATGCTGAGAGTAAAGGCCTCGCCGTCAAACACGGCAAGCGCGGCAACGGTGGTGCCCATGCCAAGGGCACCCTCCTCCCTGCACGCCTCATGACGGATGCTGAAATCGGCAAGCCGTGCCGCTTCCTCAAGAAGACTACACACCTCCTGTCGCGTTTTTGGTGTGACGGAAAAAACCTCTCGGAAGGCGGCCTCGGCAAGCTCGGCTGCCACATCGCCGCGTGCATGGCCTCCCATTCCGTCAAATACGGCGAGAAGACAGCCTGAGGCACCGAGCGGCAGAGTCAGAAAGCGGTCCTCATTCCTCTTGCGGGCACGGCCACAGTCGCTCCCTGCAAAGAAGGCGAGGCGAGGCGAGGTACCGCGCGCACGGCGAAGCTGACCGCAGGCCGCATTCACATCGCTCCCGAGGCGACGGCGTACGGTGGCCAAAACGCCAAGGCGCTCAAGGCGCTCGGCAAAGGCCGCGGCGGCTCCTGCCGAGGTACCCGAGAAGCCTGTTTCGGGAACGGCGTTGACGCGAATGAGATTCACATGTATGGGGGCCCCGTCGGCTCCTACGGTGGAGCGCAGCAGCGTGGCAAGGCGGCGGGCATCCTCGGGAGTATCGTTCTTGCCCGCTATCAAGGCATATTCGAAGGAAATCCTGCGTCCCGTGACTAAAAAATAGTCACGGCAAGCCTTCATCAGCTCGGCAATCGGATAGCGGCGGTTGACGGGCATAAGCTCGTCCCGTGCCCCGTCGCTCGTGGCGTGAAGCGAAACCGAAAGGGTAATCGGCAGCTTCTCCTTGGCCAGCCGCCGAATGCCGTCGCAAAGACCGCAGGTGGAAAGTGAGATATGGCGATATCCGATTCCCACGCCGTCCGGGTGATTGACAAGCCGCAAGAAGCGTACGACATTATCGTAGTTATCCAGCGGTTCTCCGATTCCCATCATCACAATGTTGGAAACTCTCTCGCCCGAAAGACGCTGCGCGGCGATAACCTGACCGAGCATTTCGGAGGGAAGCAGGTCGCGCACCTTGCCGCCTATGGTAGAGGCGCAAAAGCGGCAGCCCATGCGGCAGCCCACCTGGCTGGAAATGCAAAGCGTGTTTCCGTGACGGTAGCGCATAAGAACGCTCTCAATACACTCCCCGTCAAGAAGGCGAAAAAGGTATTTGACAGTCCCGTCATGGGGGGATACGAGCGTATCCACCGCCTCCGGCAGACGCCATTCAAATTCCGAGGCAAGCCTCTCACGAAGGCGCTTCGGAAGCGAGGACATCTCACCGGGGGGCGTCCCCTCCTTGGCATGGCGGAAAATCTGGCCCGCGCGGTAGGCAGGCTCACCCATTTCCTTGACAATTGCAAGAAGCTCCTCGGGAAAAAGCGAAAGTAAATCGTGCATTAGAGTCTCCTGATTTTAGCCATAAAAAATCCGTCTGTTCCGTGGCGGTGAGGCCACAGGGTGAGCATGCCCTCCTCGGAACGGAGCGAGCCCACCGAAAAGTCCTCGGCGGCAAGCCTCGGGTGACGGGCGAGGAATGCCTTCACCGTATCCTCATTCTCCTCACGCGTCAGGGTGCAGGTGGAAAAAAGCAGAACGCCGCGGGGGGCGAGCGCCTCTGCTGCCGCATCAAGGATGCGGGCCGAGAGTGCCGTAAGCTCGGAAAGCCCGGAAAGCGAGCGATAGCGAAGGTCGGGCTTTTTGGCAATGACACCAAGCCCCGAGCAGGGCACATCGCAGATGACGCGGTCTATTTTCCCGCACAGCGCAGGATCGGGGACCGTTGCATCCCACTCGGCGGTACGGACAGAGCTGAGCCCCAGACGGAGCGCGCCGTCCCGAATAAGCGAAAGCTTGCTCGCATGTATATCGCGCGAGAGCACATCCGCCTTGTCTCCTGCCGCCATAGCAGCACCGAAGCTTTTGCCGCCCGGGCAGGCGCAAAGGTCAAGAATACGGTGGCCGCCGCGAGGGGCAAGCACCTCGGTTGTCAGCTGAGATGCGGCGTCCTGAACGAAAAACAGGCCCTCGTCATAGCCGGGAAGCGTATGTATCGGAAGGGAATCGGTAAGGCGAATGCCGTGAGGCGCGAGCGGGTCGGGCATGGCCGAAAGCCCTGCCTCCCGAAGCACGGCAAGGTAAGTATCGCGGTTGGTTTTCTGTGTATTCACCCGCAAAAAAAGGGGTGGGCGGGTGCAGAAGGAGGCAAGCAACGCGCGCGTTTCCTCCTCACCAAGGCGCGAAAGAAAATAACGCACGGTTTCCGCGGGCACCGAATGAAGCACAGAAAGATGACGCACAAGGCTTCGCGAGGCGAGAGGAGGCGGTACCCCCTCGGGATAGGCCGCCGCCGCACGAAGCACCGCGTTAATCAGAGCACGCTCCCCCTTGGTTTTCCCGAGCGAAACAGTTTCGGAAACGGCGGCATGCGGCGGAATATTCATATAAAAAAGCTGGTAAAGCCCAAGACGGAGGGCAACCCTTGTATGAGGGGTAAGAGAGTCGGCAGCGCGCGAGGCAAGCACGCCGATGGCGTAATCAAGGGTAAGCCGCCTCTCAATCACCCCATAAAGAAGCGCGGTAAGAAGAGAGCGCTCACGGGGCTCCATTTGCGAAAGACGCTCGCTGTCGGCAAGAAGATTGGCGTACACGCCCCCCTCCTCGTGCCTAAGAAGCAGCGAGTAGGCCCCGCGGCGGGCCGATTCAGTCACGGCGGCGCCCCGTAGCACCGGCAACCAGAACGAGGAAGCGCAGGATTTGGGCAAGAGACACGGCAAGGGCGGCCACATATGTCATCGCCGCTGCCGTAAGCACCGAGCGCGCCCCCCTTGTCTCCTCCTCGGTAAAGCCTCCCGACGCCTCAAGGGCAGCCATCGCACGGCGCGAGGCATTGAACTCCACGGGGAGCGTAACCAGCTGAAAGATGGCAGTGAGTGAAAAAAGCGCAATGCCGAGATAGGCAAGATAAGCAAAGGCCTGCGATGCCATCGCCAGAAGGAGGCCGATAAGAATCAGCCATATCCCAAGAGAGGAGCCGAGGTTTGTGATGGGCACGAGCGCCGAGCGCACACGAATGGGAAAATACTCCTCGGCGTGCTGCACAGCGTGCCCCGCTTCGTGGGCCGCTACACCGCAGGCCGCAGCGTTCCGCCCGCTGTATACCGCCTCCGAAAGATAAATGGTGTTATCACGGGGGTCGAAATGGTCAGTGAGGTGCCCCTGACACGGAGCGATACGAACCCCCGTAACACCGTTTGCGGCAAGCACCATGCGTGCGGCCTCCTCCCCGGTTGTCCCGCGCGAGAGGGGCATGGCAGCATAGCGCTTGAAGGTGGTGTTGACCTTTATGGAGGCATACATCGCAAGAAGCGCAAACGGCATAACGATAATGAGATAGGAATAATCAAAATAGAGCATTCACGTACTCCCTTCAAGGATTTTTGTAAAGAAAACCTTACGTAAGGATATCCCCTACGGCCACACGGCGGCCTCTTATATAGTCGGCAGCGCTCATGGCACCCTTGCCCTCGGGGCGAACGCGCCGAAGGACCACGGTGCCGTCTCCGCTTGCCACGGTAATGCCGCCCTCGCCGCGCTCGGAAAGCGCAAGGACGGTGCCCGAGGGCACCGTGACCTTTTGGGGAGAGGGGTACACGCCATAGGCATCGGCACCCTCGCCGGCAGAGGCCTCCAGCACCTTGACGGTGCGCCCGTCCTTTGCCGTAAAGCAGGCAAGAGGAAGAGGGGACAGCGCGCGGATTTTGGCAAGCAGCGCGGCGGAGTCGGCAGAAAAATCAAGCCTTGTCTCCGCCTTTGTAATCTTTTCGGCATAGCTGACTCCCTCGGCAGGCTGGGGGGTGCGGGGTGCGTTCCCTGCGGCGAGGAGGTCAAGTGCCTCGGCAAGCAACGGCGCGCCCACCGCCACCGAGGCGGCTTCCACCGCGCCGAGGTCGTCACAGGGGCCTATCGGGAAGGAACGGGTGGCGAGAATGTCACCGGTATCCAGCCCCTTGTCCATATACATCACGCTCACGCCCGTTTCTCGCTCGCCTGCCATAATCGCACGCTGCATTGGGGCGGCACCCCGATACTTAGGCAGGAGCGACACATGAAGGTTAAGGCAACCGTATTTCGGGAAGGTGAGAACATATTCGGGCAGAATTTTGCCGTAAGCCACCACGGCAACCGCATCGGGACGGAGCTCATGGAGAACGGGCAAAAGAGCGCCGTCCCTCAGGCTCTCGGGCTGAAAAACGGGAATGCCGAGCTCAATCGCGCGGCATTTTACGGGTGGCGGCGTCAGGGTATAGTGACGGCCCGTCGGCTTATCGGGCTGGCAAACCACCCCCACCACCTCGTGCCCCGACGAAGCAAGGATAGAGAGACATTCGGCGGCGATGGAGGGCGTCCCCATAAAAAGCACGCGCATCAGCCCTCTACCTCATCACGCCCAAGACGGCGAATCATCACGTCGGTGAAAAGACCGCCGTCGAGATGGTCAAGCTCATGGCAGAAGGCTCTGGCAAGAAGCCCCTGCCCCGTATATTCCACCTCGTTGCCGTCACGGTCAAGCGCACGCACGGTCACAGCGCGTGGGCGGCGGGTGATACCCCAGACGCCGGGAAGAGAGAGGCAGCCCTCGCACTCCTCCTGCACGCCTGCCTTGGCAACGATTTTGGGATTTATCAGCTCGTAAAGCCTTCCGTTCTCGTCCTCTACCACGACAACACGGCGCAAAACCCCCACCTGTACCGCGGCAAGCCCGCAGCCGTTTGCCTTGTGCATCGTATCCACCATATCATCAAGAAGGGTGCGAATGCGCGGTGTGATTTCCTCCACGGGACGGCTGACCTTTCTGAGTATCGGATCGTTTTCCTTGAGAATGTTTAAAATAGCCATAGCTCCTCCTACACGTCGGTGGGGTTCATGTCTATCGATAGCGTAACCCCACCTCTCGGTGTATATGCACTGAGAAGTGCTCCAAAATATTGTCTTGTGGTTCGGTTCAGCTTGCATTTGACAAGCAACCGCATACGGAAGTGTCCCTCTCTTTTGAAGGTGCGTGCCTCAAACGGGCCGTATATCAAAATCGGCTCGTCGTGAAGCTCCTCGGCGGCACGCGCAGCCGAGCGCGCCGAAAGCTCCTCTGCGGCACGGAGACAGTCTGCCTCGTCGGCCCCCGTCAAGGTCAGCTGGACAAGGTCGCAAAACGGGGGGAACAGCAGCTCACGCCGCAGGGCGATTTCACGCCGGTAAAAGCCCTCGTAATCCTGACGGCAGGCCAAGGCAATCACCTCGTTTTCGGGCGAAAAGGTCTGGATAACGGCACGCCCCTCCCTCTCGGCACGCCCGGCACGCCCGATGACCTGCGTCAAGAGCGAAAAGGTACGCTCGGCGGCACGGAAATCGGGAATGTTGAGAGAGATATCGGCGGAAAGCACCCCCGAAAGTGTGACAAGCGGAAAGTCATGCCCCTTGGTCACCATCTGGGTACCGAGCAGGATATCGGCCTCACCGCGGCGGAAGGAATCCAGCATTCTGTCATAGGCTTCCTTGGTAGAGGTTGTGTCGGCATCCATACGCATCACCCTCATACCGGGAAAGGAGGAGGCAAGCGCGCCCTCTGCCTTCTGCGTGCCGGCGCCGAGGTAGGAGATGCTGTCACTCCCACAGGTCGGGCATACCCTCGGCATCGGGGAACGGTGGCCGCAGGTATGGCAAAGAAGATGGGCTCCCCGGGCAGAGGCATGGTGTGTCAGAGCTACCGAGCAATTCGGACACTGAAACACATAGCCGCAGCCGCGACAATGCAGAACCGCATGGTAGCCGCGACGGTTCAAAAACAAAATGGCCTGCTCTCCCGCCGCCTCCACCTCCGCAAGGCATTCGGCAAGGCGGGTGCTGACAGGGGAGAGGTTACCCTCTCGGAGCTCGCGGCGCAGGTCAACAATTTCTGCCGTTGGCAGACGGCTGCCACCAAAGCGCTCACGCAGGGGTACCAGGGTATAAATTCCGCGCTCGGCCTTATAATAGCTTTCAAGCGAGGGAGTAGCCGAAGCAAGAATCACGAGGGAGCCGTGGCGCGCCGCACGGAAGGCAGCCACATCCCGTGTATGGTACTTCGGGTCGGCGTCCGATTTGTAGGTATGCTCGTGCTCCTCATCGATAAGAATGAGACCGATGTGGGCAAGGGGGGCGAACACCGCGCTTCGGGTTCCGATAACAAGGTCAACCTTCCCCTCGGCAATACGGCGCCATGTGTCAAAGCGCTCCCCTGCCGAGAGAGAGGAATGAATCACCGCCACCCTCTCGCCGTAGCGGCGGCAAAAAATGCCCACCGTCTGCGGTGTCAAGGCAATTTCGGGCACCATAAGAATCACGCCCCGCCCCTCGGCAATGGCTTTATCCATCAGCTTCATCATCACCTTGGTCTTGCCGCTGCCCGTCACCCCGAAAAGGAGGGCGGCCTCGGCGCGGTGACGGCTGTAAAGATCACAAAGGCTCTCATACGCCACACCCTGGGCACGCGAGAGCACAATCGGCTCCCTTTGCCCGACAGCGACAGCACCGTACGGGTTGCGGTAGGCCTCTCTGCGCTCAAGGCTCAGCCAGCCGTGCGCCACCATAGCGGAAAGCTGTGCCCCCGTTACGCCGAGAGCGGCAGCCTCCTCACGCGTGAGGCACTCCTTTTCCTGCAATGAAAGAAGCACACGGCGATGCGCCTCACTGCGAACGCCTGAGCGCCCTCTCCTTGCGAGAAGCTCGGGAAGTGTATCGGGCTCGGCGGCACGGTAAAGGGGGCTTGTAGCTATCTTCTCCACAGCCCTTCCCGAAAGGAGGGCGGGAGGCAGGATAGCGCGGACGGCATCCCCAAAGGAGCACAGCGTGTGCTCACGCAGAAAGAGGGCCAGCGCAAACATCTCGTCGGAAAGCGCAAACCTCGCGTCCTCCACCGAGAGGATAGGCTTGAGGCCTGTCGCCTCCGAGGCATTCTCCACAAAGGCCACAACAGCCGTGCGGTGGTGGTTCCCCCGACCAAAGGGCACCCTGACAAGGGAGCCTCTTGATACGGGCGGCAGGGCATCGGGCAAACTATAATCGTATCTCTTGTCGGCGGCATACGGTACACCGATGAGATACACACCGACAACCGTCATGGCCTGCCTGTCAACCCTCGGGCTTCTCTGCGGTGTCGGCAGGCTGCTCACCGGCGCGGTGCATGGTGTAGCGCCCACCCGCGAGGCGTGTAATGGCTATTTTCACCGCCTTCTGGTCGCGGTATTCGCTGTCGATAAGAGAGGCAAGGGACTTTTCGGTTTCACGGTTGGCAATCATGCGGTCAGCACGGGCGCGTTGCTCCACGTATTCATCGGTCACGCGGCGTGCGCACTTAGCGGCACCGATAACAAGCTCATAGCGATTGAATTTTCCCTTGGTGAGTTCGGCAATAGAGGGTTTAATCATAGCGGTATCTTCCTTTATCGTTTTATTTTTTATTACATTTTCATGGGGACTATTCGGCGGCGAGGCGTGCCGAAAGCTCTTCGGTTTCGAGAGGAGAAAGGAGCAAGAGCCCGCAATCGGTCACAAGCACCGAGCGCGTCCTCTGGCCGCAGCTTACATCGATGATGCGCCCCTCCTCCTTCGCCTCCTGACAAAGCCGCTTTATAGGGGCCGTGTCGGGCGAGGCTATTGTGACAATGCGGTCAACCGCCGCAAGGTTTCCAAGTCCTATATCCACAAATTTCATCTCTGTCACTCCACATTCTGCACCTGCTCGCGCATTTTTTCGAGCTCACCCTTCATGGCTACCACGAGATGAGCAATTTCCACATTCTGAGCCTTACTGCCAATCGTGTTGGTTTCGCGGTTCATTTCCTGCATCAGAAAGTCAAGGCGGCGCCCCTGCGGTATCGCCTCATCGGCAAGTGCACGGAAGGCGGCGATGTGGCTTGCAAGCCGCACAAGCTCCTCGTCAACGGCAATTCTGTCGGCAAAGATTGCCACCTCGGTCAAAAGGCGCGCCTCATCGGGGGCAGCACCGACATCGCCCATAAGCTGGCGGATTCTTGCTTCCAGCCTGTCACGGTAGCTCATCTTATCCTTTTCCGAGATTTCCCCTATTCTTTCTGCCATTTGCTCTACCGCCGCAAGCTTTTCAAGCAAATCGCGCTTTGTGCGCTCGCCCTCCGCAAGGCGGGCACCGAGAAATTCCTCCGATGCCTCCGCAAGCACCGCAAGAAGACGTTCCCATTCGGCCTCCGGGTCTGCCTCTGGGCGTGCATAGGTAAAGAGGTCTCGATTGGCGGCCAGCCTCATCACCGTGATGTCATCGGGAACGCCAAGCTCCTCGCTCATGCGGCGAAGGGCGGCAAGATACGCCTCGGCAAGCGGAATATCCACCTCCACCGACGCCGCCGCGCTCCCATGATGCTCAAGGCTCACGTACACGTCAACCTTGCCGCGCGTTGTAGCATTCTTCTGGAGGTAGGCCTTTATCTTCTCCTCAAAGGGCGCGTAGCTGTGAGGTGCCTTCACCGTGCAATCAAAATAACGGCTGTTCACCGCACGGAGCTCTACCGTAATATCCTTGTCCTTCCCTTCGGAAACGGCGCGCCCGAAGCCCGTCATGCTTTTCATGCGTCCTCCTCTTCCCCCTTCTCCGAAATGACATGGCTGATGGTTTCGAGAAAGGTGGTGACGTCCTTGAATTCACGGTATACCGAGGCAAAGCGGACATACGCCACAGCATCGGTGACACGGAGCTTTTCCATCACCATTTCCCCGATTTCCCGCGTGGTGATTTCAGAGGTCATGCGATTGGCCAGCTCGCTCTCAATCTCCACGGCAATGGCCTTGGCATCCACAGGGCACTTCTCGCAGGCCTTAAGCAGCCCGGACTCCAGCTTGTGACGGTCAAAAATCTCGCGGGTTCCGTCCTTTTTGAGAACTGTCATCGGTACGGTTTCCACAACCTCATAGGTCGTGAAGCGTTTGCCGCACAAGGGGCATTCACGCCGACGGCGTATGCTGTTATTTTCGGCAGGACGGCTGTCCAGAACTCGGCTGTCACCCGCACCGCAGGTAGGGCATTTCATGCTTGTTTTTCTCTCCTTGCTTCGCGCCCTCCCGTGCAATTTGCGGGTACGCGCGTGAATAATCATCTTATTATAACACAAAAACTATAATTTGTAAAGACTTCCGCCGTATTTTTCATCATTCCGAGCATCTCTCACACCTTTCGGCAGAAGGAGGGGAAAGGCGTCACCCTTCGCTCTCCTTCGACCTGCCTCCCTCTCGCTTCTTCGACCTCCTTCCCCCTTCGTTCACACCTCGCTCATATATGAACGGTCTGTGCGGATTTTATGTCGGTCAAAATTCGCTCCCACGGCAGAAAAAACGACACAGAGACAGGGGGCGGCCTCTCTTGACAGAGGGCGGCATATCGGGTATAATTCAGATAGACGGGAGAAAAGAAAAAACGCCGAAACGGCGTTTTCCCATAAGAACGGCAGCCCCTATGCACGGGGGGCAAAGAAGGAGAAGGCCTCCTCCTCATACGGAAGCGGCAGAGAGAAGCTCATGTGCCTGCCGTCCACAGGGTGAGGGAAGGCGAGGGCGGCTGCGTAAAGCCCGAGAGGGGCGCGCTCCCTTCCGCCGTAACGCCCGTCACCGTAAAGGGGCATTCCGTGCCCCGCAAGCTGAACGCGAATCTGATGGGTGCGGCCCGTGCCGAGGCGCACGCGCACGAGCGACAGGTCGCCCGCATCCCCCGAAAAAACCGCCTCGGTGCGGTAGGAGAGCACTGCCTCGCGCACACCGCGGCGAGGCCTGTCGACAAGATAGGACTTTCCCCTTGCGGCATCGCGGAAAAGAAGGTCGCGAAGGACGCCCTCCGCAGGACTCGGCACTCCGTGCACAACGGCGGCGTATTCCTTGCGGAAGTCCCCCGCCTGCAACGATGCCGAAAGCCCTGCAGCTGCGCTTTTGTCAAAGGCAAACACCATAACTCCTGCCGTTTCGCGGTCAAGGCGGTGGACGGTAAGCGGCACCCTGCCAAGCGATGCGCCGATAAGAGCCGGCATCCCCCCGGGAGCCGAGCCCTCCGAGAGGACGCCGCGCGGCTTTTTGGCCACTACAATTCGGGAATCCCGATACAAAAATTCAACCATAGTACCTCTTGGGTATTATTTTTTCTTCAATTATAGCAAAAATAAGCCTTGCTTGCAATACGCAATCTACACAAATAAAGACCAAAACGGTCACAAAGGAGGCATTCTTTTGGATATCCGTCATATTCTCGGGTGTGTGGACCACACTCTCCTGTCGCAAGCTGCCACAGAGGAAGAAATCCGCGCGCTTTGCCGCGACGGCATTCGCTACGGCTGCGCCTCGGTTTGCCTGCCGCCTGTCTACCTTCCTGCTGCTGCCGCCTTTTGCGAGGGGCGCATTCCGCTTTGCACGGTCATCGGCTTCCCGAACGGGAATGTGAGGACACGGGTAAAATGCTTTGAGGCACAGGACGCCGTGCGTGCGGGAGCGAGCGAGGTGGATATGGTCATTCACGTCGGTGCCCTGCGCGAGGGGCGCTACGACCTTGTGCGCGAGGAAATCACCGCCGTAAAGGAGGCGTGCGAGGGTAGGCTCCTGAAGGTGATTATCGAAGCCTGCCTGCTCACGGATGAGGAAAAGGCGGTGATGTGCCGCCTTTGTGCCGAGGGCGGTGCCGACTATATCAAGACCTCGACGGGCTTTGCGGGCGGAGGTGCCACGAGGCATGACGTCGCGCTTTTGGCCAAGCACCGCCCCGAGGGATTGAAAATCAAGGCAGCGGGGGGCATCTCCTCGCTTGCCGACGCTGAGGATTTCCTCGCGCTGGGGGCCGAACGCCTTGGCACCAGCCGCATTGTAAAAATAGTAAAGCAAATGGAAAAGGAGGGCACCTATCATGCCTGAAATGCAAACCGCGCACATCGCGCCCACTGCCGATATTGCCAATGTCGTGCTTATGCCGGGAGACCCCAAGCGCTCTCGCTTTATTGCCGAGAATTTTCTTGAGGGAGCCACGCTTTTCAACGACCTCAGGGGCGTTCAGGGCTATACGGGAAGCTACCGCGGACGCCGTGTTTCGGTCATGGCAAGCGGTATGGGAATGCCCTCCATGGGCATTTACAGCTACGAGCTCTTTCACTTTTTCGGAGTTTCCGCCATTCTGCGCATCGGAACGGTGGGCGGCATGAGCGAGAGCGTGCGAATCCGCGACCTTATTCTCGGCATGGGGGCCTCCACCGACTCGAATTTTGCCGACCAGTACCATCTGCCCGGCAGGCTTGCGCCGCTTGCCTCCTACCCCCTGCTCTCGGCTGCCGCGCGTATTGCCGAGGAGAAGAAAATGCGCTATCATGTGGGCAATCTCCTCTCCACCGACGTTTTTTACCGAGACGAGCCGGAGGATGGCGATAAATGGAGAAGCCTCGGTATTCTCGGCGTGGAAATGGAAGCAGCCGCCCTCTATCTGAACGCCGCAAGGGCAGGTAAGCAGGCCCTTGCCATCTGCACGGTATCCAACCACCTTCTTACGGGGGAGGAAACCACGCCCGCCGAACGGGAAACCTCCTTTACCGATATGATGACGCTTGCCCTTGAAACAGCGAGAACCGTAAAAGAGGAGTAAGCTCCTATGGCGAATATGTATGAGATTCTCAAAAGGAAGAAGGCGGGGCTCCCGCTTTCCGATGAGGAAATCTCCCACTTTATCAAGGGCTACACGGCGGGGGATATTCCCGATTACCAGGCCTCGGCCCTTCTTATGGCCATATGCCTCCGCGGTATGAATGACCGCGAGGCCGCCGTCCTCACGGGCGAGATGATGCGCTCCGGCGACATCATAGACCTTTCTCATTTCGGCCACGGAACCGTGGATAAGCATTCGACGGGGGGCATCGGAGACAAAACGAGCCTTATTGCCCTGCCGATTGTTGCCGCCCTCGGCGCGACGGTGGCAAAAATGTCGGGAAGAGGGCTTGGCCATACGGGCGGAACCGTCGATAAGCTGGAGAGCATTCGGGGCTATCGCACCGTGCTTTCTCCCGAAGAATTTGCAGAAACCGTCAAAAAGACAGGGCTTTGCCTTGTGGGGCAGAGCGGAGAGCTCGCTCCCGCCGACAAAAAGCTTTATGCCCTGCGCGACGTGACGGCAACCGTTGACAGCATACCGCTTATCGCCTCCAGCATTATGTCCAAGAAGCTGGCCTCGGGAGCCGAGAGCATTGTGCTTGACGTGAAGGTGGGAAGCGGTGCCTTTATGAAAACCCGCGAGGAGGCCGAGCAGCTTGCCACCCTGATGGTGAAAATCGGGAACGAGCACGGGCGGCGTGTGATTGCCGTTCTTTCGGATATGGACGCGCCTCTCGGCTCTGCCGTCGGAAACGCCCTTGAGGTAGAGGAGGCGGTGGCCGTCCTCACGGGAAAGGTTGGAGGAGCCTTGCGTACGCTTTCTGTCACACTGGCAGGAGCCATGGCGGAGTGCGCCCTCGGCCTCTCGTCCGAGGAAGCAACGGCAAGAGCCGAGGAAGCCCTCGCCACGGGTGCTGCCTTCCGCAAGATGCAGGAATGGATAGCGGCACAGGGGGGCGACATCTCGCTTCTCACCGACACCTCGCTTCTCCCCCATGCAGAGGCCTCGCTCCCACTCCTTGCCGACAGAGACGGCTACCTCACGGAGATAGACGCCGAGGCGGTTGGCCGCGCCGCTGTCCTCCTCGGTGCGGGGCGTGAAAGGAAGGACGACAAAATCGACTTCACCGCAGGTGTTCTTTTTTCTCGCTCGGTGGGCGACGCCGTCCGACGCGGCGAAACGATTGCCACCCTCTTTACCTCGGAAAGGCCCCAAGCCCTCCCCGAGGCCGAGGCACTCCTCAAAGCCGCAGTCGTCATAGGAGAGAGGCGTCCCCGACAGCGCGAGGTGGTTCTCAAAATCATACGCTGAGCCTCGTGTAAGCCCTTCAAAAATATCCAAAAAACGTCCGATGCCAACCTCCGCCCGGGAGAAGCAACGGGCGTTTTTCAGTTTTATTTTATAAAGTTTTATTTGCAATTTAATAATTTTAATTTTTTTCAAAAAATGTTTGCATTTTTGCTCTCCCGTCAGATTTTCAAAAAAAGAGCCACTGAACCTCTGTTTCGTGAAAATGTTCTTTTCCCTTTAATTTATAAGGGCTTTTCTTTCCTAAGCTCTTGCGTTTTCCAAAAACCGAGCGGCAGATGGTGGAGCTCTCAATTTCGTAGAGTCGTTTCGAAATAGATAGTTTTATTTACATTCTTGTTTTTTATCAATATTTTGGCGTTTGACTTTTTTCGGCATTTGTGCTATACTGCATATGCTCTTTGGGGCCGTGCTTACATCCTGCGTCTACGTCGCGCGTACGTCGCGCGAGGTGAGAGGGCAAAGGTTTTTGCCTTTACAAGCACGGTTGTTTTCGAGCACAGTTGCTTTGCCTTTTGCATTCGTTACGAGGCAACATGCTCCTCCCTTTACCTTTTCTCTTTAAAACGGTGGCGGTGCCACCGGGGCACAAACCGTCTCTTCTCCATGACAGGTCTGCGTCCCCGCGCGCCGCTTGACGCGACGTTCTACTGCGATTTTTGAGATAATTTTGAATAAATTTGAGAGGTCTTATGCTGAGTCCTTATTCGTATCCTTATTTATATTTCCTCATCGGCGCACCGCCCATCCTTACGTCCGTCCTCTACCTTCTCGTGCTCCGCAGTCGCAAGGTGTGGAACTTCGGCTTCACGATGGTAGGACGGCGCGATTTCTGCCGTCGCACACTGTCGGTGCTTCTCCTTGGCGTTTTCTCTTGCCGTCTGTTCCGTGACGATGCGATCTACGGTCAGTTTGGTCTTAACGGCGGCAAAGGAATGCCGCCCCTGGAAGCGATCACCAATGAGGCCGTGCTTACCTCCACCGATGCACTGGCCGCGACGCTTGTCCGCTGGCTTGGCCTCTTTGCGGTGTCGATGGCTATCCTCGCTCCTTTCTTTCGCAAGCGCGCGCTCCACGATTTTGTGGCATTCTTCGGCACGCTTTCCTACATTCTCTCGGCAATCTTCCTTGAGCAATGCCTGACCTCAATCTCTGGCGTCGGCGACCCCTTCGGCAACTGGAGAAACATCGTTTTCATGGTGGAAATTCTCCTGCTCGGTACGGTCTCGCTTTCAGAGCTTGCCATTCTCCTCCACCGTCGTTCCTTTGGCGGCGGTTGGCGGCGGGTCGGCTCACTTGGATTCTTTTTCATCACCTATCTTGTTCCCTTTATGCCCGCCTGGGCCCCCGGAGTCCTTCTCGGTATGTGGGGTGACGAGCCTGAGGGCTTTTCTCTGGAGCACCGCTTACTTCTTTACCTTTGCGTTTTTATTCTCTTCTATTTTTATATCGCCCTGCGCGACAAATCCTTTGACGAGCGGCATTTTGCCGTAATCGCCCTCTCGGCCTCGGCCTTTTTCAACTATTTCTCAGTTGATCGTACAGGCCTTTCGGGGCTCCCCCTGCATCTTTGCAACACGGCCATTATGATGATGCTCATCACCTACGTGTTTCGTCTTAAAGGTCTCTTCTACTTCACGTATCTTGTCAATGTTCTCGGTGCTCTCTTTGCTATATTAATGCCCAACACCGATTCGATCCTTACCGAGCCAAGCACTGTCATCTTCTGGTATAACCACATCTACGCCTTTGTTCTTCCGATCCTCGGTGTCGCGCTCCGTATTTTCCCTAAGCCCAACTTCAAAATGGTGCTGAAGGCCATCGGCGTTTTTACCATCTACTTTGTGACAATCGCCTTTATCGACGGTTGGTTCAACAATGCCTCCTTCAACCCCGAGGGTAAACTCATCGACTACTTCTTCCTGTATTCGGCCTTCTACGTCAACAAATTTGCGTTTGCGAAGCCGATCTACGACATTGAGCTTGTGATCCGCATTGGGTCTGAAACGATACTCCTCAAGCCTGTCTATCAGCTGACCATTTACGTCATCTTTATCGCCTCAATGTTCCTTCTTTGGGGCATATACGCAGCACTCTTCCGTGTCGCCGACGACCATAAGGAGCTGACCCGCAAGCGCCGTATTTTGCGCGATGACCATCTGCGTCTGCTCGCCGAGCTTGGCGAACGTCCGCTTTCAGCACCACTCAATCCGGAGGGAGAAAACATGATCAAAATCGAGCATTTTTCGAAAATCTATAACGGTTCAACGAGAAAATCAGCCGACGATATCAATATCGAAATCCACGCCGGCGAGGTCTTTGGCTTTATCGGCCACAACGGTGCCGGTAAGTCAACAACCATCAAGAGCCTTGTCGGTATCCAAAGCATCACCGAGGGACGCATTGAAATCGAGGGATATGACATTGCCCGCCAGCCAATGGAGGCCAAGATGCACATCGGCTACGTGTCGGACAACCACGCCGTCTACGAGAAGCTGACGGGGCGTGAGTACGTCAACTACGTGGCTGACCTCTACCGCGTGTCCCCCGAGGACCGCGAGGAGCGCCTCAAAAGGTACACAAGAATGTTTCACCTTGAGGACGCCATTGACCGCGAGATCAAGGGCTATTCTCACGGTATGAAGCAGAAGATCATGGTGATTTCAGCCCTTATCCACAACCCGAAGGTTTGGGTGCTGGACGAGCCCTTGACCGGTCTTGACCCGACCTCCTCCTACCAGATCAAGCAGTGCATGCGCGAGCACGCAGACGCCGGTAATATCGTGTTTTTCTCCAGCCACATCATCGAGGTCGTGGAGCGTATCTGTGACCGCATTGCCATTATTTCGGGCGGTAAGATTCGCCAATGCTCGACGATGGACGAGATCCGTGCCTCCGGCAAAACGCTGGAGGAAATCTACCTTCAGTACATCGAGGGTCCCGAGGGGGATATGATTAAGGCCGAGCGTGCCGAAAAGGAGGCCGAGGCCGCCGCTCGTGCCGCCGAGCGCGCTGCCGAGGAGGCGCGCGCCGTCGAGGAAGCCGAGGCTACTGTCAGAGCCATGCTCCGTACCAAAAAAAACGCCCCCGGGGCACGCTCGGAGGGCAAGAAGTAATATGAGTACACCCGCAACAATTTCACAGGAGCATATCGGCCTTATCGAGCGTCAGAGGCGCTCGGCAGACCGCATCCGCGCTCTGCTCTGCATGCAGATGGGCGACAAGCTCCGAAAAAAGAACAAGCGCGAGAAGCGCAAGCATGCCTTTCTGATTTTTTTGCAAGTCCTAGCGGCACTTGCGATTACTGCTGCGCTCACTGCGATCTGTTATCTTCTGGCATCCTATTTCTATGTGCCCCTTGACCGCAATCTTTTATCAGTGATGTTTCTCCTGACACAGGCCGTCAGTGTGCTTGCCAACATCGGAACGATACAGAACGTGCTGTTTACCGACAAGGAAAACATGATGCTCCTGACCTTCCCCTGTACCTTCCGTGAGATCGCAATGTCCAAGTTAATTCTTTTTTTCCTACGCGAGTTGAAGAAGAACTGCTTCTTTCTGCTGCCATTCCTCATCGGCTTTGCCATCGCAACCAAACAGGGCATCATTTTCTTCGTTTTTTCGCTTGTGGCATACCTGGTTCTGTCCGCCACGCCGATCTTTTTGGCATGCGTGCTCTCCATCGCCTTCCTTTATGGGAAGCGTTGGCTACAGTCGCACCCTGTGCTTTACGTAATGGCACTCATCGTCGGCTTTGCCGCCCTCTTTTACGTGGCGTACAAGCTCCTGATGATCCTTCCTAACCCCCTTCGCTTCATTCAGAACTATGCTGAATACATGAACAAGATTACCGAGGCGATAGCAAGAAGTGCCGTCTACTCCCTGCACTACGGTTGCCTTGCCGACATCCTGACAGGCGCCGACAATTTCCTTGATTGGTTGATTCTCTTCGCTGTCACCGCAGTCGTAGCGGTGGTAGGCATCTCCCTGATCATCCCCTTCTACTTCCGCGCCGTTTCATCATCCGCCGAGCGCTCGACACGCAAAAAAAAGGTGCGCCAGAAATTCCACGAGAGCTCGAAGCTCACTGAGCTCCCGAAGAAACAGACGCGTTTCTCGCTCTACCGCACCTTTCTGCATAAGGAGATGATCCTGACGGTGCGTGACGTGCAGAAGCTTTCCGCCACCATTATCTCGTTTTTCATGCTTCCCCTGGTTTCGTTCGTAATGAATTACGTGCTGGATTCAATCAACACGAACCCGCTCGGCGATTATATTGTGATTGCCTTCAACGTGATGATCAGCGCGAGCCTCCTTGCCGCCTTTAACACCGACTGTGCCTGCGCCCTCTCGATGGAGGGGCTGGAGTTCAGCGTTCTGAAGACGGCACCCAGCAACACGATGTCAATCGCCTGGGCCAAGATTACCGTGACTTTGTTCTCAAATTTTATTGCCATCACGGCTACAGCCATTATGCTGTATTTCACGACAGGCATCCGCATTCTCGACCTTGCTCTGTTCGTGCTGACACTGGTTCTCTTAGCCGCGGGAACCGTGCTCTGGAGCTTCCAGCTTGACGTCAGACGGCCCCAGTTCCACGAGTATGCCTCGAAGGGAGCATCGGGCGTTGTGGACAACCCGAATGTAGGAAAGGCCGCCCTCTTTGGATTCATTGTCGCAACACTTGCCGGTGCCCTGACACTTCTTTTGCTCTACGACGATTATGTGACCGGCTGGGTTCGCATCCTTGGAATTGCCCTATGCTTCGCAGTGGCTCGTGCCTTCCTTTTCTACCGCAACCTCCAAGTCTATTTCCATGAGATTGAGCTGTAAGGAGGGACACCATGAACAAAAAGCTTATCATTCTAATCGTTGCGCTCGAGTGCGTATTTTCGGTCTTCCTCGTCAGCCTTTTTGGGCCTATGATTGAAGCCCTGCATACCAAGATTCTTGTAACCGACGTCTACTTGATCGATGAGCAGGGAGAGCGCCTTGTGCCCGAGGAAGAAAAGTCCATTCCTTCGGTTGCGATCTCGCTCCCAGGCGACCTTGACTACCACTTCGCCCTTGAGGTGCTGGAGACCGATGCGACAGATAAAAGCGTAACCGTAACCACCAACCGTCCTGCCGAGGAAATCGAAATCCGTATGGACAAGAACGGACGCGGCTTCACTGTCACCTTCCTGAATCCCATGCTGAAGAGCGTAACCGTCACCGCGACAGCCAATGACGGCAGTGCCAAAACCGCCAGTGTTTACATCGAAAAAGAGGGCGGCAACCATGATATTGACGACATCTTCGGACAATAAATTAAAAAGTAAGGTTTCGTTTACATCTTATGATGTTATGATACAAAACGAAAGGAAAGGAGGTCATTTTCCCATCCGACATGTTCTGTCGGACCATTCCCATTATGCTATTACTCTCCACTTTCAGGAGATGCAAGACGGCTAAGCCGTTATGAAAGAGAGGTGTATCCTTATGAAAAAAATATTTCCCCGCATATTGCTCGTTGCCCTGCTGCTCGTGACAGTAGTCGGCATTCTTTCCTCTTGTGGCACGAGCGAATTCACTGTCACCATCAAGGATGGCGACACAACCTTGAAGACTCTTTCCTTTGAAAAAGATGCCACCATAGAAATTGATCTTGACGACACCGCCCTCCTAAAGGCGGGCTATGAGGTCGATGCCCTGTACACCGATGCCGCACTGACTGCAAAGTTCGAGGGCACGGTTACAGCCACAGCCAACCTAACGCTGTACGTCAAGTATGAGCCCCGTCCTTTCAAGATCGTTGTGATCGATGACCCGAACAGCACAAACTACCGTCAGGTGGACGTAACCTACGGTGCGGCCTATGAAATCACTCCCCCCTCTCGCGAGGGCTACATCTTCCTCGGCTACACCCATGTCCAGGACGGTGCTCCTGTCGCCTTCCCGCTGACAGGTACCTACGATAAGACCAACACCATCTCAGTCTCGGCCCAGTGGAAGAAGCTGGCCGCGATCAAGGTCTTTGACGAGCTGACCGAGGAGCAGATCGGCGGCGTCATCTACGCCGACGCCGAGGGCAACTTCACCCTCCCTGCCGTGACCGACGAGAACGCCGGCTATAACTTCGGCGGTTACGTCATCCCCGGTGTGGCCCTCACGAAGCAGGATAACGGCACCTACACGGGCAAGGTGACATCCGACGGTGAGTTGACGGCCACCCGCAAGTGGACGCCCGTCCCAACCTACACATTGATCGTGAACGGTCTTGAGGGGGACGATGCCATTGGCCCCGCCGCCTACGCCACCGGGGCTACCTTTACCCTTCCCGTGGCTCCGACGAAGGACGGCTACCGCTTTGACGGCTACTATGTCGGCGGCAACAAGCTGACACTCGGTCAAAACGGCGAGGTTACCTTCACATGGAGCACTGCCACCACCATCACGGCAGTGTGGACTTACATTCCGAAGGTCACCGTGATGAACGGTACGACACAGGTGGGCGATACGTTCGAGCTCCCTCTCGGCGGCAGCTTCACGCTGGATAACGTCCAGAACACCGCTGAGAACAACTTCCGCGGTTATACCGGCCCCGCCGGCTTCACCGCCACCTACAACGCGACCTCCGGCAAGTACGACTGCGTGTATACCGGCACCGCCGATCTCACGGTCTACTATAACTGGGAGGGTGTGCGCTACATAGTCTTTGAATCGAACGGTCCCTCCATTGCCCCGATCCTGATTGTGGACGGTGTGACCGAGTACACCCTGCCTTCGCTTGCCGATACCGATGCCTACTACTTCATCGGCTTCAAGAAGGGCACCGAGCCTATCACCGGCACTACCTTCACCCTCACGGGCGATGACCTGACCGGTGACGAGGACGTCACCCTCTCCGCTGTCTACCAGAAGAAGGTCTTCATCAAGGTCTATGACGGTGCTACGCTGGTTAATACGGTTACCGTCGGCAAGAACGGCTCGTACGCTCTGACAGAGCCGACTGCCGAGGGCAAGCGCTTCCTCGGCTTCCTGAACGGTGCTGCGAGCTTCGACGCCACCGGCACCTACTCCGGCACTGAGGATCTCACAATCATGATCGACTGGTACGTGATCCCCAAATTCAACTGGAGCGTGAATGCCAACGGCGGTGCGTTTGCCGAAGGCACTGTCACGAATGGCACGGCCTATGAGTCCACCGGTATCGCATTGCCTGCACCCGAGCGTGACGGCTACAATTTCCTCGGCTACACCTATGGCGACAGCATCGCGCTCGTCAAGGACGGTGACAGGTACATCCTTCCCGCCTACGCCGACGTCGAAATCAAGAACCTTGTGCTCTACGCCAAGTGGGAGATTAAGACAGGTGCCACCGGTGAGCAGAAGGATCCTGTAACCGGCGATAGCCTCCACTACTTCCGCGAGGAGAACGGCGGCGAGCTTGTGTACGTCTTCCTGACCGGCCAGACCTACTGGTTCGGCACCGATACGCTTACCTTTGGCGGCGATGCCAATGCCATCGAGGCCAAGACGGATGGCGAAAAGAATGGCTTCCTTGCCAAGACGCCCGGTACCTTCACCATGACGAGAAACGGCGTTACGCTCACATGCCGCGTGGAGTATTATGTCACCGAGGCAGGCGAGGGCACCAACACTGCAAGTCGCGATCAAGCCAATTTCAAGGGCACTCTCGACACCGTCCTTGATGCCGGTATCAAGGGCTTTATTCCGGACCTGATTGCCGGTGCCGTGTCGCTTGACAAAATTCCCTATGTTCTTACGGTCAAGAACGGAGCAACCGTGCTTACTAACACCGAGGATGTCACTTATTACACGGTTCTCCCGAACGGTGCCATTGACTTCAGCGATACCCTCATCGGCGAAACCCTGACTCTAACCTACGTTCCCGTCTACGCTTTGGCTGAGGATAATGTTTCAGCAAGCGTAACGGTGAAGCTTAACAATGGTGTGAACGTTTACACAAACGACGAGCTGTACGCCGCATACAGTAACCTTGATACCCGCATCATCAATATCCTGCGCAACATCACGGCCACCATGCAAGCTGAGCACTGCGCTCACGGTCATCCCGACGGTTGCTGCTACGAGTTTGAGCGTCTTGGCAGTGATATCGACCCCGTTCCGATCAACGAGTATAAGCATGGTGTCTACACGCGAACATACGACAAGTGGTATGACTCCCTGACGGTCAACGGCAACTGCTATACCATCGACGGCAGAAAACTGCCGAGGATCGACGGTAGAAAGAAGCCCAGTGCGTACGACGGCCTCTTTGAGGGCACCGGATACTCAGCCGTCAATGTGCAGATCGGCATCTTCACATGCTATGCCAACTATGATACCTCGTCGAATGGTGCCAAGTCGCCCGAGGTCACCTTCAACGACCTCTACATCGTCGGTAGCTTTGACGGCGACTCGACAAAAACCGAGGGCTCGATGACCGGCGGTAACGAACTCATCGTCGGCTCGATGTCCTTTGACGGCTTCGTGGTGAGAAGCGGTCACCTGAACCTGAACAATGTGACCATGGTCGGCATGCACAAGGCCATCCACTCGACGGGCTTCTCTTTGGAGCCTTACGATGGCGAGGGTGATCAGAAAGCGGCCTACACGCCCAGCCGTCTTGAAACCAATGTCATCCTCACCGATGTGAAGATTACCGATTCCTTCTCGAATGCTTTCTTTGCTTGGGGGCAGGTGCAAGCCGAGCTCAACAACTGCGAAATCGGTCAATGCAGCGGCCCTGCAATCGTCTTCTCGGATACCGATATCACGGCGGCTGCCAACACAGCCGGCTGCGGTAGTAAGCTGACCTTCGGTGCCGGCACAACGGTTGAAAACTATGTGACCGGTGCTGAGGCATGGTTCCAGGCTTACGGCGTTTCGGGCGATGTCGGCAAGATGGAGCAGTTTATCGACACCGCTCTCGGCGGTAAGGCCATGAGCAAAAAGAACGGCTACTTCAACCTGGTGCTGGCAGTCAATGTGGCCAGTAGCACGCGCTTCCCCGGCACCTATCAACCGGGCTGTGAGGATCACTACGGCGCGCCTTACATCGACATCGTGTTTGAGGATGCCATAGACCTTCAAGACCCTCAAAACCCTATGCTCCTCTTCCCCATCAACGGTGGTGCTGATGCCTTTGTCCCCGCCGGTCCTACTACGATGGAAGCCATTCTTCCGGTAGACTCCAAACAGGCTGGGATGCAGCTGGTGATCCAGCTCTTTGCTCCCCAGGCAGCTCCCGCAGAGGAGTAATTTGCTCTTTATTCGTAATACCCCCGACACGGCAGCTATGGCTGCCGTGTCTTTTTTTAGGGGGAGGGAAAAGGAAGTGTGGCGAGGGACACAAAAGGCACCCTTCGGACATAGGGCGCGGCGGCGCGCGGAGGGAGAAGGAGGAAACGACTTTTTTCTTTTGGAGACGGGGTTCGACGGAGTTCGATTTTTCCTCCATTTTCTTGCGAAAGGTCGTCCTTTATCTATTGACTTTTATAAAATAATATGTTACAATAATCGGTGGTAAAAATATGCGGTCATCCCGCGTCTGATAAGGAGGAATCTCATGGCTCATCTCAATGAGGCGGCTGTGGCAAAAATCAACGAGATTTGCGACAGATACGCCAACGAAACCACTCCGCTGATGATGATTCTCAGCGACATCCAGACCGAATACGGCTACATTCCCGTAGAGGTGCAGGAGCTCGTTTCGGAAAAGACCGGAATTTCGGTTGCCGAAATTTACGGCGTTGTCACCTTCTACTCATTCTTCTCCCTGAAGCCGAAGGGCAAGTACATCATCGGCTGCTGCCTCGGTACGGCTTGCTACGTCAAGGGCGCACAGCAGATTATCGACAAGTTCTCCGAGCTTCTCGGCATTGCCCCCGGCGGCACCACCGAGGACGGTCTCTTCACGCTGGATGCCCTGCGCTGCATCGGCGCCTGCGGCATTGCCCCTGCCGTGACCATTAACGGCAAGGTGTATCCGAAGCTTGCCGTTTCCGACGTCCCCGCCATTGTGGAAGAATACAAAAAGCTTGGAGGTGCCGAGGCATGAGTAAGATCCAGAATACCCAAGAGCTCGAAAAGAAGATTTGTTCCTGCACCGACGCTCTCCGTGACAAGTTCAACGGCAAGGACGGCAAGCGTGCCGTCGTGCTTTGCGGCGGTACCGGCTGTCTTTCGTCGAATTCCGCTGAAATCCAGAAGAAAATCACCGATCTCATTGCCGAGCGAGGTCTTTCTGACCGTGTTTCGGTCAACCAGGTCGGTTGCTTTGGCTACTGCTCTCAGGGGCCGTTCGTTAAGATTTATCCCGAGGACACCCTCTACCGTCTCGTGAAGCTTGAGGACGTCGAGGAGATCGTCGAGCGCGACCTCATCAAGGGCGAGGTCGTGGAGCGGCTGCTCTTCGTGGAGCCCGAATCGGGCAAGCCGATTGCCCGCCAGGACGACATCAACTTCTACAAGAAGCAAAAGAGAGTCGCTCTGCACGGCTGCGGCACCATCAATCCCGAATCCATTGACGAGGCCCTCGGCTACGGTGCCTTTACCGGCCTTGCCCGTGCCCTCACCATGGACCGTGCCGATGTCATCAAGGAGGTTCTCGACTCGGGCCTTCGCGGACGCGGCGGCGGCGGCTTCCCCACGGGCCGCAAGTGGCAGTTTGCCTTTGCCCAGGATAACGAAGACAAGTATGTGGTCTGCAACGGTGACGAGGGTGACCCCGGCGCCTTTATGGACCGTTCCATTCTTGAGGGTAATCCTCTCGCCGTCATTGAGGGTATGGCCATTGCCGGCTATGCCATCGGTGCGAAGAACGGTTATTTCTACGTCCGTGCCGAATACCCCACCGCCGTGCGCCGTCTCCGCATTGCCATTCAGCAGGCAAACGAAATCGGCCTTCTCGGTGACAACATCTGCGGCACCGGCTTCTCCTTTCAGGCGCACATCCGCCTTGGCGCGGGTGCCTTCGTCTGCGGTGAGGAAACCGCCCTTCTTAACTCGATTGAGGGCAAGAGAGGTATGCCTCGCCCCCGTCCTCCCTTCCCTGCCGTGAAGGGGCTCTGGCAGAAGCCCACCATCGTTAACAACGTCGAAACCCTTGCCTGCGTTCCCTACATTCTCCGTGAGGGCGCGGCGAAGTTCGCCGAATGCGGCACCGAAAAATCCAAGGGCACTAAGGTGTTTGCTCTCGGCGGCAAGGTCAACAACGTCGGCCTTGTGGAAATTCCTATGGGTACCACCCTTCGCGAGCTTGTGTATGACATCGGCGGCGGCATTCCCGGCGGCAAGGCCTTCAAGGCCATTCAGACGGGCGGCCCCTCGGGCGGATGCCTCACGGCTGAGTTCCTCGATGAGCCGATTGACTTTGACAACCTCGTGGCCAAGGGCTCTATGATGGGCTCGGGCGGTGCCATCGTCATGGACGAGGACAACTGCATGGTTGACGTCGCGAAGTTCTACATGGAATTCATCTGCGATGAGTCCTGCGGTAAGTGCTCGCCCTGCCGTATCGGCACGAAGCGCATGCTGGAAATCCTCACCCGTATCACCGAGGGTAAGGGCACGATGAAGGACCTTGAGGAGCTCCGTGCGCTCGGAGAGACCGTAAAAACGAACTCGCTTTGCGCTCTCGGCCAGACGGCGGCAAACCCGATTCTTTCCACGCTTGCCCACTTCGAGGATGAATACTTAGCTCACATCGTTGAGAAGAAGTGCCCGGCCAAGGTCTGCAAGAACCTTATGCAATATAAGATTAAAGAGGACCTCTGCCGCGGCTGTACCCTTTGTGCACGCCAGTGCCCCGTAGGTGCCATCTCGGGCAAGGTCAAGGAGGTTCACGTCATTGACCAGGATAAGTGCATTAAGTGCGGTCTTTGCCTTGCCTCGTGCAAGTTCAAAGCCATCGTCAAAGAATAAGAGAGGAGCTGATTGAAAATGGCAAATGTAAATATTAAAATCGAGGGTCAGCCCTACGTTGTCGAGGAAGGCCTGACCATTTTGCAGGCTGCCCGTCAGTGCGGCTACGAAATCCCCTCTCTCTGCGCCTTCAACAAGGGCGAATGCTCTCAGGGCTCCTGCCGTGTTTGCCTCGTTGAGGCAACCGGCGCCCGCGGTCTTGTTGCCTCGTGCGTGTATCCTGTTGCAGAGGGCATGGAAATCCGCATTTCCAGCCCGAAGGCAACGGCGGCACGCCGCGCTTCGGTTGAGCTTCTGCTCTCCAACCACAACAAGAACTGCCAGCAGTGCTCGAAGAACGGCAACTGCGAGCTCCTTCACGTTGCCAAGCTGACAGCTGCCCGCGAGGATATGTTTGAGGGTGAGAAGACCCCCGTTACGGTAGACCGTCTTACCCCCTCCATCACACGTGACACCTCGAAGTGCGTGCTGTGCGGGCGTTGCGTGGAGCGTTGCAAGAATGCTCACGGCCTCGGCATTCTCGGCTTTGAGAACCGCGGCTTTGCTACCATTGTGGCTCCTGCCGGTAACCGTTCCTTTGCCGACTCGCCCTGCATTCTCTGCGGCCAGTGCGTGAGCGTGTGCCCGACGGGTGCTCTCGCTGAGGTTTCGGAAATCGACAAGATTGACAAGGCAATGGCCGAGGGCAAGCACGTTGTGGTGCAGACCGCCCCTGCCGTGCGCGCCGCGCTCGGAGAGGAATTCGGCATGAAGATAGGTACCCCCGTCACAGGGAAGATGGTGGCCGCACTCCGCCGCCTCGGCTTCCACAAGGTGTACGACACGAACTTCGCCGCCGACCTCACCATCATGGAGGAGGCCACCGAGCTTCTTGGCCGTATCAAGAACGGCGGCAAGCTCCCGATGATTACCTCCTGCTCTCCCGGCTGGGTCAACTATGCCGAATACTACTACGGCGACCTGCTCGACCATCTCTCGTCCTGCAAGTCTCCTCATGAAATGATGGGTGCTATCGTGAAGTCCTACTACGCCGAGCGCGTGGGCATTGACCCGAAGGATATATTCGTGGTTTCTATCATGCCCTGCACGGCAAAGAAATACGAAAAGGACCGTCCCCAGCTTCAGACGAACGGTGTGAAGGACGTTGACGCCGTGCTTACCACCCGCGAGCTCGGGAACCTCATCAAGCGCTCGGGCATTCAGTTCGCAAAGCTTCCCGATGAGGAATTCGACTGCGACCTTCTCGGCGATTACAGCGGTGCCGGTGTCATCTTCGGTGTCACGGGCGGCGTTATGGAGGCTGCTCTCCGTACTGCCTACGCCGTGCTTGAGGGCAAGGAATATCAGAAGATTTCCTTCCTTGAGGTTCGCGGCTTTGACGGTGTTCGCGAAGCATCTCTCACGCTTGGCGGCAAGGAAATCAAGATTGCCATTGCCCACGGCATGAAGAACGCGAAGCCCCTGCTCGACGATATCCGCGCAGGGAAATCCCCCTACACCTTCATCGAAATCATGGGTTGCCCCGGCGGCTGCATCTGCGGCGGTGGCCAGCCCTATGTCCGTCCGGCCCTGCTCCCGAACGAGGCACCCGATATCCTTGATACCTACAAGGATAAGCGTGCCGCAGCCCTTTACAGCGAGGATGAGCGTCAGGTAATTCGCCAGTCGCACAACAATCCTCAGGTAAAGAAGCTTTACGAGGACTTCCTCGGTGAACCCAACTCTCATAAGGCTCACGAGCTTCTGCACACCACCTACAAGGCTCACGAGCAGCGTTATCGCTAAACTGCCTACCGTTTTTGGCCGCAGGGGCACCGAGCTTTCGGTATCCCTGCGGTCTTTTTGGAAGGAGTTCCCTATGAACCGTATTCTCACCGTACAGGATATTTCCTGCGTGGGAAAATGCTCGCTTGCCTGAAACGGTATAGAAAAAGCACCGCCTGTGCACACAGGCGGTGCTTTTGTTCAGAAAAACGGCGTTGCTTCCGAAAGAAGCTTTTGCGAGGTGGCAGTGATTTGGCAGAAGGCCTCTCCTATGCACAAATATCCGTTTACGGCACGGGCATACGAGAAGGGTGACGCGCCGTGCAGGTCGCTGCCAAGAGCGGCAATCCCCCCCTCCGCGGCAAGGCGGCGCAGGTCCCGCGCGCGGCGTGACCGCCCCAAAAGCGAGGAGGCGTTCACCTGGTACAGGCAGGGCAGCCTCTCATTCAGCCGAAAAAGCGAGGATACCGAATACCGTTCTATGTGAGCGAGAAGGGGGCAAATTCCCATTTTTGCGATTTGACTGACGGCAGAAATATGCTCCCTCGACCATTCACCGAGAGGCATTTCAAGGAGCATAAGATTCGTGCCCTCTATGCAAAGCGAGGCAATCCCCGGCATTTCGTGAATACCCGGAAAAAGAAGAACCTCCGCGCCGAGATAGAGACGCGGGCCTTCCGTTTTATCCACAGCCCGCATAAGTGCCTCGGCAGCTCTGTTCCTTTCTTCCAGATACGAGGCAACCGAGCCGCCCACGGTGTGAGCGTAAAAATGCGGCGTGGCTACACAGGCACCCACCCCTGCCTCACTGAGGAGCTGCCACTGGGCCTGCGCTTCTCTTACGTTTCGCGAGCCGTGATCCATTCCCGGCAGAATGTGGGTGTGAAAATCCACAGCGCCGGGAGGGAGCTTTTTTATCTTCATCATTGCCTCCCGGTTGAGCCAAAGCCACGGTCACCGCGCACGGTGCCGTCAAGCTCCTCGGAAAGCACAAAATCGGCTGTAATATAGGGAAGAAGGACAAGCTGAGCGATACGCTCGTACGGCTCAATTTGAACAGGAAGCGCACTGTGGTTGTGCAGAGGAACAAAAATCTCACCGCGATAATCGGCATCAATCACGCCCACCTTGTTAGCAGGGGCGACTCCGCGCTTGGTAGCAAGCCCGCTCCGCGCAAAAACAAGCCCTACCGTATGCGGGGGGAGAGCCACCGCCACACCCGTACGCACAAGGGCGGTTTCGCCCGGGGCAATCACGAGGGGGGCGTCCAAAAGGACATAAAGGTCGGCGCCTGCCGCCTCGGCACTTCCATAGGTGGGGAGCTTGGCTTCGGGGTCTACTTTCTTAATGGCTACCTTCTCGGTCATATCTCATCCTCCGTTCATACTACACTCAGTATAGCACATTAAAAAAATTTTTGCAAGAAGGGGTCTCCTTTTTGTTGCGAAAGCAAAAAAAGCCCCCGCACCGAGGTGCGGGGAACCCTTTTGAAGACTATCTTACTTAATTTCGACTTCGGCGCCGGCAGCCTTAAGCTCCTCGGCAATCTTCTCGGCCTCTTCCTTGGAAACCGCTTCCTTCACGGTCTTGGGAGCACCCTCAACCATTTCCTTGGCTTCCTTCAGACCAAGACCCGTGATGTTACGGACAGCCTTGATAACGTCGAGCTTCTTGTCGCCGAATGCCTTCAGCACAACATCAAACTCGGTCTTCTCCTCAGCGGCAGGAGCAGCAGCGGCAACAGCAGCACCGGCAACGGCAACAGGAGCGGCGGAAACGCCGAATTCTTCCTCAAGAGCCTTCACAAGGTCGGCAAGTTCGAGGATGGTAAGGGACTTCACTTCATCGAGAATCTGAGTAATCTTTTCGCTAGCCATGATAATGTAACCTCCGATTAAAATCGTTCTTTTTTGTTTTTTGTTTTTTCAGTTGGGAATGGTGGGAATCAGGCCTCGGCAGGGGCACCCTCGGTGTCCTTGTCAATCTTAGCCTGAAGAACACGGGCAAAGCTGTAAAGCGGTGCCATCATGCTGCCGAGCATTTTCGCAATGAGAACCTCGCGCGAGGGAATTTCAGCAAGAGCATTGACGCCTGCGGCATCCAGCACTCCGCCGTCCACGAAGCCTGCCTTGATTTCGAAGGTCTCTACCTTGTCGGCATATTCCTTCATAATCTTAGCGGCGGCAACCGGATCCTCGGGGCTGATAGCCAGGGCAGTCATACCGACGAGATGCTCCTTGAGCGCGGTGTAGCCAACCTCATCACAGGCGCGGCCCGTGATGGAGTTCTTCAGAACCGCATACTCTACTCCCGCGGCGCGGAGCGCGGCACGAAGCTTCGTATCATTCTCAACGGTAATGCCTTCGTACTTCACAAGCACACCTGCCGATGCGGTGCGCATCTTGGCGGCCAGCGAAGCCACTGCTTCCTGCTTTGCGGCAAGAATCTTCTGACTGGGCATTTTGTTTACCTCCGTATAAAATAAAAAATCCTTTTCCCGACACGTCGCCGAAGGAAAAGGAAACTACACGCCGTTTGGCGGAATTTTTCACATCTCTCCTCGGCAGGGTGGTGCAAAGCACTTTTACGGGAACCTGCTGTCTTTGGATAGCACAGGTATTATACCTCTTTTCCTATCCCTTGTCAAGCCCTTTTTGAAAAATAAATGAAAAAAGTTTGGCGGCGGGGGCGCGAGGGGATATCCCCGAGGCGGCAAGGAGGCCGTCGCCAGGAGGCTTTTTTGGACATTTGGACTCTTTTCTCTTGCACCGAGCCGAGGAATCTGCTATACTTAAGGAGGCGGCCTCCCCTCCCACCGGAGGGAGGAAGGGAGAGTCTTGCCGTCTTTCTGACGGTGAGCGAGCTATCCCACGCACCCAAGCCCCGATTTCAAATTTTCAAGGAGGACTTCTCCATGAAGCTGAGACTTCCCGAACGCTTTGACCTTATTGTCGGCGACACCCTTGAGCTTTTCTACAAGGGAATGGTTGATGCTATCGAAAGTGACGTCTACGATTTTGAATTTACCTATTCCGAAAACGAAAATCTCGGAAAATCCTATGCAAGGAAGTATGTTTACACGCCGAAGGAGTCCGAGGTGGGGGAGCATACCCTCTCGATTACCGTACGCGGCGCGGACGGTGCGGCGGTGGATACCGCCACGGTATGCATGGCTGTGCATCCGCTTCCGAAATCGCCGAGCGAGGAAAGAGTTGTGCTTTGCATAGGGGATTCTCTGACGAGCGACGGCATCTGGGTGGAGGAATTTCACCGCCGTCTTACAGGAGAAGGAGGCACCCCCGAGGGCTACGGCCTCTCGAACCTCACCTTTATCGGCAGCAAAAGAACAGAGAACGGCGTGTCCTATGAGGGCTACGGCGGATGGACCTTCACCTCTTATATCTGTGCCAATGCCCGTAACGATTTTCGTTATATTTACGGCGAATTCTCAGACAAGACCGAGGCCGAGGACCAGCACAGCCTCTACCGCGACGAGGCGGGAAAAACCTGGAAGCTGGAAGCCATTACCGCCGAGAGAATCAAGCTGATTGCCGTTCCTGCCGACGGGGGCGTGAGCTTCCCCGCAAGCGGCACCCTCACCTGGGTAAGCGGCGGCCTCCACCACGGGGACATCGTCTATGAGCGCGAGGAGCCTGCCGAGAGCAACCCCTTCTGGGACGGCAAAAAGGGGCAGAACGATTTTGCCGCCTATGTCAGGCGCCACAGGGTGGATAAAATCGACGAGGTGATTCTTCTCCTCGGCTGGAACAGCACAGGAGCATCCGAGGAGGCCTACAAGGCAAACGCCCGCACCCTGATAGACGGGCTTCTTTCGGAATTCCCCGACTGCCATATTACCCTGATGGGGATTCAGGTGCCCTCCCGTGACGGCTTCGGCGAGAACTACGGCATTGTATGGAAATACCACGAAAAGCTCCAATTCGTGTTTTCGCTCCAGCAGTGGTATATCGACCTCACACACGAGGAGGCCTACGAGGGCAAGCTCGACTACGTGAACCTTTCGGCGCAGTTCGACACTGTGAACAATATGCCATCCCGCCACTTCCCCGTGAACCTCAGGAATTCCGATGTGACCGAGCAGAGGGGCACCAACGGTGTGCACCCCGCCCTCGGCGGCTACTATCAGATTGCCGATGCCATCACCCGCTATTTCGTGAGTAGGCTCGGCTGACGGAAATCGCCGAAGACGAAGCCGCCCGACACAGGAAACGGCGGTTACGGCGTCTCCTCCGAGTCGTCAATACCGTTGAGAATCTTGACCTTGGCATAGGTGTCCTCCATAAAGGCACAGCAGGCTCCGAGCTTTCTCAAATCGATTCTGTCAAGGTCCGATTGCAGCAAGCCCTCTATAAAGGCATTTGCTTCGTCTTGGTCATGAAACGGGCGGTAGCCTTCCTCCGAGGTCTTGTCCGTCGGGCAAATAAAATAGCTGCGCACATTGGCACCCATACCGATGCTTGCCTTTACAACCCAATCTCCGGGCTCGTAAAAATCGCAGTCCCTATAATAGTGGCGGCAGGATTGCAGCTCGTGAAACTCCGCAACCAACAGCTGCTTTGCCCAATATCCGATAAATCTCATGCTTTCTCTCCTTTTCAATAGCTTTCAATAAAATATAGCACATTTGATGAAAAAAATCAACAGAAGCGAAGTCGCTCTGCGAACCCGATTCCGCGCGGAGCGCATCACCAAAACAAAGGGACACTCACAAGGAGTGTCCCTTTGTTTCGGTGAGCCGTACGGGAAGACGGCTCGCCTGCGAGCTCTCCCCAGAAGACGGCTCGGCTATTGTTCGAACCCATGCACCGAGTGCTTTGCGCTCGGTGCTGATTCGATGAGTGTACAGGTCACCAGAGAATGAAAAAAGCAACTCATTTGAGGTGCTTCATTCTCTGGTGAGCCAATGAGGGGGTAAATCGAACTTGATTGTCCCACCCTGATTGTGTTGAAATTTGGGAGAGTTTAACCCACCCGAGCAAGCTTTGCTGTATGCATGCTATGCTTAATCGCAACACCAACTGCAAGGGCTGTATCCTTTATTTTCAGCGGCATTGACATTATAAGCCCAGAAGTGAGAACTATCGAATTTATAACAATCCACTTTGTGATATAGATTTGTTCCGTCATTTGAAACAAATACTACATACTTGTCATAGAAATATAAATCGCTTTCAAGACCAGCCACTTCCTTTTTAAGGTTATTGATTTTGTCTAGATAACCATCGATTCTATCTTCGTAATTTTCAACCTTATCACGATTTATCCTGTAAGCTCGGTCTAAATCTACAACATTAACAGCTAATATAATATTCGCAATTATCGATATAAGCAACACAAAGGAAACGATAGTCAACGCGATTTGCTGTTTGCTAAAGAGTTTCTTTAGGATGTGCTTGATCCCCTTGAAATACTGTTTACCACAGCCCATGCAAGTTTTAGTTTCCTCGTCAATGGGACTACCGCAATGACTACAAAAGCTTTTAGGCACAGTGGCTTTTGATGTGTTCACTACGGGAACAGATACAACCTTTTCTGCAAACGTAAATCCTTGAGGTGCGGCGGTTGATGCCTTTGCGCCATACATATTTATGTAAATGGTCTTATAAAGTTCCCCGGTAGGTAGAAAGATGTCGTATATATCAATCATACCATTTATGCCTTCGACACTCATAGAACCACAACGGGTATATCTGATTTTTTGCCCGTCTGCTGTACGGAGCTTGTCAAGATATTCTTCTTCACCGATAACCGACTTTAAGGCAAGTGTATAAATTGGCTTTTGAGGAACAAGACCAAAATCATCTTGTTCTTCATTATCGGGCTGAGATGCGGAATTTGCTCGCATTGCATCAATCGTGGCCTCAGCTTGAAATTGTAGCATTGCATCTAAAGCATTTTTAGGAGTCGCTTCAACGGATTCGATTTTAGTTCCGCAATATTGACAAAATTCACTATCGTCGGGTAACTTGTGATTACACTTTTTGCAAATCATTGATATGTCTCCTCTTTTATTTCAGTGCCACATTTGCGGCAGAATTTACTGTCCGGATCAAGGTTTGCTCCGCATTTTCTGCAAAAAAGAATTTTCGGGGGAGCGGTTATTATCTCTTTCGTTGGATCTTGAAGATCAATCAAAAGATTTCTTGAGTCTAAAGTTTTTGCGCCATAGCTTGAAAACACCCAAGTCCACAAAAGGTACGGCGCGCCACTGGAAGCACCGTTCAAAGCAACGAAGAATATGACTCCAATGAAATTGATTCCATAACAAAGCCTTTTATATTTCTTTTTAGTGATAGGTGTTTTTCGTGTTTTGGAGAAAATCACAGGGAAAGCGCCATACACAAAAAGGGTTAGGACAAGAGAAATGACTATAACAAGGAAAAATAGCCCAGGGCTTTTTTGAAATAATTCAAAGTAGCTCATACAATGCCCCCTATACGGTATCTTTAAGCATATTTTATCACATTCTAAGTATAATTTCAAGTATATTAAAGAGGAATGTAAAATCCGTCCACCAAAATAAGTCCTTGTAAGGTGAGTGAGTATAGGACATGTGTTTGTTCCCATGCAAAAGCGGTATCGCTTCTCAAAAAGGAAAAAGCAGGGCTTTATTTGCCCTGCTTGATCTTGTTTTCAATTGTAATACACGATGCAGTAAGCATTCTCATGATTCTTCCGCAAAGATTGCGATGCTTTTTAAAAGTTTGCTCATCAATAACTTCTGATGAAGCCCTTCGGTCTTGTATAAATAAAACAAGTCGAACCGAAGTTCGACTTAGTTTTATTTTGGTGACCCGTACGGGAATCGAACCCATGTTTTCGCCGTGAGAGGGCGATGTCTTAGCCTCTTGACCAACGGGCCTGGTAGCGGAAGTCGGATTTGAACCAACGACCTGTCGGGTATGAACCGAATGCTCTAGCCAGCTGAGCTATTCCGCCATTTACAAGCGCTCTCCTATTATAGCAAAGCTTTTTTGTTTTGTCAACACTTTTTTTCGTGCTTTTTTTATTTTTTTGTTTTCTCCTGCTCTCTCGGTCAAATTTTCGCTTGCATTGCTTTCTTTTCTGTGTTATACTGAAGATACCGAAAGGAAGGGAGACGTGCCATGGACGAAACTACTGTGCATGAGGAGCTGTATACGGTATCGCTTGCCGAAACTATGAATGAGCTTTCGCTTACCGCCGAGGTGATGCCGAAGGACCCTGAGGAAATTCTTCTCTCGGTGCCGCGCGTCAATCGCCCGGGGCTTCAGCTGACCGGCTTTTATGACTATTTTGAAGCGGGCCGCGTGCAAATTCTCGGCAAGGCCGAAATGTGCTATCTTGAACAGATGGAGGCTTCTGCCCGTCACGAAAGCCTTTCGCGGCTTTTTGCCACCAAGCCCTCCGCCGTTGTCGTTACCTCCGGTCTCACCCTCTCGGCTGAGGACCTTGCCCTCGCCAGGGAGTGCGGTGTGCCCGTCCTTCTCACCCATGAGCGCACAAGCGAATTTCAAGCGGCACTCATCGCCTTTTTAAATCTGAAGCTCGCACCCCGCATCACCCGTCACGGCGTTCTTGTTGAGGTGTACGGCGAGGGAATTCTGCTCCTCGGTGACAGCGGCGTCGGTAAGAGTGAGACCGCCATTGAGCTTGTAAAAAGAGGGCACCGTCTGATTGCCGACGACGCTGTGGAAATCAAGCGCGTTTCAGCAAAAACCTTAGTGGGCGAGGCTCCCGAAATCATTCGCCACTATGTGGAGCTGCGCGGCATCGGCATTGTGGATGTGCGCCGCCTTTTCGGTATGGGTGCTGTAAAAAAATCCGAAAAGATTGACCTTGTTATTCACCTTGAGCCGTGGGTACAGGGAAAGATGTATGACCGCCTCGGTATTGATGAGGAGAAGACCGAAATTCTCGGAATTGAGCTGCCCGCCATCACGATTCCCGTACGCCCCGGGCGGAACCTCTCCATTATCATTGAGGTGGCGGCGATGAACACCCGTCAGAAGCGAATGGGCTACAACACCGCTGAGGAATTTAACAAACGGATTATGGAATCCATGGGAATGCAATAACCGCAAACAGCCCCTGCTGACGCCTACCCCAAGAGGGCGGTGCCGCAGAGGCTGTTCTTTTTTGCGTTGCCTTATTCCTTCGAGAGGCGCAAAAGGTGCTCTGCCGCCTCGCCGGGGGTGGCGGCAAGATGGGCGGCTCCCGCCCCTATGAGCTCCTCTCGGCTACCGTAGCCCCAAAGAACCCCGAGGGGAGTGATGCCCGCCGTGTGTGCGCCCTGAATGTCATACAGGCGGTCTCCCACCATAAGGCACTCGTCGGGAGAGAGAGCAAGCTGCTCCATGGCATACGCAAGAAGCTCACCCTTATCTCCCCTTGTTCCGTCAAATTCAATGCCGAACACATCGCCGTCGGCAAACGGAAGGCCGAGATGCTTTGCTATCCTTCTGGCATACACGTGCGGTTTGCCCGTGGCTATCGCAAGGCGGAGCCCTGCCGAGGCAAGGCGAGAAAGCATTTCGGGCACGCCGTCATACACCTTGTTCACAAAAAGCCCTTCTCTCGCGTAATACTCGCGGTACAGCTCCACCCCGCGGCGCGAGGCGGCCTCACTGAGACCGTAAAGACTGCGGAAGGAGTCGTAAAGCGGCGGGCCTATAATCCTGTCATCCAGCTCCTCGGGGCTCGTTTTCATGCCGAGGGCGGTCAGGGCTGTCGCCATCCCCGTGAGAATTCCCATTCGGGAATCCGTGAGGGTACCGTCAAGGTCAAAAAACACGGTGGTTTTCATTCTGCTCTCCTTCTGCGTAGGTCGGGTATGGACTTCCCCCACAGTATAACACGGCGAGAGGGCAAAGTCAAGAGAAGGAGCGTCGGTGCTTGACAAGGCTTCCCACTATGCCTTATAATATTTTATAGAAGAACATCGCACGGAATTTTTTCTTTTGGAGTATTCGTATGAAGCTGATTCACACCGCCGACCTGCATCTCGGCGCAAGGACAGAGGCCAAGCTCACGGGGCAAAAGGCCCTTTTGCGCCGAGAGGAGCTCCTTGATTCGTTTGCCCGCATTGCCTCGCTTGCCGAGCACGAGGGAGCAGCCGTCCTGATAGCGGGAGACCTTTTTGACACAGCTGCGCCCACGCGGCGCACAAGGGCCGCCTTTCTCGACATTGTGCGCCGTCATGCGGAGGTTCGCTTTCTCTGCCTGCCCGGCAACCATGACGGGGGGAGCTTCCCCTCCTGCGACTTGCCCGAAAATCTCACCGTCTTCGGCGAGGAGTGGTCCTGCGTGAGGCTTGGTGACACCGACGTGTACGGTGCCTCCCCGAGGGGAGAGGTGGATTACGACAGCCTCTGCCCCGAGCCCAACCGAAAAAACATAGTGCTTTTGCACGGCGATGTGCGCGAGGGAGGCAAGAGCGAGGCGGGTGTCATTCTGCTTTCGCGCCTTGCGGGGCGCCATATTGACTATCTGGCACTCGGCCATTACCACAGCCACCGCGTAGGCCGCATAGACGAGAGAGGCATCTATGCCTATTCGGGCACCCCCGAGGGGCGCGGAATGGACGAAGCGGGCGAATGCGGCGTTCTGCTGCTTGACACCGCAGAGGAGCCACTCTCCCCCGTGTTCCTGAAAACCGCGAAGCGGCAGATTCATATTGTGGAGGTGGATATCACGGGCTGTCGGAACGACAGCGATGCCGAGGCACGGATATGCGAGGCTATCGCCGCCCTGCCGAGCAGTGACCTTGCGAGAGTCGTTCTCACGGGGAAGCTCCCGCCCGACGTTCCCCGCCCGCACACCGAGCGCCTTGAGCAAAAGCTTGCGGCCTCCTTCTTTTACCTTGAAATCAAGGATAAAACAGGGCTTCTTCTCTTCCCCGAGGACTACGAGGCCAGCCTTACGCTCAAGGGCGAATTCGTGCGCCGGGTAAGGGCGGCAGAGCTCCCCGAGGAGGAGAAGGATGCGATACTTCGGGCGGGGCTTGCCGCCCTTTACGGAGAGGAGGACGAGATATGAGGCTGCTTTCTCTCCATATTGCCGCCTTTGGCGGAATCGTGAACCGCGACATCACACTCGGCGAGGGCATCACCGAAATCACGGACAAAAACGGAACGGGGAAATCCACCCTGGCCGCCTTTATCAAAATGATGCTCTTCGGTCTTGAGGGAGAGGCGAAAAAAACCGACATCACAAGGAATGAATACCTGCTCTATACCCCGTGGTCGGGAGGACGCTTCGGCGGCTCACTCACCTTCCTTGAGGGGGGACGCACCTATCGTATCGAGCGCTTTTACGAGCCTACGGGAAAAACCAAAACTCCGACAGAAAGCCTGAAGGTTTTTGACCTTGAGCGCGGAGAGGAAACCGACATCTTCGGAAAATGCCCGGGGCGCACCCTCTTTGGCGTAGACGGAGAATCCTTTCTCCGCACCGCCTACCTTTCCTCACGGCGTTACCCTGCCGGGAAAACCGCCGCCATCTCCGCAAAGCTCGGTGGCCTTGAGGAGGATGAGAGCGACCTTGCAGCCTATGACCGCGCCCTCAAGCTTCTAAACAGACGGCGTACCGAAATCCGCACGTATCACCGTCAGAGGAACGGCCAAAAGCTGCTTGACCTTGCCGAAAAAGAGCTTCTTGAAAAGGAGGCTGAGATAGACGGTGCGCGCACGGCTGCCGCTTCGCTTTTGCTTGCCGAGGAGGAAATGAAGCGTGCCAAGGAGCGCGCGGATGCCCTTGATACGCAGGTGCGCCTTGCCGAGGCCGAGCGTGACCGCGTCCTGCGTGCGGAGGCCGAAAGAGAGCAATACGAGAAGCGCCGTTCCGAAATATCCGAGAAGCGGGCCACCGCCGAAGCGGAGGCCGAGAAATGGCGCCCCCGCTTCCCATGCGGAATGCCGACGGGAGCGTTTCTCGCCTCGCTTGACGAGCAGCTGAGCGAAAGGAAGCAGCTCCTCTCGCTCCTTGCCGAGGAGGGTGGACAGGTCACTCCCATTCCCGAGGAGGACGTTGTTTCCGCGCGTCGCCTTCTGAGGGAACGCGATGGATTGAAAACAAAACTTTACGAAATGAAGAAAAACGCCGAGGAGGTTGTCGAAAAGCCGAAGGCCGTCGGCCATGCGCTTCTCTTTCTTTCCTTGGGAATGCTCCTTGTCGGCACACTCCTTTTCCTTGTGCTTCTCCCCTTGGGAGCTGCCGTAACGGCACTTGGAGCCCTTCTCCTTTTCCTATGGCTTACTCACGCACGGAGGAACGCGCGCGCGGAGACCGCCGTGCGTGAGGACGATAGGAAGCGCAGAGAGAGGACTGAGACACTCCTTGCCGAGGCCGAGGAAGCGGCGAGAAATGCACTCCTTGCGCTCGGGCTTTCTCCCTCGGACGGCGAGGAGGCCCTTGACAGGCTTACCGTCGCCGCAGCCGAGCTCCGACACAGGCAGGCCGAGGCAGAGCGCCGCCGCGCGCGGCTCGCAGAGCTGAACGCCCTTCTCGCCGAGGAGCTTGCCCCCTACCCGTGCCTGCCGCCCGAGCCCTCTACCGCCGTGCGCGACCTGCGCGAGGCGTGCGGGCATCTCCTTGAGGCCGAGCGTGCCATCGAAAGGGAGCTTGCCGAGCTGCGTGCCCTTGACGGGGAGGCGAAGGCCAAGGAGCGTACCCCCTCTGCCGCCACCGCGAAGGAGCTTGACGGCATGCTTCTCAGTCTGCGGAGCGAACGCGATGCGGCAAGAGAGAGGTGTGCCGAGCTCAAGGCCGTGACCGAGCGTGAGAATGAGAGAGCTGAGAGGCTTGACCTGCTTCTCGGCGAGCGCGCAGAGCTCCTTGATAGGGTAAGCTGCTACGAGAGACGTCTTGATACGCTGGACAGGACCGCAGCCTTTCTCGAAGATGCCCGAAAGGCCCTTGAGGAGCGCACCGTCGGCGGAGTACGGCGGCACGTGGAACGGTATGTGGAACGGCTGCTGGACAGCCGTCACGGCACCCCCGAAATCGGGCTTGAGCTTTCCCTTTCCTTTCGTCAGGGGGGGGAGAGTCACAGTGCCGCTTACCTGAGCACGGGCCTTGCGGCGATTGCAGAAATCTGCCTGCGCCTTGCCCTTACCGATGAGCTTTACGGTGAAAATCCTCCCCCGCTTCTCTTAGATGACCCCTTTGTGCATCTCGATGAGGAGAACCTTGCGCGCGCCCGCAATCTTCTTGCCGAGCTGGGAAAGGAAAGGCAGATTGTCTATCTCACCTGCCACCCGTCACGAAGGCTTTTCTGAGGGCTACTGTAAAAAAAGCACCCATACGGGTGCTTTTTTATTTTTCTTCAAGCGGCTCGAAGGTCACACGGCCTGTCGGAATATCGGCATCCCGCACTCTTACATGGGCGGCATCACCGATGGAAACGGTGCGGTCCCGCCCTACAAGGGTACGGCTGCGCTCATCGTAGCTGTATTCGCCGTCCATAAGAGAGCGCGGAACAAAGCCCTCACAGGTATTGTCAAGCTCCACATAATAGCCGCCCTGCGTGACCGAGCTCACAAGACCGCAAAAGTCCTCTCCCCTATGCTTGGCCATATAGAGACACTTATAAAGCGCCTCTATCCTCCTCTCGGCGGCAAGGGCACGCACCTCACATTCGGTAGCGGCGTCCCCCGCGCGGCGCGCTGCAGCGCGGTATTTACCCGATGCCTCACCGCCGAGGAGCACGGCATGAATGATACGGTGTGTCACAAGGTCGGAAAGTCGGCGAATGGGGGATGTGAAATGGCAGTAAAGAGGGAGCGAAAGCCCGAAATGCCCAAGGGGCGTGGCGGTGTACCGTGCCTTTGCCATAGAGCGAAGCACGGCAAACGAAACGGGCAGCCCGAGGCCGCGCTCGGCGGCACGCCCGATGAGAGTGCGGAGCGCAAGTGAGGTAGGCGCCTCGTTGCCCCGCCAAGGGGCGGGAAGCGAAAGGGCGGCGAGATATTCGGTCAGCGCCTCGTATTTTTCGGGCGGGGGCGGCTCGTGCACACGGTAGACACACGGAATTCCCCTTTCGTGGAGAAGCTCTGCCACAGCACGGTTCGCCACCAGCATAAAGGCCTCGATAAGACGCTCGGCCTCGCCCCGCTCCTCTCTTTGAATATCGGTGGGATTTCCGTCCTCACCGAGGGAAATTACGGGCTCGGCGGTTTCAAGCTCCAGAACGCCGCGCCTCACGCCGTCCCCGATAAGGACAGCGGCAAGCTTGCGCATTTTGAAAAGCGTTCCGTACACCTCGCGGTATTTCGGATAGAATTCGGAGCTCTTCCCCCTCTCAAAAAGGTCGTTCACCTCGCTGTATACGCCGCGCATACAGCTTTTTATGACCGAAGGATAGATGCGCGTCTTTTGAAGGCTGCCGTCTGCCCCCAAGGTCATCTCTGCCGTCAGGGTATATTTTTCCTCTCCCTCATTCAGAGAGCAGACACCGTTAGACAGTGCTTCGGGAAGCATGGGCACCACACGGTCAGCAAAATAGAGGCTGCAGCCGCGCTCGTGAGCGGCGGCATCAAGCGCGGAATGAGGCTTCACATAGTGCGAAACATCGGCAATATGCACCGATAGCACATAGCCATCGCCTACATTCCGAAGCGAGATGGCATCGTCTAAATCCTTGGCACTTGCCGAATCAATCGTCAGAACCCTCTCGCGCACGGCTCGGCGCCCCTCGGCGGAAAGAGGCTCTGCGGCAACGGCCTCAGCCTCACGGAGGGCATCACCCGAAAAATCGGTTGGGACGGCATATTCGGCAAGAATAGCGGCATAATTCGCCTCGCGCGAGAGAGCCTTCCCAAACGAGCGCAAAAAGGTGACGGAGCCCCTCCCGTCGGGAAGACGGACCTCCACCTTATCCCCCGGCCTCGCGCGCCCGCGCGGTGGGAGGGAAAAGACGGGGAGATGTGGGTTGTCGGGCAAAAAGAAGAGCTCACCGCGAGACGGAAGACCGAGCTCGCGCTCACGCACCACCGTGCCGATGGCCATTGTATGGGCACGCGAAAGAACCTCCTCCACCTCTCCCTCGGGCCTCGTACCCGAGCGGAGAAGCGAGATACGGACGGTATCGCCGTCAAGTGCGCTTCGCGTGCGCGAGGCGGGGATGAAGACGTCCTCCTCGCTCTCCTCGCTCACAACAAAGCCAAAGCCACGGCGGTTCCCTGAAAAAATCCCCTCAAGAAGCGGAGGGCGGAGCAAGGGCGACGGCTTGCCAAAGGTGCGGCGCGAGGCCCCTCTCGCCTTCTTCCCTCGGCGGGAGGACGGCAAGGTCCCCTGCCTTCTTTTTTTATACTGTTGCTTTTTCTGATTTCTTTTCATATCCTTTTTCTCGTTACATTTCCTTGTATTGTATCACTCTGCTTGCTTTTTATACGCCGCGTGAGCCCGGCAAAAAGAAAAGCCCCCCAAAAAGCGGGAGGCGTTCTCCAAAAAGGTCAAAGAACGATGTATACCGTCACAACAAGAAGGCCGAAAACGATGGCAACTACCGTCGTAATGCGGGAAAGCAGCTTGTCGCGCTGCACTCCCTTTTCCTTCCCGTAAAAGGTTTCGGCACCACCCACAATGGTCCCCGAAAGACCGCCCTTGGACTTCCCCTGCTGCAGAAGAACCGCAACGATGAGAAAGAGACCGATAACAATCAGGAGGGCGAGCAAAATATACGTGGCAACCATACCAATATTTCCTTTCTATTCCGTAAGTGACAAAGCACCCTTTCGCTTTTATTGCAGTTCAGTATAGCACATTTCGAAGAAAAAAGCAAGAGCTTTTCCGAAATATTTTCAAAATGCAAGAAAATAGGGAGCGAGCGCAGCGCTTGCCACGGCCTCAAGCGCCCGAAGCGAATAGGTACGCGCTACCGAAAGCTTCTTCCCGATGCCGAGAAGCACCGCCCGTTCGGGAAGCGGAAGCGAAGCAAGAGCCGAGGCATTTACCGTGCGGAAGCTGCCCGTCAGCGTACAGTATCTTTCGTAGTAGGAGCAGGAAAGCACCGCCACAAGCCCTGAGGCAAGGTCGGCATCCATTTCCTCCGTGAGCCCCTCAATTACCTGGAGCTTGTTGGCGGTGGAAATGCGTGCGTCCCACGGCAGCTGGCCCGAAAAATACACCCCTGCCACAAGATGCCTGCCATCGGCACGCGTGGGAACGCGCTTAAGAAGCACCATGGTGCGGTTCGGCGCGGCGAGCGAGGGGATGCGAGGCACAATATAGGGCTTTGCCCTTCCCTTCGGCGGAAAGTGCATCTGCCCGTCCGAAAGCCCTGCGGGATGCAGAAGGGGCACCGCGCCGTCGCTGCGGTCCTCCCTCAGACATTCGGGATATCTCGTTTCTATGGTAAGCCCCGTATGCACGGTAAGGCCAAGCGTGTCAAGGCGGCAGGGGAAGGAATTCATCGCCGTGACAAGGGCGACGTCCTCCCTACTTTTTGCCAACAAAACCTTACATTCATCAGAAAAAACAGCTACATGGTACGGCACAGGAGGAAGCTCGCGGCATTCTCCCTTCTCATAGACTCGCACGCGGAGAGTGCTCGGCTCCTCGTCATACCGAAAGAGGCATAGCATGGTTTTGTCGCGACGATTGCCGCGTGCTCCGACGTCAAGAGTAAGAGCAGCGAGGGGGGCGCGGGCAAAGAGCCGCCCTCGCAGAGGCGCGGCATTCACGCTGTCGGCAAACGAAAGGGGAAGTGTGGCAAGCATTGCCCCGCCATCGGCGAGGCGCGAGGCGGCAGCCTCGGCAAAAAGGTAGGCAAGGTCTGTCCCGTGGGAAAGAATGCGGCGGCCAAAGACATCGGCGGGGCTCCCCTCCTCGGGTACGCCCGTGGGAGGATAGAGGAGCACAATGTCATACCGCAGGCCGTCACCCTTCGGCTCGGCAAGGCCGCGTGCCTCTATGAAAAAATCCTCGTTGTGAATACTGACCGTAAGCCTTATGCCAAAGTCGTGACGCAGGCGGCGGCGGATGCGCTCCAAGATATCGGCAAGCGAGGGAAGCATTTCCTCATCGGTTTCATAGGCATCCAAATAAATACGGCGTACTCCGCCGCGCACAGCCAGCTCCTCAAGAACCGAAGCAGAGAGAATTCCCGTTCCGGCCCCCGCATCCAGAATGTGCAGCTCCTCCCTTTCAAAGGACGGCAAGAGCGTCGCCAGCTCCTTGGCGGCAGCACGCGGGGTGAAATAACGGCCAAGACGCACGCCGCGCTCGGCCACGACTCTGCGGATAAGCTTATTCGTATGTCGTATCGCAAGTGAAAGCACCGAGGTCCCCCCTTTTTTCTTCTTTCGCGGTATTCCTTTTGTTCACATTTTATTGTAGCACAGATTTTTCGACAAATCAAGAAAATTCGAAAAACCCCTCTTTTCATCCCTATATTTTCGGTACGCCCTTGTTTTTGCTTTTCTTTTGTGCTATACTTGACTTATCAGTGAATGATAAGGAGGCAGCTATGGAGACCAAGACTCTGCGTTTTGTGCATGCGGCCAATATTTTGCTCGGCAATCCCTACACAGGGCTCACGGTGGAGGCCTGCCGCGACTGCTACTGGCACTTTCCCGAGGTTCTGGATGCCTTCTTTGCTTATCTTGAGGAGGAGAAGGTTGACCTTGTTCTCTTTTCCGGAAACCTCACGGGCCGTTATCTGACAAGCGAGGACGCGCAGCACCTCCTGAAGCGGCTTTCCGCCGCCTCCTGCCGCTTTGTGATTGCACCCGGCACCGAGGACCCCTACACGCCCGATTCGCTGTACGCCTCAGAGAGGCTCCCCGATAACGTATCGGTCTTCGAATGCGACGGGCTCACGCATTTCGATTTTCCCGAGCTTGGGACGGCTGTCTACGGCTGGGCCACGCTCGGCCAGCGCGCAAACTCCTCCCCTCTTGCGGGAGCACGCCCTGCCGACCCCACTCTCATCAATCTTGTTATGGGTAGCTGCGACCCCGTGGCGCGCACCCTTTTCGCTCACGTGTCGGAGGAGGACATTGCCGCCTTCGGGGCCGATTTCGGAGCCTTCGCACACGGCATGCCCACCCCCATTCGCACAGCGGGGCGCACGCAGTACTGTTATGCAGGCTTTCTTGAGGGGCGCAACTTTGAGGAGCTTGGGGTAGGCGGCTTCTTCCGTGTAGATATCAAAAAGGACGAGAACAAGACCGTGGTAACGCCCACCTTTGTTCCGCTTTCGCGCCACCGCTATGAATCGGTAACCCTCGACATCACGGGGGTGTCGGATATGAACGAGGTCCTCGACAGAGTTGGCGGCGTTGTGGCAGACCTTGGCTTTTCGGAGGATACCTCGCTCCGCGTCGTTCTGGAGGGGGAGCTTCACCCGAGTGTTCTGCTCCGCCGCCCTACCGAGGCAGGCAAGCTGTTTTCTCTTTACAGCATTGATTTCGTGGACCATACCCTCCCCACCCTCCACGTAGAGGAGCTTGAGAGGGATATGTCGGTGCGGGGCGAGCTTTACCGCACCCTGCGTGACCGCCTGCAAACAGGCAACCTTGACGAGCGCATCAGCGTGGCACAGGCTCTCCGCGCAGGGCTTGCGGCACTTGAATCACGCGATATTACCACGCTTTGACTTCCCGTTTTCTACAAGAAAAATTCGCAGCGGTGACGAAAATCACCGCTTTTTTATTGAAAGTAGCCAAAAATTCAAAAGCGAGTGAGAAATTGTCTTTTCCTCTTGTTTTTTGGAACGAGCTTTGCTATACTTATAACAGTCAGTTAAATTAACATACGCGCATACAGCGCGCGCCCTCGTAAGAGGGCAAAAAGAGGAGACAGCATGCAAAAAAAAGGATTTGACAATGATAGGTACCTCTCGATGCAGTCCGAGCACATCCGCGAACGCATCGAGCAATTCGGGGGCAAGCTCTACCTTGAGTTCGGGGGCAAGCTCTTTGACGATTATCATGCCTCGCGCGTGCTCCCCGGCTTCAAGCCGGACAGTAAGCTGCAAATGCTTCTGCAGCTGAAGAAGGAAGCCGAGATTATCATTGTGATTAACAGCGGTGACATCGAAAAAAACAAGATGCGCGGCGACCTCGGTATCACCTATGACCTCGACGTTTTGCGCCTTATCGACCTTTTTCGCGGTGTCGGGCTTTTCGTCGGGAGCGTGGTGCTGACGCGCTACACAGGGCAAACGGCTGCCACCGCCTTCCAGAAAAAGCTGGAGAGCCTTGGGCTTCGCGTCTACCGTCATTTCCCGATTGAGGGCTACCCCTCCAACGTGGAGAAGATTGTCAGCGACGAGGGCTACGGCAGGAACGATTATATCGAAACCTCGCGCCGCCTTGTGGTGGTGACAGCCCCCGGCCCCGGAAGTGGAAAAATGGCGACCTGCCTCTCTCAGCTCTATCACGAAAATAAGCGCGGGGTTAAGGCCGGTTATGCCAAATTCGAAACCTTCCCCATCTGGAACCTTCCTCTCCGCCATGCCGTGAATGTGGCCTACGAGGCGGCCACTGCCGACCTCAATGACATGAACATGATTGACCCCTTCCACCTTGAGGCCTACGGCACCACCACCGTCAACTACAACCGCGACGTGGAAATTTTCCCCGTGCTTCAGGCGACCTTCCAGAAAATGTACGGCGCGTCCCCCTACAAATCCCCCACCGACATGGGGGTGAATATGGCGGGCAACTGCATTGTGGACGATGCAGTTGTCACGCGTGCCGCACAGCAGGAAATCATCCGCCGCTATTACACCTCTCTCTGCGGCCTCCGCGAGGGCACCGTCGAGGAAAACACAGTACGCAAGCTGGAGCTTCTCATGAACCAGGCAGGCCTCTCTGCGGATGACCGCCCCGTGATTGCCGCCGCCCTTGAGCGTGCCGAGGAAACGGGTGCCCCCGCCGCCGCCATGGAGCTGCCCGACGGGCGTATTATTACGGGAAAGACCTCACCGCTTCTCGGCGCCTCCGCCGCCCTCCTTCTCAACGCCCTCAAGGCACTGGGGCGGATTGCCGACAAAACCCTTCTTATCCCTCCCGAAATCATTGAGCCGCTTCAGGATTTGAAGGTCAACCACCTCGGCAACCACAACCCAAGGCTGCATACCGATGAGGTTCTGGTAGCTCTGTCCATCTGCGCCTTCTCCTCTCCCACCGCCGAGCGTGCCATGCGCCAGCTTTCCAAGCTTCAGGGCTGCGAGCTGCATTCATCGGTCATCCTTGCTCAAATTGACAACAAAACCTTACACAAGCTTGGCATAAACGTCACATGTGAGCCACGCTATCAAACCAAGAAGCTCTTTCATCCCAAATAAGGAGGCACCCCATGATACGCCACGTTGTAATGTTCAAATTTCTTCCCGAGGCAGACGGACGCACCAAGGAGGAAAACGTGAAGGAAACGGCAAGCCGCCTGCGTGCCCTGCCCGCCCTTATTCCCGAAATTCTTCATTCCGAGGTTCACATCGGTGCCGAGGGGGCCAACCCTGCCAACTGCGACCTTCTTCTTATCTCGGATTTTGAGTCGCTCGACACCCTTGCTACCTACATCAACCATCCGGCGCACCGTGCGATTGGAGCCTTCATGCGCCCCTTGCGCGAGAGCCGTGCGGCGGTGGATTTCACCCTGTAATTTTTCTCGCTATGCCAAAGAAAAACACGGTCCTTTCGCTGGCCATTACAGACCTCAATAACCTCGGCTACGGCGTCGGGCGCGCGCCCGACGGCAAGGTGGTTTTCGTAGCGAACGCCGCAGACGGAGACCTGTGCGAGGTGAAAATCATCAAGGATGCCCGTGACTATGCTGTCGGGCGTATTGTGAGAATGCTCGCCTTCTCTCCCCACCGCACCGTGCCGCACTGTACCGCGCGCGGCTGTGGGGGCTGTGCCTATACCGCCGTGGACTATTCGCATGAGCTCATGCTCAAGCGCCGCACCGTAGAGACCGCCTTTCACAAGGTGGGGCTTTCCCCTACGGTGGAGGAGGTGCGTACAACGGGAAGGATGCTTCATTATCGCAATAAGGCACAGTACCCTGTGCAACGCGGAGAGGACGGCAGCCTTCGCATCGGCTTTTTTGCGCCGAAGTCTCACCGTGTGACCGAGGCGGCCTCCTGCCCGCTGGCGCCCCCCATTTTCCGTGAAATTCTTGAAGAGGTGCGCACGCATGCGCTGCAATACGGCGTCCCCCCCTATGACGAGCAAAGCGGCACGGGGCTTCTCCGCCATATCTATCTGCGTGCCTCTCACGACTGCCGCGAGGTGCTGCTTACCCTGGTCGTATGCACGGCGGAATACCCCAAAAGCCGCGAGCTGGTAGAGGCCCTCACCTCACGCTTCCCTACGCTCGTTGGCATTCTTCTGAACATAAACCCCGACAACACAAACGTCATTCTCGGCAAGCAGTTTGTCACGCTCTTTGGTCGGGACAGCATAACCGATACCCTCGCAGGCGTCAGGCTGAAGATTTCCCCCGCCGCCTTTTATCAGGTGAACCGCGATGCCGCCGAGCTTCTCTATGCGGAGGCGGCAAGAAAGGCTGCCCTCACGGGGAGCGAGGTTCTTCTTGACCTGTACTGCGGCACGGGGAGCATCGGGCTTTCGATGGCATCTGGCTGCCGACGGCTGCTCGGGGTGGAGATTGTACCCGAGGCCATTGCCTGTGCGAGGCAAAACGCCGAAGCGGCGGGAATCCAAAACGCGACCTTTGCCGTAGGCGATGCCGCCGAGCTCCCCGCCATTCTTGCAAGAGAGGGAATCGAACGCCCCGACGTGGTTCTTCTCGACCCGCCGCGCGCCGGCGTCGATGAAGCGCTCCTCGCCACGCTCGTCGGCCTTGCCCCCTCACGCATTGTCTACATTTCCTGCAACCCCACTACCCTTGCCCGCGACGTCGCCTACCTCACGGCACACGGCTTTGCGGCAGGCGAGGTCACCCCCTTCGATATGTTCCCGAGGACAGGGCACGTCGAGAGTGTGGTTTGTCTTACTCGCAAGTAAGACAAACGCGAAAATCCGATGGCAAGATAGCCGTCGTGCTTGCACGAAGGGATAGCTTGACTTCGAGATTTTTTAGGGCTCGCCAAGTGGCGAGAACGTAACACGCCCTCGACGTATCGTGTCACGCCCTCGGCGCGAGAGCGACATACATCCTTCACGGAATATATGTTCCCGAGGACAGGGCACGTCGAGTCCGTCGTGTCTCTCACACGACGACTCGACGTCGATATGCGCCACTGACGCGTCGCTCGATTGCCGCCTGCGGCTCGATATGTTGCTTCGCAATTCGATATACCCTGCGGGGCAAGCGGTGGCACATATCTATATCGAATGTGAACGAAATGAGCATATATTGAATTTCGAGCATAGCGAGAAATATATCGAGCTCGCTGACAGATTCCTGCTTAAGGAAGCAACAGACAAAAGTGTATCCTTATCAAAAAATAAGCGAGGTGCAATTATGAGTGAGACAAAAAATCCAAATTATTTCGTGCTGGTAAATGAAGACAACAGACTTCCTAACGGTTTTGAAGATACGGTTGAACTAATCCCGAGCGAGAATATTGCCGGTAATCAATTTCAGATCGAGAAAAAAACCTACGATGCCTTTTGTGCTCTGCGGGAAGATGTTTTGAAAAATGATGGCATTCAAACTGTACTCCTTGGGTCCTACAGAACAATCGAACAGCAGGAAAAAATTTTTAAAAGCAATTTTGAAAAATTCGGTTTGGATTATGCAAAAAAATATGTTGCAAAACCGGGCTATTCTGAGCATCATACCGGCCTTGCAATTGATGTGGGAATCTTGTTGGAGGGTAAGCTCTATCGCACAATGGAGGAGCTTTTAAGCGTAGACTATTTATTTGAAATCATTCAGAAAAAGCTTCCCCGATACGGCTTTATTTTAAGATACCCTAGGGGCAAGGAAGCTATTACCAAAATCGCCTATGAGCCTTGGCATTATCGTTACATAGACTCGCTCTCAATTGCGCAAGAAATAACAGATAAAGGAATGTGCTTTGAGGAATACTGCCAGAAAGTTTAAAGTGGAAATAGAGGACGCAAAAGGCGAAAGATATGTTTTCTCCATAACATTTGAAGATATATCCGTGAAATAAAAATATACCTTTTGGCTTTACAACCCCCGTTTTTGGCGCAAAAATATACCTTTTGTCGTCTTGACCCACGTCGAGAGCGTGGCTTGTCTTACTCGCAAGTAAGACAAACGTAGCGGGACAGACAAGCTCGGCGTGGGTGCTTGCACACAAAGGCGAGCCGGGTCTTGTCGAGCGGCGGGCTCGCCATCAGGCGAGAACGCCCCCCTCGCTTATTGCTTTTAATGTCCCCCAAAAAGGAGGTTCTCTTATGAAATGGAAGGTCGTCGGCTGGACGCACTATGACAACTCCTCGGTGATGGACCCGGGGGACGTCACCCTTGCCGAATACGCCGCGATTGTGGACGAGGTCCGTGAGCGCCGCTATCTCTTTTCGGGCTGGGACCATCAGAACTCCTTCCTTTGTGCGCCCGTGCTTTCGGACGGAGCCATGCGCACCTTCTCGGAGCGCGGCTGGGGCGGTGTTATGGCAGAGGCCTACGGATATGAGGGCCCCTACGATTACGCGAGATTTGCCTTTGACCTCGCCGAGGAGAGCCGCTACCCTGCACCCGAGGAGGAATTCTACGGAGAGGACTTTCACCCCCTGACACGCGCCGAGCTTGCCGAGGTCATTACCCTTGAGGTGGAGGAGGCCGTATTCCGCAAGGCGGCAGCGAGCCCCTCCTTCCTTGTCGAGGAAAAGCCCGAGCTTGCTTATCTTGACAGAGGTGACACCCTCGTGCTCACCTCGGGCGGAGCCGAGGCGCGATATCGTGTTCTTTATGTGGAGCGCGAGAGGAGAGAGGGCACAGAGCCCTCGGAGGCAGGCTGCTTCCTGCTGAAAATCAAGAAAACCGACGCCGAATAGAGCACGTGCTGCGAAAGCCGCGCACAGCGCCCGACAAATCCTGTTTTATTCCATTTTTATGAAACTTATATAAAACCAAAAGGAGTTCTCTTATGAAACGCTACTATTTTGACGCACCCGAAGGCCTTCGCAAAGGCCTTGCCGTCCTCGCGGAGGACCTCGCCCTCATGACGGCAGAGAGCCGCGAGGAGGCCGATGTTGCCGTCAGCTTCACCGAGGTAGAGGAAAACATTCTCCGTCTCACCCTCTCGGGGGGCGAGGCAAGCATCGTCTATGGCGGCGGTATGACGCGCGCCTTCCGTGCGCTGGGTAAGCTTGTGCTTGCCATCAGGCGCGGCGAGGAAACGCTCTCTGTGGAGGAGAAGCCGCT
>JAZSHY010000009.1:0-20139 GCA_045533505.1 Eubacteriales bacterium | reverse complement strand
TCCGCTTGAGCTTGCCTATTTCACCCATACCTATTGCACGGGCACAGTAACCCTTCCACAGTCGACACTCCGCCTCCCGTGGGAGGAGCGCGCGGCGGCGGCGGGGAAGGACCCCGACACCTGGATGGTGGGCTGGGAATTACGCGTTCTCAACCAAAGGGATAACGAGAACGACAAGAACAGCCTCTATCACTACGGTGAAGAAATTCTCTCCTGGGTGAATACGGGCGACATATGGTTCTACGGCTCCACCTATTCGGGCTGGGAGGAATACTACTACAACCTCGCGCTGGAAACCGAGGGTGCCTACTGGGCGCACGACGAGGACGGCAACCTCTGGTCTCCAGAATCCGGCAAAACCCCCTATCTCGGTACCCCGAAGGAGGACGGCTACTATTCGCTGAAATCGGTGCAGCCGAACATTGAATGGGGCTGCAACCCCTCCGCCAACAGCGCGGCGGGGCGCAACACCTTCTTCCTCTTCAATGCCGTAGAGGCGCTGGACGCCCCCGGCGAATGGTTCTACGAGAAGGAGACGGGCAACATCTATCTCTATCCGAAGGCCGAGCACAGCGAGCTTTCGGCCACCACGGTGGGGCTTGCCGGTGTTGCCACCCACGATTTGGTGAAGGGCACAGGGCTCTCCTTCCTTGTGGTGGACGGTCTTTGCTTTGACGGCTCCTCCCGAAGCGGTCTTGTGATAACCGACAGCGAAAACGTTGTGGTGCAGAACTGTACCTTCCGCAATATGAAGCGCGCGAACCTTGAGGCCACGGGCGGCAAACGGGTAGCGGTCATCCATTCGGATTTCTCGGCGGCCTATTTTGCCTGTATTGTGTTTGGAAGCTGGTCGACCAACCTGACCCTTGAGCCCTCGGAGTATGTGTTCCAGAACAATATCGTGCATCATCCGAAGGTGCAGGAGGCCATGTATTTCGGCGGCTGCCGCCCTGTGATTTCTCACAACTATTTCAATAACACAACGATTTACGTGGATTCGGCCATAGAGGCAATTGTGGAATATAACCGCTTTGAGGGCGGAAGCAATTCCACGACGGATGGCGGCATGATTTACGCCTCCGGCCCTCTCTCCCGCGCAAACCATTACCGCTACAACCTCTTCCATATGTTCTCCGCTACCCATAACGCGGTCTATAACGACACCATGTGCAACGGGAACTATATGTATTACAACGTGTTTTCCGCCCTGCATTCTCTCTCGGACCACAATACCGCGTGGTATTCCTCGTCGGGCTGGGGGAACGTTGCTTACGGAAATCTCATCATTCTGCGCAACCCCGCCGAGCGTCTTTCGGCAGGCTCCAATGCCTCGTTTGAAAACGACGGCACCTATGCAGGTGCTTATGACGGCGACTCTCTTCTGGAATCGGCTCACTTCTACTACCATGGCGGGGAGACCGTGAATTCGTATGAAAAATGGTATCCCGTTGCCTATGACGGCGAAAAGCAAAGACAGGTGAACCCCAACGGACTTCTGGGGCTCCAGCCGATTCTCAGCCAATCCGAGTGCGGCCTTGTATGGTACGAGTTCAAGCGCAACGAGGTGAACTATTACCTCAGGCAGTGCGACAGGGATGCGTGGTGCGCCCGCGCTCCCGAATACATCAACACCCTCAAGGTCACCAGGATGCTTCTGGATTTCCGCAATCAGGCCAACGCCGACCCGAACGATGCGATTGACTACCACATCAAATATTTCTATGTGCCGTGGTATCTCTCGGGTAAGAGCCATACCTTTGAGGGGATAGACGTGGGCACCGTCATCACGGTTCCCCCGTATCAGTACCTTGAGGAGGGAGAGAGCTCCATGCGTCCTCGCGTTGTGACAACCGAGGCAAGGGATATTGTGGTGGACGGTCCCTTCACGCTCACCTATGAGGAAATTGCCGCCATCGAAAGGGGGCGCCGCGCAGGAGCCCACTGTGTGGTGATGAACAACCTCGTTTTCGGCGGCACACCCGAATACGAGCAGGTGGGAGGCCGTTACAAATCGAAGAATGTGAGCAACTACATGAAGGTTCTGAACGACAGGCTTGAGGAGCTTGGCTACTTTGGTTACCTTCCTTCCTCCAAGAAGGAGAACAACCTCCTCCTCTATTCCTACGACGCCCTTCTTCCCTATGCGAAGCTTGCCTTCGACTATTCGCTTTCGGACGGGGCGTGGGCAACGATTGCCGCGGCGGGGGCGTCTGACGCTAACCTGACACTGGAGACATCGGTACAGACAACGGTACGGGAGGCGGTTGAGGCAGCCGCCATTTCCTCCGGCCCCACATGGAACCTCGATTACAGCGAATGGTTCCACCTTGTGTATCCGAATTTTTCCCAGTAAGCCTGACATAGGCTCAGCATCGCCACCCCCGCCCTTGTAAGGGCAAAAAAGGGAATGGCACTGTTCTCACAGTGCCATTCCCTTTTTGACTTTGTGGGCTGTGTTCTTTTATTGCCGAGGCTCCTTCTTGTGCCTTCGGCTCGGGATGAGCTCGGTGAAGGCTGCTGACAAGAGCACGCAAAGGATACCGATGACGGTGAGGAGCGAAAGCTCCTGCCGAAGCACAAGGGCGGAGAGAAGCACCGCAATAATGGGGTCGAGATAGCTGAAAACCGCAAGGCTCAGCGTGCCGAGCGAGCCCACGGCATAAAAGTAGAGAAGATAGGCAATGCCCGTGTGAAGGATGCCTGCCGTAAGGAGCCAGAGGAGGGCAGGGGTGGTAAGCCCAAGGAGGGGCGAGAGCCCCTCGCGCAAAAGGACGTAGGGGAGGAGGACAAGCGCAGCCGATGCCATCTGGCAAAAGGTGCGCACGTCGGGCGCGAGGTCGCCGAGCCTTTTGTTGCAGAGCACGGCGGTGGCATACAAAACGGCAGCCCCCAAACCGAGCGCCACCCCAAAAAGATGCGAGGAAGCGCCTACAGCGCCCGAAAGAAGCTCCGAAACAAGCAAAAGTCCGAGGAGGGCAAGCGGCATGGTGACGAGCGATATCCGCGGCAGCCTCTCGCCAAAGAGGAGGGCAGCGCCGAGAAGCAGAAAGAGGGGGGCGGTATAATAGCTGACGGTGGCCACCGCCACGCTGGTGTAGCGATAGGCCTCAAAGAGAAGAATCCAGTTGAAGCCGATGGCCGCTCCCGAAAGGAAAAGGAGGGGTAAATGGGGGCGCACGCCCCTGAGTGCCCCTCGCTTTGAGGGGAGGAGCAGGGGGAAGAGAAGCATAAGCCCGCCGATAACGGCACGGCAGAGTGCAACGGTGCCCGAGCCCAAGGGAATCAGGGGGCGCACGACGCCGAGCGTGCCGAAAATGCTCATAGAGGCAATGAGAGAGAGAAGCGGCAGAGTCTCTTTTTTCACGGGTGAGGCCTCCCTTTCTTGTAATTCCTGTCCATTGTAGCACAAACGCGTGCTCTTTGCAATCCCCGTGACAGTAAAAAGGGAGAGAGGGGCGTGCTTTTTTTCGCAGCGGCACTTCCCGATTGACAGAGGGAGAGAAAAGAAGTATAATAGTATAAAACGAAGAAAAAAGGAGAGCCGTATGTATACGCCAAAGCCTGAGGATACCGATAGCATCGTGTTGGATGCTGCCATAAGGGAGCTTAGCGAGCAGCTTGCCAGGAACACCCATGAGGTGTGGGCGGCCTCGCGCCTTCGTGAGGGGTGGCGGTACGGCCCCGTGCGCGACGATGCGCGCCGTGAGCATCCTTGCCTGGTTCCTTATGAGGAGCTTTCGGAGGAGGAAAAGGAGTATGACCGACGCACCTCGCAGGAAACCCTGAAGCTTATTCTGAAGCTCGGCTACAAAATCGTAAAGGAATAGAGGAGTACCCATTATGCTGTTTGAGCCCTTTTTCTACGCCTCACTGATTACGCTCGCTGTCTCCTTTGCGGCAGCCCTTCTGGGCGCGCCTCTTCTTCGCCGTACGAGGATAAGCATTTCGCCTTACCACGTGCTTGTGGTGGGCACGCTTTTTTCGGCAACTCTCTTCTTTCTGCCCATCTCTCTCTCGCTTCTTGGGGGTGGCTCCTCGGCAAGCACGCTTCTCTCGGCGATTCTCGGCTCGCTCTACAACACCATCCGCCTTTTCGCGATTGACGGTGATTATTTTGATGTGATGAATACGGTGGAGGCCTTTTGCCCCGAGCTTCTTTCGCAGTATCGTGTGCTGGGTGTTTTTCTGCACGGTATTCCTCCGCTTCTCACCTTCGGCTTTATTCTTTCCTTTGTCAAGAACGCCTCGGCAAGCGTCCGCTATTTCTTCTCTCCCTTTCAAACCGCACATATTTTTTCCGAGCTGAATGAGAGGAGCCTCGCCCTTGCCACAAGCATTGTGAATGAGGATAGGGCGCGCCACCACTTCCTTCCCCGTGCGCTTGTGGTCTTTACCGACCTTGTGGATAAGGAGGATGAGGTACACTATGACCTTGCCGATGCCGCGGCACGGCTGGGGGCCATTTTCTTCCGCAAGGACCTTGCCTCCATTCATTTCGGTGCAAGGCTCAGCACCCGCCCCCGTCGGTTTTATCTTATCGGGGATAACGAAGAGGAGAAGCTGCGCCATGCCGCCGCCATTATGCGGGAGTATGACACGAAAAAAACCTCGCTTTTCATCTTTTCGGACAGCAAGCAGAGTGAGCTTCTCTTTACCTGCGACCTTAAGAGAAAAGGCAAGCACCCCTCCGACATGGCTCGTGTCGTGCGGGTGAACGACATACAGGAGCTTGTCTACCACAACCTTGACCGCTACGGCGTGCGCCTTTTTCAAACAGCGCGCCGCTATCATGAAAACGAGATTCATTCGGTCATTATCGGCCTTGGGCGATACGGGCGCGAAATGCTGAAGGCACTTTCGTGGTACGGTCAGATTCCCGGCTTTTCCCTCAGGATTACCGCCTTCGAAAGGGACGAAAACGCCGCCGCGGGCATGCGCCTCAGCTGCCCCGAGCTTTTTGCCATGAGTGGGAGCACTAAGGAGGGCGAGGCACACTACACGATTGATATTCAAAGCGGCATTGACGTAGGCTCGGAGGCGTTCTGGCAAAGGCTTGATGCGTGCGGAACGCCCACGCATATCTTTGTTTCGCTCGGCAACGATGAGGACAATATTACGGTAGCTACCGCCCTCCGCGCGCATATGGAATCGAAGGACCTGCCCTTTATGCCCGATATAGAAGCTGTGGTATACAATTCGGACGTGGCAGGCAGCATGGGCATGAGCTGGCACACCGAAATCGAGGGCAAGGACGAGGAGGATAAGGTGGACGGCATCAAGAAGAAGGGAAGGGGCTACCGCTTACATATGGTCGGCGACCTTGATTCCTTCTATTCGGTGGATACCCTCCTTGATTCTTACCTTGCCGATGCGGGGCTTCGCGTTCACCTGCGCTATTCCACCGCAGACAGGGAGGCACACCGTATCCTTGACGAGGCAGGGCGCTATGCTGCCCGTGAGGAAGCCGCGCGCGGCACCGAGGCCGCATGCCGCCTCCGTTTTCTGCGCCGCCGCACGGCAGAGGAGCGTGAGGAGCGCCGCGCACAGCGCACAATTGCGCGCCGCGTGGCAGAGCTTGAGCAAGACTTCGGTGCCTCCTACTGGATGGTGGAGTACAATTACCGTTCCTCTATCTCCAAGGCCCTGCACGAGAGACTGCGCGAGAAGCTTGAGGAGATTGGCTATCTCTCGCTCCCCGGTGTCAATACGCCGTGGGGAGAAAGGAGCGAGGAGGAAAAGCTCGCCATCGGGCGCGTAGAGCATATCCGCTGGAATGCCTATATGCGCAGCGAGGGCTATTGCTACGCTCCCGTGCGCAACGAGCTGGCAAAGGAGCATCCTCTCCTTTGCCCTCTCGGTGAGATACGCGACGACGACCTCCGCAAGGATGCCTGACAGCAAAAGGAGTCCCCCTCGCAGTGCTTGCGAGGGGGCTCCTTTTGCTTTTGGAAGTTGCTGCTTGCTTTTTTTGTGTTTTTATGGTATAATAGACCTTGCTTTGACGGGTTGGCCGCCGTGGCCGACGCAAAAAGCATTCGGAGGAACCCATATGGAAAAGAAAAAAAACAGGAAAAAGCCATGGCGTCGATGGCAGCACGGGCCCGTCCAGCTTCTCCTTCGGCTCTTGCTTCGCCCCGTGATTGTCCTGCGCTACCGTATCCGCATAGACCGCTTCCGTGACAGGCGGCAGGTTCTGGTTCTTACCAATCACCAAACCGCCTTCGACCAGTTCTTTATCTCTCTCTCGCTTCGCCGCACTGTTTACTACCTGGCGAGCGAGGACCTGTTTACCAAGGGGTGGCTCTCGCGCCTCATCGCTTGGCTGGCGGCCCCTATTCCCATCCGAAAATCCATGACCGACGTGCGTGCCGTGGTGACGGCTATGCGCGTTTCGCGCGAGGGCGGGACCATTGCGCTCGCCCCTGAGGGGAACCGCACGTACAGCGGTGCCACGGGCGATATGAAGGAGTCTGTTGCACCGTTTGTGCGCTCGCTCGGCCTCCCACTTGCGCTTTTCCGCATTGAGGGTGGCTACGGCGTGCATCCGAGATGGAGCGATGCGGTTCGTCGTGGGCGCATGCGTGCGGGTGTTCGCCGTGTGATTGAGCCGTCCGAGATAGCCGCCATGACCGATGCCGAGCTGTTTGCGCTTATCTCGCGCGAGCTTTTTGTGGATGAGAGCGCGCCCTCCGAGGAGGTGTTCCGCCACCCGCGCCGCGCCGAATATATGGAGCGTGCCCTTTACTACTGCCCCGACTGCGGCATGACACGCCTTGTGAGCGAGGGGGCCTACATCACCTGTACCTCCTGCCGCCGCCGTGTGGAATATTCGGAGAATAAGGAGCTTCGCGGGGTGGACAGACCCTTCCCCTACCGTTCGGTGGGAGAGTGGTATCGGGCTCAGTCCTCGGCCATGCGTGAGCTTGACCTTTCTCCGTACGGTGACACGCCTCTTTTTGAGGACACGGTCATGCTTTTTGAGGAAATTCCTTATAAGAAAAAGCTTCGGCTCGGTGCAGGCGTTCTGTTTTCCGCCTATGCTGACCGTTATGAGCTTCGCACCGAGGGGGAGACACTGGTCTTCTTCTACGAGGAGCTCTCCGCTACCTCGGTGCTGGGGCGTAACAAGCTGAACCTTTATAAAGGGAGTCGTATTTTTCAGATAAAGGGCGACAAGCGCTTTTGCGCCCTCCGCTATATGAATCTTTATTACAGAGTGAAAAATGAAAGGGAAGGAAACCGCTATGCAGAATTTTTGGGAATTTAGTGCATGGGGCTTTATCACGCTGATAGGCACCCTGCTCATCAGCCTTCTTGTCGCAAACATTGTCAAGAAGAAAACTCCCTTCTTGCGTGATTCTCTCATACCGACCTCGGTGCTTGGCGGCGCGATGCTTTTGATTCTTGCGTCGCTCTATGAGCTTATCACGGGTGACGTTTTCTTCAACACCGCCTATTTTGGCGGGAACGGAGCCGCCGAGCTTGAGGTCATCACCTATCACGCCCTTGCCCTCGGCTTTATTGCCACAGCCTTCAAATCCCCCAAAACCAAGCATAATCTGGTGCGCGGCGGAGAAATCTTCGACACGGGTGTCACCACGGTGGCCACCTATCTTATGCAGGCAATTCTCGGGCTTGGCATTACGCTTCTCCTCTCTTTCCTTATATCGGAACTTTTCCCTGCCGCGGGGCTCCTGCTTCCCTTCGGTTACGGGCAGGGGACGGGGCAGGCCTTGAACTACGGCACCATTTACGAAACCGACCACGGCTTCGTGGGGGGGCGTAGCTTCGGTCTTACCATTGCAGCCCTCGGCTTCCTTTCGGCTGCCATCGGCGGCGTCATTCATCTTAATATTCTCAAGCGCCGCGGAAAGGTGATTATCCATGAGGACGAAAGGACCTCTGCCATGCAAGCCGATGAGATACAGGGTGAGGACGAAATCCCGATGAACGGAAGCGTCGATAAGCTCTCGATACAGTTTGGCTTTGTGTTCGGCGCCTATATGCTGGCCCACGGACTTATGATTTTGCTTTCCAAGGTGCTGCCCTCACTGGAAACCCTCCTTTACGGCTTCAATTTCCTTATCGGTGTTCTGGTGGCAACGATATTCCGCACCGCTTGCAATATTATGCGCCGCCGCGGTATTATGAAAAAGCAGTATGTCAACGGCTTCCTTATGGACCGTGTCAGCGGCTTCTGCTTCGACATTATGGTGGTAGCGGGGATTGCCGCCATTCGCCTTGAGCTTGTCGCGGGCTACTGGTGGATTTTGCTTGTCCTCGGCGGGCTCGGCGCCATCCTCACCTATTTTTACAATCGTTTTGTGGCGCGCAGGCTGTTCCCCTCCTATACCGAGGAGCAATTCCTTGTGATGTACGGCATGCTGACAGGCACCGCCTCTACGGGAATCATTCTCCTGCGCGAAATTGACCCCGACTACCAAACACCCGCTGCCGATAACCTTGTATATCAGAATTTCCCCGCGATACTGTTTGGCTTCCCCCTTATGCTTCTTGCAAATCTGGCTCCTTCCGAGCCCGCCCTTACCCTTGCTATTTTGGCGGCCTTCTTCCTCGTTATGAACCTGATACTTTTCCGTCGCCAGCTCTTTGGCAGGAGAAAAAGAAAGAGTAAGGAATGAGGAGCATTTCATAAAAAAGCTGTCAGAGCCTCGGCTCTGACAGCTTTTTTATGCGTGGGAACCTTCGGCTCTGACAGCTTTTTACAGGAAAATTGCTGTTTTTGTAAAGCTTACTTTGCTTCGTCATCGAGTGCGGCAATCAGGCTTTCGTACACATGCCGCACGGCTGCGGCACGCACGCCCGCGCGCCCGAGGCTACCAAAGCGAAGGGTTTCGGTACGGACCTTCCCCAAAACCGAAAAGCCGAAGCAAACCGTGCCCACTGGCTTTTTCTCCGTGCCGCCATCAGGCCCCGCGATTCCCGAAACCGCCACCCCAATCTCTGCCGAGGTGAGCGCGGCTACCCCTGCCGCCATTTCGCCCGCCACCTCCTCCGAGACGGCGCCGTGTGCGGCAAGCGTTTCGGGAAGGACGCCGAGGTGATAGGTCTTTGCCTCGTTGGCATAGGTGACGAGCGAGGCATCAAGAACGCCCGAGGCACCCGGAACCGCCACAAGCCCTGCGGCGAGGAGACCGCCCGTGCAGGATTCGGCAAAGGCAATATGCAGCCCCCGCCCAAGAAGAAGTGCGACAAGACGCTCGGCAGGCTCTTTCTCAAGGCTTGGGAAGAGGGGCTCCCCGGTTTCTTTTCGGCTCATAGGATTTCTCCTTTTTTTCTTTATTATAGCACAGGGGGCGAGAGAATACAAGAAAAACGGCAGAAATCTGCCGTTTTTCCGTCTCAGACGGTGAATTCCCTGCCGTTGTAGTCGATGTGCAGAGTGTCCCCCGCCTTCACCTCGCCGCCGATAATTTTTCTCGCAAGCAGGGTTTCGATGTGGGTGCCGATATATCGCTTCAGCGGTCTTGCGCCGTAAATCGGGTCATAGCCCGAGGAAACGATATGCTCCCTCGCGGTATCGCTGAGCGTGAGCGTCAGCTGCTTGTCGGCAAGCCTCCTCTCAAGCTCGGCAAGAAGCAGGAGCACAATGGCGCCGATATTTTCTCGAGTGAGGGGCTTGTAGGTCACAATCTCATCGAGGCGGTTGAGAAATTCGGGGCGGAAGCTTTGCTTCAGGAGCGCGTCGAGGAGCCCCTTGGCCTCCTCTCCGAGGTTGCCCGTGTCGTCAATCCCGGAAAGAATGATGTCCGAGCCGAGGTTGGAGGTGAGAATGATGATGGTGTTCTTGAAATTGACGGTGCGCCCCTGCCCGTCGGTAATACGCCCGTCATCCAGCACCTGAAGGAGGACGTGGAAGACGTCTGGGTGCGCCTTTTCCACCTCGTCAAAAAGAAGGACGGCATAGGGGCGGCGGCGGACGGCCTCGGTGAGCTGGCCGCCCTCGTCGTAGCCGACGTAGCCGGGAGGCGCGCCGATAAGGCGCGACACCGTGTGCTTCTCCATATATTCGCTCATATCAAAGCGGATAAGGCTGCGTTCATCGTCAAAGAGGGCCTCGGCAAGGGCCTTGGCAAGCTCGGTCTTCCCAACACCTGTGGGGCCGAGAAATAGGAAGGAGCCAATCGGCCTTTCAGGGTCACGAATGCCCGCGCGCGAGCGCAGAATGGCCTCGCTCACACGGCTGACGGCTTCGTCCTGGCCCACCACCCTGCGGTGAAGAATGTCGCGGAGGCCGAGGAGCTTTTCGCGCTCACCCTCCATAAGCTTTGTGATGGGAATGCCCGTCCAGCGGGAGACGATTTTTCCGATTTCCTCCTCCGTCACCTCGTCGCGCAGAAGGGTGTCCTCCCTTTGGCTTTTTTTCTCGGCCTCCTCAAGCTGTCTTTGCAGCTCGGGGATTTTGCCGTAGCGAAGCTCGGCAGCGCGGGCAAGGTCGTAGTTCCCTTGCGCCCGTTCCATCTCGGCGGTGGCGTCCTCCAGCTGCTCACGAAGGCGTTGCAGGAGCGAGATGCCTTCCTTTTCGTTTTCCCATCTCGCGCGCATGGCGTCAAATTCCTCCGAGAGCGAAGCAAGCTCCTCGGTCACGGCGCGGAGGCGGCTAACCGAGAGCGAATCCTTCTCGCCTTCGAGGGCGGCCTCCTCAATTTGCAGCTGAATGATGCGGCGAGAAATTTCATCCATTTCGGTAGGCATCGAATTCATTTCGGTCTTGATAAGGGCCGAGGCCTCGTCCACAAGGTCAATCGCCTTGTCGGGCAGAAAGCGGTCAGCGATATAGCGGTCACTGAGGGTAGCGGCGGCAATCAGGGCGCGGTCATGAATTTTCACGCCATGAAAGACCTCATACCGTTCCTTCAGACCGCGCAGAATGGCAATCGTATCCTCTACCGTCGGCTCCGAAACCAGAACGGGCTGGAATCGGCGCTCAAGGGCCGCATCCTTTTCGATATATTTGCGGTATTCGTCAAGCGTGGTGGCACCTATGCAGTGCAGCTCTCCTCTCGCCAGCATGGGCTTGAGAAGATTCCCCGCGTCCATCGCGCCCTCGGTCTTGCCCGCCCCCACAATGGTATGCAGCTCATCGATAAAGAGCAGGATTTTACCCTCCGAGGCCTTGATGTCATCAAGCACTGCCTTCAGCCTCTCTTCGAATTCACCGCGGAATTTGGCCCCGGCGATGAGGGCCCCCATATCCAGGGAGAACAGCGTTTTATCCTTCAGAGTGTCGGGGACGTCGCCGCGCACAATTCGCTGGGCAAGCCCCTCCGCAATGGCGGTTTTTCCGACACCCGGCTCGCCGATAAGGCAGGGGTTGTTCTTGGTTTTGCGCGAGAGAATACGAATGACGTTGCGGATTTCGTCGTCGCGGCCAATCACGGGGTCCGGTTTTTCTTCCCGTGCGCGGCGCGTGAGGTCTGTGCCGTATTTGGCAAGGGCATCGTAGCTCTCCTCGGGGCTGTCGGTGTTGACCGTGCGGCTCCCCCTTACCTCGCGCAGTGCCGTGAGAAAGCCATCGCGCCCTATCCCGCTTTGCGCGAAGATTTTGTCAAGGGTTCTGTCCGAAAGCGAAAGCATGGCGAGGAAAAGATGCTCCACGGAAAGATAGCTGTCCTTCATCTTGGCGGCTTCTCTCTCGGCAGCGGCGATGAGCCTTTCAAAAAGGGGAGAGAGATAGCGGCTGCCCGCCCCGCTTCCCGAAATCTTCGGTAGCGCGGCAATCGCCTTCTCGACTTCGTCGGCCAGCTCCTGCGGCTGGCACCCCATTTTGCCGAAAAGGCCGAAAATGAGCCCCTCTCTATCCTCTAAAAACGCCGATAAGAGGTGAATAGGCTCCACCCTTTGGTTGCCGTTTTCGGCGGCAATGCGCTCGGCGGCGCGCAGGGCATCTATACTCTTTTTTGTCAGCTTTTCTGTGTTCATTCTTAACCCTTCCTTCTGTCGGCAGAGTCTTGTGCTCCGACAAGATTATGATACACCCAAGTTGCAAACAAAGATAAGATATTGTATGAACGCAATGTGAATTTTAGCACTCCGCAAAAAAGAGTGCTAAAAAGAGGCGGATAAAACCGCCTCTTTTCCTATGAAAATTAAGAATTTTTTCCAAAAATCTGGCACTTTGCGAGTGTTCCTGCAAATTTTTTCGGGCGGCAGGGAACAGATTATTTCTGTTCTCCCGTCTGTGCGTTCAGATAGGCTTCGGCCATATGGGCGGCGGTGGCACCGTCGGCCACGGCGGTCACAATCTGGCGGAGGGGCTTCGTCCTCACATCGCCTGCCGCAAAAACGCCGGGTAGGCTTGTCACGGTATCCTCACCCGCTACAAGGTAGCCTGCCTCATCGAGAGCGAGCTGCCCCGCAAAGAGAGAGGTTTTTGGAATCTGTCCAATGCTGATGAAGAGGGCAGCGGCTTCGAGGACCTCATCCTCTCCTGTTTTTGTGCTGCGCAGGGTGACGGAGGAAAGTGCGGTATCTCCCGAGAGCCCGACAACCTCGCGCTCCCAAAGGACGGTCACGTTAGGCTTGGCGAGAAGCTGCTCGGCAAGCCGCTTCTCAGCCCGAAGGCTTGCACGCCGATGGATAAGAGTGACGTGCTCGGCAATGCCCGCAAGATAGAGAGCGTCGGTGACGGCGGTGTTTCCTCCGCCCACAACCGAAACCCGTTTGCCGCGGTAGAGCATACCGTCGCAGGTGGCGCAGTATCCGACACCACGCCCGAGAAGGCGCTCCTCGTCGGGGAGCCCGAGCCTGCGGTGCTCGGCTCCCGTGGCAATAATCACGGCATCGGCAAGGTATTCGCCGCTGTCGGTGACAATACGCTTGGGGCTCTCCGTGAGCAGGCAGGAGAGGACCTCGGTGCTTTCGGAAACGGCACCGTGCTGCTCGGCCCCGCGCCTCATGGCATCGCCGAGGGTGAAGCCGTCGATACCGTCGGGGAAGCCTGGGTAATTTTCAATCAAGGGTGTCAGGGCCATCTGACCGCCCGCGGCGAGCCTTTCGAGCAGGAGGGGCTCAAGCCCCGCACGCGCGGCATAGAGGGCGGCGGTATAGCCTGAGGGGCCGCCCCCCAGAATCACAAGCCGCTTGACCTCCATCTCAAACCTCCTGCAAAAGCGAAAGCAGCTGCGCCTTAGGTCTTGCCCCGGCAACGGTTTTCAGCGGCTTACCGTCACGGAAGACGATAAGTGTTGGAATGCTTGTCACCGAAAAGGCGGAGGCAAGCCCCGGCTCCCTGTCCACGTTTACCTTGGCAATTTTGTATTCGGGGTGCTCCTCGGAGAGCGCGTCGAGAATCGGAGCCATCAGGCGACAGGGGCCGCACCAATCGGCATAAAAGTCAACAAGAACGAGGCCGCTGCTTTGCAGAACCTCACTTTCAAAGGTGTCCTCGCGAAGGGTAAGAATAGCCATGTTCATTCTCCTTTTTTATTTAGTATTTCCGTTTTTTTCACGTGTATGAGGTCTTTTTAAAAGGACTCAGCCCAAAAGGAAGTCGAAGGCCAGCATGACCGCAAAGCCGCAAAGCAGCAGGAAGGTTGCCCCGCGTTCATTCCCGTGTGAATGGGTTTCGGGAATCATTTCATCACTGATAACGTACAGCATGGTGCCGCCCGCAAAGGAGAGCGCGAAGGGGAGAACCACGGTGGCAATCTGCACGCCGAGGTAGCCGAGCAGGGCACCGATTACCTCAACAAGACCGGTGGCGAGTGCTATCAGGAAGGCTCGGCGGCGTCCGATACCCGCAGCAAGCATGGGTGCGATGACGACAAGCCCCTCGGGAATATTCTGCAGGGCAATTCCAATAGCCACCATAAGGGCATGCGCCACATTCCCTGTGCCGAAGCCGACGCCTGCGGCAATCCCCTCGGGGAAATTGTGAATGGCAATCGCAATGACGAAGAGCATGACCTTGTTAAGGGCGGTGTTTTTTTCTGGGTGGGCCTCCTCGTCAATACCGGACAGGCGGTGAAGGTGGGGAACCAGCTTGTCTATCATGTTTAGGAAGAGCGCTCCCACAAAGATGCCCATTACCGTCACGAGAAGGGCCGTCCAGCTCTTCCCATAATCCAGCGAAGGAAGAATGAGGCCGCATACCGCCGCCGCCAGCATAACTCCTGCCGCAAACGAGAGGAGAAGGTCGTTCACCCTGTGTGAGGGGTTTTTGATGAGAAAGCCGAGCAGGGCGCCGATAACGGTAGCACCGCCCACTCCGAGGGCGGTCAAAAGAACCATGGTCATTGAAAAATCCTCCAAAGAAAAAGGTAAACAAAACCTTACTATAAAAGTCCGAAGGGCTTCTTTTTGCTCCCGAAAGCAGAAAGGACAAGAAAAAAGAGTGGAAAGAAAGGTCATTTGTCATTTTAGTATAACATAAGGGGGAAAAATTTTCAAGAGAAAGACGTCAAAAAGAGTGTGCCAGAGGCGAAAAGCCCTATCCCACAAAGGATACGCCCCCCTTTCCCTCGTCCTCTCGCCCTCATCCACACAACCTCCCTCGGCAGGAGGCTCCGCCTCCGCGGAATTTTTTCTTTTACGGCTTGACAAGGGTTTTTGAATGTGTTATAATAAGTGAGCATTTTCCCGTGCTCTTCTTTTTGAAGTGTCAATCACCGAGGTGTGGCTCAGCTTGGTAGAGCGCTACGTTCGGGACGTAGAAGTCGCAAGTTCGAATCTTGTCACCTCGACCAAAAAACAGCCGTAAACAAGCTATTTTGACTTGTTTTCGGCTGTTTTTCTATATATTTTCCACAAAATCCGCTGTTTTCAGTTGACCACATGTTTGCCTGATTTTTGGGCTTTTTATTGGTTTTTTCATGGCTTTTTCTCAATCCGTTTGACTGCGAAGCAAATTTTGCGTATGGATTGGCGGTTGCCTTCCGAAAATATGCATAATCACAATTTTGAACTATCCTAAAATATGCATTGGGGAACATTTGCAATATAGTCGTTATACGCTGTTCCCCAATTTCATGTTATTATTTGAGTCTAAAATAACGAATATTCTTTCCGTTACCTTCGCGCTTTAACTCTCCTTCGGCAACCATCTTTCGGAGTGCGCCCTCAATAGAACTTATACTGAGCGAAGGACACAGCTCCCTGATGTCTTGCTTGGAAAATCTGCCGATCTTGTTCATCGTTGCACGGCGTACTGTTTCAAGTGCCGGCAGCTTTGTTTCTACGAGTGCGAACCTATCTTCGAAATCCTTATAGGCTGCAAGTAGCGTGCCGAGCAGATATTTGATGAAAGGAACTGCATCCGCATTTCCTTCGTGCCAACCGTTCTGCGCTTCGCCAAGTGCATCATAGTACAAATCTTTATTCTTGGCGATCTTTGCTTCGAGCGATATATATTTTCCAACGTAGAAGCCACTTCTGTAAAGAAGCAGAGTCGTGAGCAAACGGCTCATTCTTCCGTTTCCGTCATTGAATGGGTGGATGCAAAGGAAGTCGTGAATGAATATCGGAATGGCAATCAACGGTTCTAATTCATTGTTACCGATTACACGATTAAATTCGTTACATATGCTTTCGAGTGCAGTCGGCGTTTCAAACGGATCGAGAGGAGTGAACAGTGTTCTTATGCTACCGTCTGGATATGTTGCGCTAATATAATTCTGCACGCTCTTGGTTCTTCCAGCCGCAGGATTGTTCATATGGCTATACAGAATTTTATGGAGCTGCAGAATATAGTTAGGCGTAATCGGGATGGTATCAAAGCTCTCATGGATGATGTTTAACACATCACGGTAGCCTGCAATTTCTTGCTCATCTCTGTTTTTAGGAGTTGTCTTATCCTCTACGATCTGCCTGATTCTCGTGTTCGTGGTAACGATACCTTCAATCGCATTGGAACTCTCCGTGCTTTGTACTTTTGCAATCTCAACAAGCTTTTCGAGTTCTTCGGGACGTTGTTTGAGATACATCTCCTGCTTTCCGGCTTCTTTGTAGATTGCCGCTATTAAGCTGAGAAGCTCCGAATCCCATTTTTGTTCGTTAATTTTGGAGTAGTTAAATGTTCTCATAACCTTAACCTCGCTTTCGTTCCCTTAAATAATACCACAATATAAGGGAATTGTCAACGGTTTGAGGGAATATTTCCTCAATATTATTTATAAAATGAGGGATTTTTAATCGCTCACAGTTAACACTTGTAGAGATTGTTTCTTCTCTCGGCGTTTTCTTTGACTACTGCGATGCAAATTTTGAGTGTTGAGAGAAGGCGCTTGACTATTCTTTCAAGGTATGGTATACTAACGGCAGAAAAAGAATTTATGCGGAGTCGGATTCTCGATTTCCTGATAGCATCCATATCCCACCGAAACGGGCTTGACCACATCTTTGACCATCTAGCGTCTAGGACTACGTGGAAACAGTGCGACGGGGAGCACCCGAAAGCATCGTTTTCGGACTAAAAAGCACAAAAAAGTCAACAAAAGTAGTCAAAAAACGATGGCGTATTTGTTCGGGACGTAGAGGCCGCAAGTTCAAGTCTTGTCACCTCGACCAAATCAGCACGATGATTTTGATAGAATTGTCGTGCTGATTTTTTGCATTTTTGAGGGTTTTCGGGCATTTTCAAGCGCTTTTTCGCTTATTTTTGACCTATTTCCCTCTAACAAACGATAAAAGAACCGTCCGAGTGTGTATCCCCGGGCGGTTCTTTCATTTTTGTGCTTCATTCCGTTTTTTTATTAAGCATTGCGTTTTTTTATTAACCATTCCGTTTTCTTATTGATTTTAACCCCGGGGAGCGCTTTCCTCTCGCGTTTTCTTGCAGTTGCTCTTAATAATCCAAAATCATAATAGAAAACCCCGCAAATCATAAGAGCGAGCTCGTTGAAATGCGGGGGTGTTTGTGGTATAATTATACTGAAAAATCCTTAGAAAGTCTTTTTTTTACATCAAAGCCTTAATCTGAAAAATCTTCGTATGTCAAAAGGAAATTAGCATAGTATTGGAAAGAAAACTCGACAGCACTGTTTAAAGAGTCTTGAATTTCTTTGCGAACATGTTCGTCTATTTCAATATCATCCTTTGAATAATATCCATACATCGTTGTATATACCATAAGAATGTGAGAATATATTGACGAGATGTATTTGTTACGAACTCTCTCAACATTGGCGCCTTTAGCATTTATGAGCTTTTTTACCAAATTAGAATCCATATTAATAAGCACTTCTTCGATTGCACCATTATTGTTAATATGAGTTTTAACAATGCTGTCAGATGTCATTCCGCAGTCAGACCACTTGGCCTGATCGGGGTCATCGCTGTACTGAACAACTCTTGTAAGCTTAGGAAGGGCAAGCTCCGGTTCTTCAACAGTTTTTTCTTTAGGTTCCTTGGGCTTTTGAGCTTCATTATCAATTTTTATAAAGGCAACCACCTCATGCTCCCCTGCCGAAGAAATCATTTTAATAGAAAGCTGAATACTATCTCCAACCTCTGCCTCTTCTCGCGGCTCGATCATCACTTCCATTTCGCCTTCACATGGCCCAGAGAATTGAACGCGTAATTTTGTTGAATCCTCATTCGGCAAGTTATGTCCTCCGCCTCCACCGCCATGTTTGCCAAAATCAAGGGTAGTAATCTCAATAGAACCAGCATCATCAGAACGCGAAAGAAATGTATTTTCTACATCAGTTTCAAGAATGATTTTGCCTTTTCCACCTTTTCGAATCACCTTAACAAAATCCTCAGTGCTCTTTTCAAACCCCTTGATTTTAAGTAATGTTGGATAGCGTTTCAGCTTTTTCGTTTCTTTCTTTTTTTCTTCTTTTTGTTCCTCGGGAGGTATCGGTTTCTTCACTTTTTTAGTAAAGAACGAAAACGCACCACTATTTCCCGAAAACATCTTGCGGATATCTTGATTGCCTTTTAATTTGGAAAACAAGGATTGGACCATATCCTTGTCCTCACCGGTTTCTCTGAACGCTCTTCCCTTATACTCTTGCTCTTTTTGTTTGATGTGAGTATCATTGGACAAAAGGTCAATGATGCTTTGACGAAGTTCATTATAAAATCTGCCTTGTTTCAATCTATCTCGCGATGCCATAAACAGCTCTTGACGAGCAGTAGTACCTATCTGAGAACAATCGACACAAACAAGCATATAGTTTTTTAAATTTCTAAATCCTAAATCTTGAGTAATGAAGGTTCTTGATTCAGAGCCTTGTGTTTGACCGTTCAATGTATATACAACAGATTTTGCGCGAATAAACTCGGTATTTTCGGTTTCACGATTGAATATATAAACTTGTATAGGGATGTTACTGTTAAATAAATTTATTTGGAATGTTTTTTGGAATTCAATATGCTCATTTGTATCTAAAGCTAGTCGTGTTTTATTACCCAACATAGGTTTTGTAGGAGAATGTCCACTGTAACAACTACGATTTTCATAAATAAGCATGGGAAGTGCTGCTTCAAACAACAAAGGATTGAGGTCGCGCCACAACTCAAATGTTGCATTAGAAGGATGCGTTAATTGATAAGAATACAACTTTACAACCGAACCACATACAAACTGAGTTTTATGTAATCCCAGCTCAAGCTTCTCTTCAGCGATAGAGGGGATCGCGCCATTTATAACTAAATACTCGTACCAAGTCAATTTGTATTTTGGTTCTTCTTCTGGTGTAAGTATATGCCTACGAACCAAAGTAAATCCTATTAAACCATCGCTATCAGAAAGATTCGAATTTCTTCTTGAAATAATCATTTGATACCGATGCTTATCACCGCAAAAAACAAGAGAACCAGTAGAACCCATATTATATTTACCTTGCACAAACGGAACATCGTTTTTATTTCCTTGTGCAATAGACAAAAAGGTTCTTTCGAAATTAGAAGGATTTTGACCTTCTCCGTTATCATATATTGCTACGTTAGGTGTTTTTCTGTCTTCGGTAAGAATGATTTGAATATCTTGAGCTACCTTGTTTCTTTCGGCAGAAGTAATGTTTTCCCATTTCCCGTTGTCAACATTGAAAAACATTTTAGTAGCCGCATTTATTGTTTGAGGAACATTAGGGTCGTTTTTATCTTTTGGGTTGATTCCTCTTATCAAACACTCTTTCATTAAAATCGCATCTATTGAGTTTGTTATCTTTTCAACTAAAGCGTTTTCGGGAGAGGATTGTTGGTTTTCAAAAGTACCGGCATTGTTTGAAATACCTCCATATGGTTTCCAGTATTCGGAACTATCCAATCCATAAGAAAGTACTATTTGATACACGGAGTCTGCATTAGGAGCATTATATAAATCAAGAAGAAGTTTTTTATAATCCAAACTCATGATTGGCCTCCTCAAAATTTAAATCTAGTTTCTTTATTTGCGCTTTCCGTGGTAAATCGTGATTTACTTGCCTTTAACGCATTTTCGATTGCCGAAAACATCTTTTCGACGTCCTTTTGAGTATATTCGTAGTTATACTGATTTGAACAATTTCCCAATAACTCAATCATATCTATAATTTTTTGTGTTCTGGCTTCAGCAATTCGAACAAAGCGTTCTCTATTTGTTTCTTTTTCTTTCATATTTGTTCTCCTTTTTATTTATTTCGACTATATTTTACACCCCAACCCAACATTTGTCAATACCTTTTCCGAATATTTTCAACATTTTTCGTATATTTGAAAAATAGATAATTTTTTCGGCGTAAATTATCAGATCTTAAGCTCCTATATATTTGTACATTCGTTCACAAAAAGTTATCTTGATATATCTCCCGCCTTATGGTAATGTATGATGCTACAAGGAGGTGAGCTTATGAGAAGTACGCTTGAGGAATTGTGGCACGGAAATATTTCTCCGGAGACCGACAGCCGAACCAACGCGCCAGAGATGAAGCGCTTGATGGAATACATGGCCCGGCACCACGACAATCTCATGACGACAATGACGGACGAGCAAAAGGGTATTTTTGAGCGGTTCGACGATTGTTGGAGCGAATATGTGAGTCTCGCTGAAAAGTCAATTTTCGTGTATGTGTTCCGGCTCGGGGCGAAGATCGCGATAGATATTCTCTCCGCCGATTATCGCAGCTAACAAAAAACAGAAATGCCGCCTACACCATTTTCGATGTAAGCGGCATTTATCATTACTCCCCGGGG
>JAZSHY010000017.1:0-5564 GCA_045533505.1 Eubacteriales bacterium | reverse complement strand
TCCCGTGGGAAGACGTTCACGTGGTTGACGTCACCCTGCGCGCCGTTCATAAAGAGGCATCTCGTGTTCGGAATGGCTCTCTCCACCGTGTGGCGGAGAAGGGCGGGCCAGTCGCCCGATATCTTTTGGCCGCCCACCACGTCGGGGTGGTTGGCAAAGTTCACAAACAAAAGGGTATCAGCACCCTCGCGGTCAAAGCGGAGCACCGAAACACGCTCGTCCACCTCTCCGATGGGGGCGACGATGTCGGGGTTGTTCACCCCGGGGTTGGTGCGCACACTGCCGTCCTTCATGCGGAAGCGGCGGACGAAGGAAACGCGGGGTGCGTCTCCGATGCCGTAGCCCATTCTGGCAGGGGCGAGGTCAGCAATCGCCGAGAGGGCAGCCTCTGTGATACGCTCGGTAAGGAAGGACATGTAGCCTTCCGAGGAAGCGGGCTCGGCGTTCCGGTCCGTATCAAAGGCAGGGCCCGTGTGGGTGTGCGTGGCCGAAAGGAAAATGGCATCGGCGCTGACACCTGTGGCGGCGGCAACCTTCTCGCGTATGGCAAGCGAGAAATCCTGTTCAATACCCAAAAGGTCGGTGGCAATGAGAAGAACCCTCCTGTCTTTGCAGGAAAGGGCAAGGGCAACGGCCTCAAGCTCATCGAGAACGCCTTCGGCACGGCGGGGGATGTAATAGCCCGATATGGGGGTGCCGAGCGGAGGCGTGATCGTGGCACACCCGAGACCGGCGAGAAGCACTTCTTTCGTAGAATTCATAAGACACCTCACGTTGATTGGCGTTGATAGATATTGTTAGAGGAGGGGATATTCCCCTCGGTTTTGATACTATCACAGGTTCGTCCGAATGTCAAGTGATTTCCGCTTTTTTTTCGGGAAGCAAAGAGAAATAAGGAAAGTGCCGATATAGGTGAATAATGCAGGAGCAAAAAAACCCGTCTTTCCCCGAAATCCTATTGACAAAAAGGGGAGAATGTGCTACCATATGAGGAGATAAAACAAAACCAAACGAAAGACAAAAGGAAGCAGTCGGAATGAAGCAATACATCGGTATTGACATCGGCACCACCTCCTTAAAGGCGGCGGTTTTTGACGAAAAGGGTGAGAGGCGCGGCTTTCGCACGGTCAACTACACCCTTATGACCGACCCCGCCACGGGGTACATTGAATTTGACGCCGAGCGCTATGTGGAAATGTGCGAGGCTGTGATTGCCGAGCTCACGGAGGAATGCGGCCCCGTGACCGCCCTGTCGGTGGACACGCAGGGTGAAACCCTGATTGTGACCGACGGTGAGGGGCACCCGCTTTGCCCTGCCATTGTGTGGCTTGACAACCGTGCCACCGCCGAGGCGGAGGAGCTGGCGGAGGTCTTTGGGCACCGCCTTGTGTATGAGGTGACGGGCCAGCCCGAAATCACGGCAACGTGGCCTGCCTCCAAGCTTCTCTGGATGCGGCACAACACCCCCGAGGTCTTTGAGAAAATAGAAAAAATCTTCATGCTGGAGGATTGGATTCTTTACCGTCTTACGGGTGAGTTCGTCACAGAGCCCACCATTCAGTCCTCTACCATTTATTATGACATCCACAAGATGGAGTGGTGGCCCCGCATGCTCTCCTACATAGGCATCTCGGAGGGGGCACTTCCCCGTGTCGCAAAAAGCGGTGCGGCGGTTGGCAGCTACCGCGGTATCACGGTGGTGAGCGGCGCCCTTGACCAGATTGCGGGCAACATCGGCGTCGGTGCGGTTTCGGAGGAGGTCGTCAGCGAGATGACCGGTACCATTATGGCCATCTGTGTGATGAAGGATACCCCTCCCCCCTATTCCCCCGACAGCATCGTCCCCTGCCATCTGCACGCCATTGAGGGCAAGTACTGCATGATTCTCTGGTCGGCCACGGCGGGCATGGCGCTCAAATGGTTCCGTGAGCAGTTCGCCTCCGAGCTCTCGTTTGCCGAGCTTGATAAGCTGGCCGAGGGGGTTCCTCCCGGGAGTGACGGAATGACGATGCTCCCCTATTTCTGCGGCTCTACCATTCCGTACTACAATCCGCATGCCACGGCGAGCTTTTCGGGCGTAACGCTCGGGCACACCAGGGCGCACTTCGCCCGTTCCATTATGGAGGCGGTGGCCTTTATGCTGCGCCGCAACCTTGAGTACGCCGCGCCCCCCGAGGGCTGTGAGCTCCGCATCACGGGCGGTGCCGCGTCGAGCCCGCTTTGGTCGGGCATCAAGGCCGATGTGACGGGCAAATGCCTGCACACCGTGTGCGAGAGCGAAACGGCCTGCCTCGGCTCGGCCATTCTGGCCATGGTGGGTGTTTCGCAGTATGCCTCAATTTCCGAGGCGGTGGAGGCCACGGTAAAAACAAAGAAATCCTACTGCCCGAGCGGGGCAGATTACGAGGCGGCCTACCGTCGCTACTGTGAGTTGGATAAAATAGTAAATCAATAAGGAGCTTTCATAATGTATAAGTCTTACAAAATCCGCGCCCCCTATTTCGAAGTAGGCCCCAAGTGCATCATGTGGGGGCAGCGCATGCTGACTCTGGCCAAGGCGGTTGACCGTATCGCCTATAAGTATGACCTTGATATTATCGTGACACCCCAGTACGCCGATATCCGCCTGATTGCAGAGAATACCGAGTGCATTCACGTCTATGCTCAGCACATGGACCCCTTGTATCCCGGGCGCGGCCTCGGCTCGGTCCTGCCCGAATCGCTCAAGGAGGCAGGGGCTGTGGGTGTTATGCTGAACCACGCCGAGAAGAAGCTCACGATGGACGTCCTGCGTGAAACGATTGCAAGGGCCGACGAGGTCGGGCTTGCCACCATCGTGTGCGCCGACAGCGTGGAGGACGTGGCAACGATTGCCCACATGGCACCGAACCTCATTGTGGCCGAGCCCACCGAGCTTATCGGCACGGGTGTGGCAAGCGACATGGGCTATGTCAAGGATACGATTGAGGCCGTGCGCAAAATCAACCCCGATATTATGGTTCTCCAGGGTGCGGGCATTTCGGGCCCCGAGGACGTGGCGAGGGTTATCCGCGCAGGCGCGCAGGCAACCGGCTCCACAAGCGGCATCTTCAAGGCCGCCGACCCCGAGGCCGCTGCCGAGGAAATGCTCTATGCTCTCCGCAAGACGTGGGACGAGGTGCACGGCAAATGAAGCAGGATGTTTTGGAAAGAGCGATGCTCTCCTTCCGGATTGAAAGCGAGTCGCTCCTGAAAACCGCAGAGGTCCTTGACCGCGGTGAGTTTGCACGCGCGGTGGATGCGCTTGCCAAGGCAGAGAGAATCGGTGCCTCAGGCTGTGGGCACACCGGTATTGCCTGCCGTCACTTCGCTCACCTTATGTGCTGCATCGAGCGCCCCGCAAGGTTCATTTCGCCCGCGGAGGCGGTGCACGGCGGCCTTGGCTACCTGAAACAGGGCGACGTGCTTCTTCTTGCCTCGCGCGGCGGTAAGACCGACGAGCTTATGCCGATTGCCGACGTGGCGAAGCAAAAGGGCGTGACGCTTATCGGAGTGACCGAAAACACCGCGTCACCCCTTGCCGAGCTTTCGGATATTGTGCTGGCAATAGCCGTCACCCGCGAGTGTGACATTCACAACTGCCAGGGCACCACGAGCTTTGCCGTCACCTCTGCCGTGTTTGACGCCTTGCAGGCGGCGGTGCTTGAGGAAACAGGCTTTGAGCGTGACGACTTCGCGCTCATTCATCCGGGCGGAGCCGTGGGAAAACGCCTGAACCACGTTCAGTAATCTTGAAATTTAAAGCAAAAAGCAAACAAAACTATACAAATTAAGGAGAGAAAAACCATGGAAATGAAAGTCTTTCAAAAGGAAATCGAGCTGCAGTCGAGAGGTTGGATCCCCACCTTCCACGACATCTCTAAGGAAGTGAAGGAGATTGTCGCTGCTTCGGGCGTCAAGAACGGTACGGTGGCCATCGTTTCCCACCACACCACCTGCTCGGTCATGGTGCAGGAGTGCTCGCACGACATTGACAGCTTTGACCTTGAATTCCTTCAGCACGACCTTCTTGACATTATGAGAAAGATGATTCCCGACTTTGCCGAGGAGCATCAGTACCGTCATCCCGGCCCGATTCATGCTCAGTTTGGCCGCTATGTCAACGAGCCCGGTGACTATTCCAGCATGAATACCGACGGCCACCTTCGCAGCTGCTTCTTTGGCAGAAGCGAAACCATGACGATTAAGGACGGCCTTGTGGACGGCGGCCAGTTTGCTCACGTCTACTTTATTGACTGGGACCACGTCATTGCCCGTCGCCGTCAGGTCAACGTCACCGTCATCGGTACCACCGAGGATGTGGGTGACAGAAAGTGGAACGGCGGTGCGGTTATCGACACCCGCCACAAGTTCACCGAAGAGGAAAAGGCCTACGACGTTCATTACGACCTCCAGCAGAAGAGATAACGAAGGCTCTGCCCCCGTGGCATAGCCTCGGTGTGCACCGCCGTGGAGCATTCATTTGTCCCACGGCGCGTGCCCTCTGCCGATAAAACATCCGCTGCGTGACCGCTGCGGTGCTGCCGAAGCTCCCCCGATGTGCCTGCAAGTGGCAAAAAACGAGGATTGGCTTCGGCTTTTTTTACCTATTCTTTCAGAAGGAGAACGCTATGAAAAAGCAAACGCTAAGGTGGGCTCTTGCCATCCTTCTTTTGCTGGTGTCGGCTCTTGCTTCTTCCTGTGGGAGCAGGGACCCCGAGGACACCACAGCGCCTACGACCACGGCACCCACGACGACAGCCCCTGTGGTCGTCACTCCCGTGCCCGATAACCTTTTCACCCTCAATCTGCCCGAAACGCTTGGCAGCATGGAGGGGAAATATGACATTGCCTTCAGCGCGGAAACCGTGCTTGCCCGCTTCCTTGCCACGCGGGATGAGCTCCCAACCGAGGTAACGGTGCTGGAGCCTGTTCCGCTTTCGCGCTATCCGCAGTCGGCGGCGCGTGAGATTTACGTTTCCCCTAGTGGGAGCGATACGGCGGCGGGAACCCGTGAGGCTCCGCTTGCCACGCTTGACTGCGCCCTTGAAAAAATGGCAGGCGGCGGTGGCGTGATTTTCCTTTACGGCGGCAACTATGTGGTGACCGACACCGTGAATATCACGAGTCGGAACAGCGGCACGCGGGAGCAGCCGCTGTTCATCAAGGCGATGGAGGGCGAGGAGCCTGTTTTCACCGCCAACCGCCCGCTCAGCACGGAGGACGGGAAGTGGGGTAGCCTTGACGCGACTCTCCACGCCTCTGTCTTCTCGCGCATTCCCGAGGAGGCACGCAGCCACATTCGGGTAACCACTCTTGCGGCCCAGGGCTTCACCGAGGCCGATATTCCCGCTATCACCAAAGAAAACGGCCCTCCCTTTATGTATGTGGGCGGCGAGGAATATTGCCTTGCCCGCTTCCCGAATGCCTCGGCAGGTCCGCTTGAGCTTGCCTATTTCACCCATACCTATGACACGGGCACAGTAACCCTTCCACAGTCGACACTCCGCCTCCCGTGGGAGGAGCGCGCGGCGGCGGCGGGGAAG
>JAZSHY010000033.1:0-66936 GCA_045533505.1 Eubacteriales bacterium | reverse complement strand
AAGCCTTAAAAACAGTCGTTTTTTGGTCGAAGTGACAGGACTCGAACCTGCAGCATCTTGCTCCCAAAGCAAGCGCGCTACCAATTGCGCCACACCTCGGTCTAAATATATAGGTATTATAACAGATTTTCGAAAAGGTGTCAAGCCAAAGACAAGCGAAGTTTCGGGAAAAGTGAAAAAAATGAAAACTAATCGTGAATTCCGATGCTTTCGGTTGCAAGAGACCATGATTTATGATACAATAGCCGTAGAACGGAGGGCGTATGAAAAGGAAATATGAGTGGAGATGGCTCTTTCTTCTGGTTGCTTTTTCGATAGTAGGCTTCATATGGCAGCAGTCAACCCTTTCTCCGGTGCAATCGGCTACCCAGAGCGATGCGGTGAGCGAGGTCGTGGTTCCCCTTCTGGGAGGCGAGGATAGTACGCTTGGTGGCTTTTTTGACCGCTTTGTACGAAAAATTGCGCATTTTTCAGAGTTTTTTTCGCTCGCCCTTGCCTGTGAGGGCTACCTTTTTGGGTACTATACTATAAAAGGCACAGCATGGCAGTTTGCCTTTGGGGTGGCTGTTGCCGCGGTAGATGAGACGATTCAGTTTTTTGTGGGACGGGGTGCCTCTCTTTGGGATGTAGGCCTTGATGTGCTCGGCTTCGCTATCGGGGCAACGCTGTTCCGCACCGCAGCTGCGGTGTTTTTTTGGATACGAAGTAAAAGAAAGGACGATGCTCCCAACACGAGCAACTCATAACCGATATGTTTGATTTTCTCAAGAACAATTCCCTGGTTCAGGGGGCAGCCTCGGCTCGCTTCCGCCCTCGGAGCATTTTTCTCCATTTTCTTCTTTTTTTCGTTGTTATGACGGTTGCCGAAACCGTAGCGGGCATTCCCGCGGGCATGTATGCCTTTTACCGTCTTGTTAAAATTCTCGGCGTTGATTTTTTCATCCCAAAGGACTCCGCCCAGTTCAGTGAAGAAATGCTGGAGGAGATGAATGCGGCCACTGTCAAGATTGCCGGGGAGGATGCGTATCTTCTCATTTCGCTTTTCTCCATGCTGTTTTTCGGCATTGTTGTCGTCTTGTATTGTCGCCTGATAGAGAAGCGCCCTCTTACCTCTATGGGATTATGCCGCCCCTCGCGGCGAGAGCTTGTGCGTTATGGCATTGGACTTCTTGCGGGGCTCGGTATGTTTCTTTTGACCGGCACTGTTTTGGTTTTGACGGGCGCGGTTAGTGTTAGCTCGGGGACCTATCAGCCTCTTATGCTCGTTCTTTATCTCTTCGCCTTCCTCATCCAAGGGGCAGCCGAGGAAATTCTTGTGCGTGGCTATTTTATGGTTTCGCTCACCACGATAACCTCGCCGCAAAGAGCCCTCCTTTGCAGCGCGTTTCTCTTTGCGCTTATGCACGTGGAGAATGTTGGCTTCTCCCTCCTTGCGGTTTTGAACATCTTCTTGTTCGGCATTCTTCTCGGTCTTATTGTTTTTCGTACGCAAAGCCTTGCGCTTGCCGCCGCCATGCATGGAATTTGGAATTTTGCCGAAGGGAATCTTTTTGGGCTTCCCGTCAGCGGAATTGTGCCAAAGACATCGGTGCTTTCTTCGATTTTTGAGGAATCCCGTCTTTTGACAAATGGAGGAGCCTTTGGTCCTGAGGGAGGTGCGGTTGTGAGTGCAGTGCTCCTTTTGGCCTTGGCTGTGTTTGTGTTGCTTCTTCCAAAGCCGAGCAATGCCCTACTTGACGGATGACCTTTTAACAAAAAATGAGATGGGAGCCGAAAACTCCCGTCTTTTTTTTGTTTTGCTTTCTTCCGACCTTATCATACTATAAAAAAGCACGATGAGAAAGGGGCCGCGAAAGCATGATGCTGAAGCAAAGGATAGAGTGCTATATACTTCTTTGGTTTCTTCTTTTGGGAATAGGCTTATTGGGAATGCAAGCATCCCCGTCCTTTGCGCTGCTTATTGACGGGATAATCGGGAGGCCTCTTCGTTTTTTGATTTCCACCCTTTCGTCCTTTTTGCCTCTATCTCTGACAGAGCTTTTTCTTCTTATCTTCCCCTTTTTGACGCTTGTCCTTGTTCTTGCAGTGATAAAATTCAGAAATTCGAAAGGGCTCCTTTCCTCTCTTCTTATTCTTTTTCTCCTGTATGCGGGGATTTATGTAACGGCCTTCGCCCCGGGAAAATACCGTCCTCCGCTTGAGGAGGACCTCGGGCTTTCTCCAACCGAGCCTACGGCAGAGGAGCTTTTAGGGTGTTGCCTATGGCTTTCTGAGATTGCCGCCACCTCACCGAAGCCTCCTGCGGAAGAAGAGCTTACCGAAAGTCTTATGCGCGCCTTGCAGAAAATGGGGGAGAACTATCATCTTTCGATAAATTCCGCCGTGAGGCCGAAGCGAACTCTTACCCCGTTGCTGGCTCGCTTTGGCTATTTTGGTCTGTACGCCTTTCCTTTAGGCGAGGTGACGGCAGTTTCGGAATGTCCTACTGCGGTGCGTACCTTCACGCTTGCGCACGAGGTGGTGCATGCCTCCGGCTTTTCGCGGGAAGAGGAGGCCGACGTCCTTGCCTTCCTTGCCCTTATGGATTCGGGCGACCCCTACCTTATCTATGCTGCCGCGACGGGAATGCTGGGGCGTCTTCTGACCGCCCTTGAGGGCACATCTCCGGGTGCTTGGGAAAGGGCTTCCGCCGAGGTTCCCAAGGAGGTAAGGCGTGAGCTCCGCGAGGCGGGAGATGTGTATGACACATCGGCCAAGGAGACGGTGGCCGAGGAGACACTCCCTTATAGGGGAACCGTCAGGCTTTTGTGCGCCCTGTACCGTATGCGTATGGCGTAGCACCTTGTTCCTCTTGTGAGTATACTGTACTATCAAGCATACTCCAAAAAAAGGGGATACCATATGAAAAAGCTGAAAATCTGCGGCGGGCGGCCTCTTTGGGGAGAGGTGGAAATCGGTGGGTGCAAAAACGCCGCTTTGCCGATTCTTTTTGCTACCGTACTTTTGCGTGACTGTTCCCGAATTGAGAATCTGCCACGTATTCTTGATGTAGAACGAACACTCGATATTTTGCGTAGTATGGGTGCGCGTATTATATGGGAAGATACGCATACCGCGTTGATTGACACGCGAGACCTTCAGGATGTCACGCCTGAGGGGGCGCTTGTCTCGGCCTTTCGGGCCTCCTCCTATCTTTTAGGGGCAGGGCTTGGTCGCTTCGGCCATGCACGCATTACTTTGCCGGGAGGGTGTCGCATCGGTGCGCGCCCCTTGAATTTACACACTATGGCACTGTCTGCCCTTGGTGCTGAAATTACAGAGCTACAGGACGGAATCTATGCGGAGGCTACTGTGCTTTCGGGGGCTGAAATTCATTTCGCCCAGCCTTCTGTGGGGGCAACCGTCAATGCGATTCTGGCCGCAGTTTCCGCTGAGGGGGATAGCCGCATTACAGGTGCGGCTCGTGAGCCTCATATTGAGGATTTCTGCCGTTTTCTCAACAAGGCAGGGGCCGAAATTCTTGGTGCAGGGGAGAGCGAGCTCCGTATCCGCGGTGGGAAGAAGCTGCGCGGTGTCTCTCATCGCGTGATGCCTGACCCCACGGAGGCAGGAACCTTTTTGAGCGCCGTAGGTATTACGGGCGGAGAGGTGACTCTGAAGAATATTGTGCGAAATGACCTCCTGCCAATCACCGAGCCGCTTTCGTCTATTGGGCTTGATTTGACCTATTTTCCCGATGGACTTCGAGCTTCTCGTTGCCGTGCGCTTTCGCCCTTTTCCTTGGTCGCGGCGCCGCACCCCGGCTTTCCCACCGATATGCACCCGCAAATGACAGCCTTAGCTTCCTTTGTTACGGGAGATTCCGAAATACGGGATACCGTGTTTTGTGACCGCTTTGGCTATGTTGGTGAGCTGCGCCGTATGGGTGCCGAGCTTGCCGTTGCTTCGGGGTGTGTGCGGGTTTCCGGGGGAAGGCCTCTTTCGGGTGCTGATGTTACGGCCCTCGATTTGCGCGCGGGCGCTGCACTGACTGTGGCGGCTCTCGGTGTGGACGGTGTAAGTGAAATACAAAATGCCGAAATGCTGGAAAGAGGATATGAGGATTTTGCCACAAAGCTTAAAAAAATAGGCGCTTCTGTGGATTTTGTTTAAAAAAAGTAAACAAAACTATAACAAATAGGCCCCTTTCTCGGGGAGTATTTATTATACAAAAAAGCATAGGGAGCCGGAGCTCCCTATGCTTTTTGTAACGGTTAAAGCTTTGTGGTTTGTGCCTTCAGCTGCACATCATGTGCGCCGCCCTCCACAATGCTGACGGAGGAGACGAGCGTAAGCTTTGCCTTTTGCTGTAGCTCCGGGATGGAAAGCGCACCGCAGTTGCACATCGTGGAACGGATTTTCGCAAGGGTAAGCTGCACGTTGTCCGAGAGCTTGCCCGCATAGGGAACATACGAGTCCACCCCTTCCTCAAAGGAAAGCTTGGTGGCACCGCCGAGGTCATAACGCTGCCAGTTGCGCGCGCGGTTGGAGCCCTCACCCCAGTATTCCTTCATAAGAGTACCGTTTACATTGACCTTGCCGCCGGGTGCCTCGTCGAATCTTGCGAAATAACGGCCAAGCATCATGAAATCGGCACCCATAGCGAGGGCGAGAGTCATGTGATGGTCATGAACAATACCGCCATCCGAGCAAACAGGGACATAGATACCGGTTTCCTTAAAGTATTCGTCGCGTGCGCGGCATACCTCAATTAGGGCGGTAGCCTGTCCGCGCCCGATTCCCTTGGTCTCGCGTGTGATGCAAATCGAGCCGCCGCCGATGCCCACCTTAATAAAGTCGGCCCCGCAATCGGCAAGATAACGGAAGCCCTCGGCATCCACTACATTTCCCGCACCGACCTTGACAGTATCGCCGTAATTTTTGCGAATCCAATCAATGGTGAGCTTTTGCCATTCGCTGAAGCCTTCGGAGGAATCAATGCAAAGGACGTCGCAGCCCGCCTCCAAAAGGGCGGGAACGCGTGTCGCATAGTCTCGGGTGTTAATACCGGCACCGACCACATAGCGCTTGGCGCTGTCGAGGCTTTCGAGGGGATTTTGTTTGTGAATATCGTAGTCCTTACGGAAGACAAAATAGAGGAGCTCGTCCTTCTCATTGACAATCGGGAGGGAATTGAGCTTGTGGTCCCATATGATGTCGTTTGCCTCCTTAAGAGAGGTTCCTTCCGGTGCTGTAATCAGCTTATCGCGCGGAGTCATAAAGGTATGAATCGGTGTGTCAAGAGCCATACGGCTGACGCGATAGTCGCGCCCCGTGACAATTCCCATGAGGCGCCCCTTGGGCGTACCGTTTTCGGTGATGGCAACCGTAGAGTGGCCCGTGCGTGCTTTGAGGTCAAGCACATCGGCAAGTGTGTCGTTCGGGCTCAGGTTGGAATCGCTTTGCACGAAGCCTGCCTTGTAAGCTTTTACGCGCGCTACCATGGCAGCCTCGTCCTCAACCGACTGAGAGCCATAGATAAAGGCAACGCCGCCTTCGCGGGCAAGGGCAATGGCCAGCTGGTCACCCGAAACCGACTGCATGATGGAGGAAACCATCGGAATATTCAGAGAGAGAGCCGGCTCCTCACCGCGTCGATAGCGAACAAGCGGTGTGCGGAGCGACACATTGGAGGGGATACATTCGCTGGAGGAGTATCCCGGAATCAGGAGATATTCATTAAAAGTACGGGACGGTTCTTCGTAAAAAAACGCCATAGGGCTCTCCTTTTATATATTTTTATAGATTTGTTGTAAATAAGTATAGCATAAGGGCATGAAAAAAGCAAGCGTTTTCTGGCTTTTTCCATGCCCTTTTCTTTATTTTTTCGACTTTTACAGCACTGCGTTCAGGAATTGCTGTGTCCGTGGGTTCGTGGGATGGTCGAAAATCTCTTCGGGCGTGCCTTGCTCAGCAATTACGCCGCTGTCCATAAAGAGGACGCGGTCTGCCACCTCGCGTGCAAAGCCCATCTCGTGTGTGACTATCACCATCGTCATGCCTTCCTCGGCGAGTTGACGGATAAGATCCAGCACCTCTCCTACCATTTCGGGGTCCAGGGCAGAGGTCGGCTCGTCGAAGAGCATGACCTTCGGATTCATAGCAAGCGCACGCACAATGGCGATACGCTGCTTTTGTCCGCCAGAAAGTGTGGAGGGGTAAACATTCGCTTTTTCCTCAAGCCCTATGCGGCGGAGAAGAGAATAGGCCCTTTCCTCGGCAGCAGCCTTGATGGACTCCTTAGTTTCGGCAATCTCAAGAAGCGGGAGCTTCTCCTTACGGAAGAGATTCTTCAGCTTTATGCCGAGATTTTTGCACTTTTTCTTTCGGAGATTGCGATAACCGACATAAAGCGGTGCTAAGGTGATATTCTGGAGAACCGTTTTGTTGTTAAAGAGGTTGAACTGCTGGAACACCATACCGATGTGCTCGCGGTGGGTGTTGATGTTGACCTTGACATCGGCAATGTCCACGCCGTCAAAGATGATGGAGCCGCTTGTCGGGTCCTCCATGCAGTTGAGGCAACGGAGAAAGGTAGATTTGCCGCATCCCGAAGGCCCGATAATGACAATCTTTTCGCCGTTTGTTATGTCGATATCTATGCCGCGCAGCACATGGTTTTCGCCAAAAAACTTTTGCAGCCCACGTACAGAAAGAATAATTTCTTTGGTTTCTTTAACTGCGTTCATTTCTGTTTAACCTCTTTTCCAGAAGCTTTACGCCGAGCGAAATCAGCATAACGAGAACAATATACATAATAGCCATCGCGAAATATGGCATCAGGTATTCATATCTGACATTGCCGATTTCGGTGAAGGTCTTGTAAAGGTCAACTGCGGCAACAAAGCTGACGACAGAGGTATCCTTGACAAGGGCAATGAACTCGTTGCCGAGCGTCGGGAGAATATTTTTGACCGCCTGCGGCACTACAATGCGAAGCATGGACGTCGAGTAGGGAAGTCCTACGGCACGCGCAGCCTCGAGCTGTCCGCGGTCTACCGAATTGATACCGCCGCGCATGACCTCGGAAACATAGGCGCCACTGTTCAGACCGAATACGATAATACAAGTCGTGAGTGAGGTGATGGAAATGCCGAGAATGGGGAAGAGCACATAGTAGGCAATCAAAAGCTGGACAACAATTGGCGTTCCGCGGAAGAAGCCGACATATACGGTGCAAAATTTGTCCAGTATGCGCGGCAAGCGCTTGTACTTTGGCATTACACGGACAATGGCAATTAGCGTACCGATTAAAATACCGATTAAAAGGCCGAGAATTGCAATCATCAGTGTGTTCCGAAGGCCTTCGAAAACGACACGCTGCCAGCCGCCTTTATTGAAGAACAAATCCACAAAAATGCGGAATTTTGGTCCTAAACTTGATAAATTCATGATTTGGTTTCCTTTACACAACAATCCCTGCCGTTAAAGCGGCAGGGATGTATCGGTGAAATGTCAGTCGGCGTTAACGCTGTTGGCGATTGCCTTGGCGGGACCATTGTCAACAATAACAAAGTTGATGTTGCCGTTGATCATATCGTTGACGGCAAGCGCGGCGTAGTCGTAAGACTTCTTTTCAACAGAAAGGCCGGGGAAGCCGTAACCACCTTCGCTGTCATCGCCGTCTATGTAGAGCTCGCCGGTCGTGCCCTTCTGGCAACCGATTTTGGTGGTAGAGGTGCAGTTGGCGAGAATCTCTTCGACCTCAGCTGCAGTGGTGCAGGCATCAAAGGTGGTGTCATTGGCGCGAACAACGAGAACCTGGGAGGCGTTGTAGTAGGAGCTGGTGAAGGTGACAACATCTGCACGGTCGGGGGTGACCGAAAGCCCCGCCATGCCGATGTCACAGATACCGGACTGAACGGCGTTCACAACGGCCTCGAATTGCATATCCTGGATGACAAGCTCCTTGCCAAGCTCCTGTGCGAGGTAGTAGGCAATCTCAAGGTCGATGCCCGAGTATTTGCCGTCAGCGCCAACCATTTCAAAGGGCTCAAAGCCGGTGCTGGTTGCAACAACGAGCTGGTCCTTGGAGGTGTCGAGCGTGGCCGAGGTGATCTGCAGGGGAGTGCCGTCACCGAAGTAGTTGTTGCAGATTTCGTCAAATTTGCCGTTCCCCTTGATTTTGGTGAGAAATGCGTTTACGGCATCCTTGAGCGCGGTGTTGCTTTGGTTAACGCAGAAAGCATATTCCTCTTCGGAAAGCGCGATGTCGATAACCTTGACAACAGGGTCGGCAGGGTCGGCCTTACCGCAAGAGGCGAGGGCGAAGACCGAGCTGCAAAGCAGAATGGCTGCCAGAACGAGAGAAAGAATCTTTTTCATGGTAGTACTCCTTAAAAATAATTTGTTTTTCAAATGTGATACTATTATAGCCTCCTCTTTCGGATTTGTCAATAGGTTTTTGAAAAAATATTCTAAAAATTCGCATATTTTTTCATGATCATCCCGAAAAAGAAAGAAAGAGAGGGGGCATAACAAGCGGGATATCAAGAGAAAGTCTGGATATTTCCTACGTTTTCTACATTATAAAATATATAAATAGGATATCAAGGCGATATAGCAGGCCAAAAGAATAAAGCTCGAACCGAATAATATTCAAAACGGAAGAATAAAAATTCACGTATTTTCAAAGCAAAGGCCGAGCTGATTTTTGCTCGGCCTTCCGTATCAGTTGGTGTAGTTATCAAAATAGCCCTGAATCCAGACAATGGGCGTTCCCTTGTCGCCACTACCCGAGGTGAGGTCGCAAAGCGAACCAATGAGGTCGGTCAGGCGGCGCGGGGTTGTGCCCTGTGATGCCATCTGGCCGACGAGGTCGCCGTCCTTGTTGCGGATGTATTCCGAGATGGCCTCCTTGAGGGCATCACCCGAGAGATGGGCAAAATCGTTGTCGGCAAGATATTTGAGCTTCACCTCGTTGGGCTGACCCATAAGCCCTGCCGTGTGGAAGGGGGACACCACCGGGTCGGCGAGCTCCCAGATTTTCCCGACAGGATCCTTGAAGGCTCCGTCGCCGTATACCATGACCTCAACTTTTTTTCCGGTTTTTTCAAAGAAGGAGGCGGCCATGCGGTCTACAAGCTCCTGTGCATCGCGAGGGAAGAGCTTAATGCTGTCTTCGGTGGCCTTGTTGCTACCCAAAAGCCCGTAATCGGCATTGTAGCCGCTTCCGCCAAGCGAAGCCGTCATAATATCGTCAAGTCCCAGAACCAAATCGGCGCCTGCGGCCTTCAAAAGGCGCTTGGTACGGGCGCGGCTGTGGATATCGCAAGCAAGAACCTCTTTTGTGTAAGAGAGAATGGCTCGACAATCGTTGGCCAGAATAATTTCTGCCTGACAGCCCTCACCTTCAATGACTTCCTTATAATATTCCAGATAGTCAACTCCCGTGAAGGTGTGCTTCTTGTAGCCGAAAAGCTCGCGGTAACGGGCTTCGGTAAGAACGTCGGTGTAGGGGTTGATGCCTGCCGCATCCAAATCATCAAGGGAAATCAGATGATTGCCGACCTCGTCGGAGGGATAGGAGAGCATCAGTGTGATTTTTTCTGCTCCGCGGGCAATACCGCGCAGACACACGGCAAAGCGGTTGCGGCTGAGAATGGGGAAAATGACACCGATATGCCCCTTCTTGAATTTTGCGGCTACATCGGCGGCAATATCGTCAATTGTCGCATAGTTCCCCTGGGCACGGGCGACCACCGCTTCGGTAACGGCGACGACGTCGCGGTCACGGAGCGAAAGCCCCTCGCTTTCGGCGGCGGCAAGCACGCTGTTTACAACGATGGCGGCGATGTCGTCTCCACTGCGGATGATCGGTGCGCGCACACCGCGGGACACCGTACCTATCAAACGTTCCATAAGAACCTCACAGACGGAAGAATGGTGAAGCGAGAGATCCGTCAATTCTCCCACTCACATAGTATAGCACAAAAAAGGAGATAAGTAAAGAACTATTTTTTTATATTTTCTATAAATAAAATTTATGGAAAAGTTTTTTTAAAACGCGAAAAAGTACCTTGCAGAGGACCGAAGATTTTACCGCTCCAAGCATCCTTCGGGAGGTGTTTTCACACCGACACCCCATGCTTGGACAAAATGAGTTTTCCACAATTTTTTGGTGGAAAACTTCTTAAAATTGTGGAAAACTTGAATCAAAAGCAGGGATTTCGGGCAAAAAAGGGGAATGTAAAGCAAAAGTTACTAACACTTTCCACCAAAGCGCGGTGGAAAACTTTTTTGGATTAACCCCGTGTTTTTTGAAAAAAGGAGTCTTAAAACGATATAACGCCGCGTAAAGAATGCATCTTAAGCTCATCGCGCCTATTATTTTTTCGAGAGAGGTTCCTTTTTGGGAAAAAGAGAGCAGTTTTTCTCAAAAGAGGTGGCACTTGCTCTTGCAAGGAAGCTTTTTTCTTCTAAGCGTGAATACAGCATTGACAGTAAAAAGCAAGGAGAGCCGACATGCGGTCAAGCGCTCCTTGCTTGCATCGTTTTCTTTACATTATTCTTCGCCGTCGTGAATGCAAATCTGGCTGCCTGCGCCGTCGGGGCGTATGCCGAGGTGGTCATACGCGAGGCGGGTTACGCATCTGCCTCGCGGGGTACGATTGATAAACCCAATCTGCAAAAGATAAGGCTCATAGACATCTTCGATGGTGATGGCTTCTTCTCCCGTGGTTGCGGCCAGAGTTTCAAGCCCTACGGGGCCTCCGCCGTAGTAGCGGATAATCGCCTCAAGCATACGTCGGTCAGTATTGTCAAGGCCGAGGGCATCGATTTCGAGCATTTCGAGGGCTGCACGTGCCATTTCCTCGGTAATTCTTCCGTCACCGCGCACCAAGGCAAAATCTCGTATCCGTTTTAAGAGGCGATTGGCGATGCGTGGCGTTCCACGTGAGCGCTTGGCAATTTCAAGAGCTCCGCTTTCGCTGATTGCCACATTCAGTATGGATGCCGAGCGCGTGATGATGGAGGCAAGCTCGGCATGTGTGTACAGCTCAAGCTTCAGAGGAATCCCAAAGCGATCACGCAAGGGCGTCGTCAGCTGCCCTGCGCGAGTGGTGGCGCCGATGAGAGTAAAGTGGGGTAGGGGAATGCGAATGGATTGAGCCGAAGGCCCCTTTCCCACGATAAGGTCGAGCGCGTAATCCTCCATGGCGGGGTAGAGGATTTCCTCCACCGCACGCGAAAGACGGTGTATTTCATCAATGAAAAGCACATCGCCCTCGGAAAGATTGGTAAGAATGGCGGCAAGGTCACCCTGCTTTTCAATGGCAGGGCCCGAGGTCGTGCGGATGTTCACACCGAGCTCATTGGCGATGATATAGGAGAGCGTGGTCTTTCCGAGACCGGGTGGGCCGTAAAGGAGAATGTGGTCAAGCGCCTCTCCTCTTCGCTTCGCTGCCTCAATGTAAATATTGAGGCTCTCCTTGGCCTTTTCCTGCCCGACGTAGTCGACGAGTGCCTTGGGGCGCAGAGAGGCATCGATATCGCTGTCGGAGGCGGTGTATTCGGTTGCCAGTATTCGATTTTCAAAGTCAAATTCTGTGGTTTCCATGACTACTCCTTACTGAGGCTTGGCAAACCGCTTAAGCGCAGCGGTTACAATGTCCTCACGTGTCATATTGTTGGTGTCAAGCGTGCGGATAACCTCGGTGACCTCGGCACGGTTGAAGCCGAGGCCGATAAGTGCCTCAGCGGCCTCCTGAAGCTTTCCCGTCATCCGCGGGGCGGGGCCGCGGCTCCCTCCTACCGTGGGCACAGCGGAGATAGCACTCCCCGAAAGCTTATCCTTCAGCTCGAGTACAATGCGTGCCGCTGTTTTTGCCCCGACTCCGGGAGCCTTTGCCAGTGATTTGGCATCCTCTGAGCATACGAGCATGGTGAAATTCTCCGGGGTAAAGGCGGAAAGAATGCCTATGGCCATCTTGGGGCCGACACCCGAAACACCGATAAGAAGCCTGAAGGCTTCCAGCTCCTCCTTGGAACCAAAGCCGAAAAGCTCCATTGCGTCCTCGCGCACCTGCAGGTGGGCTAAGAGCTTCACCGTGCTTCCCACGCGGGAGGAGAGGGCATCGGCGGTGAGAAATGAGACGGTTAAGCGGTATCCCACTCCACCGCAATCTATAACAGCAGAGGAGGTATCCACGAATACCAACTCACCACAAAAATGGTGAAACATAAGAGGTCTCCTTTCGGTTAGTTAGTCATGTTGAGCCGTTTTCTTTTGGTGCGGTTTACAAGAGCCTCGGTAACGAGAATGGCAAGAAACACGGAAGCTCCGCCAAGCGAAATGCTACAGGCCGTACCGTACTCCTTTGGCATATATCGAAGCGTAAGAGTATGCTTGCCCGCAGGAAGGTCAAAGGCCAGAAGGGCATCCAGGGTTTCGTACCCCTCCACCGACTCACCGTCCACCGTGATTTGCCAGCCGCGGTCATAAGGAATGGTAGTAAGGACGGTTTCGTACCCCTCTTGTACAGTAATATCCCCTTCGAAATAATCCTCGCTACACGAAAGAACTCGATAGCCCCCGGACGACAGCGTGTCAATCAGCCTTTCATATACCGCGCGGTCCATGGAATAGAAAAGGTCTACGTTCCTTTTGATGTAAATGCCCGCGTCGTCTATTCGGAAGCGGAGAGTACAGCTCTCCCCCTCCTCGTATTCGCCAAGGCAGAGATAGCCCGAGCTTTCTCTCACAAAATGCCGCCCGATGTAAGTGCCGTTCAGATAATAATCGGCACCGGTATAGTGGTCTGTCGGGAAATAGGCAAACAGCTCTTTTCCTGCAATTTCCGTACTATCCAGTGTAAAATTCACATAGGCCGCCTGTCCGCTGTACCAAGGCTCATAGAGCTGTGACGCCGAGATGTGCGACACATTCTCGCCCAAGTAGCGGTAGCTTACGGGGCGGAAGAGAAGAACCCGTTCTCCAAGGAGCGCAGATGCCAGGGCATTCATACGCAGGAAGGGCGAGGTCTCAGTATGAATCTCGCGGTTGTCATCCGGGTTCACACGGTTCCCCTCAGAATCCAGCTCATAAAGCTGAAAGGTGATGCCGTTCACGGCATTGGATACGCCGAAGGCAATCGGAAGAGCATCGGGGTTGCGGTAGGTAACCACATCACCGTTGTTGTAGATTTCCTCGTAGCTTGTCGGGAAAATCGTGCTTTTCTCTCCCGCCACATAGGAAATGGAAAGAAAAGAGTCTAAAAAAGGGTTGGTCCCCGTATAGCAGGAGGCATGGGCGGCAGAGGAATAGCCCATCGCATTCAGGAAGGCAACTGTATCTCGGTTGAGAGTGGAGGTAGAGCCGGAAACACCGCGGTAGTCCAGCATATACGGGTCATTTACCTTGCGGTATATCAGCTTTTCCATGCGATAAAAGGGAGAGGTCGCATCTTCCTTTGCCGCATGGACCGCGCCCTCCCATCGCTTCTGAAAGACATGGTAGGATTCACGGGAGGAAATGACAACGTCAAGGTCCAGCTGAATGAGGTTTAGAAGTCCGCCGAGAAGCATCTCCAGCGAAACAAGAACAAGCAGACAAAGAGAGGCATACCGCTTGGCGACATCCCGCCGCACGATAAAGAGCGAGAGGGCAATACCGTAGATGCCGAGACAAAGAAGGTTGGCTCCTACGGGTAAAAACATGGATTTTATATGGGAATAGCCAAAATGCTCGGCAAGTATAAGAACAAGGAACAGGGGGGCTGCCGAATACAGAACCCACCGCGCTCTGTGGGAACGCAGGTCCTCAAATCCCTTAGCTCCCATACCGAGGAGCAGGAAGCAAAGCATATAGCTGTATCGGTAGTTAAGCCAGTTGGGGGCTTGGCCGCCGTGCCAGACAAGGTCAATCACCTGAATGGAGAAGGAGAAAATGAGGGCAAGCGACAGAAGGAGATTGGCCCCCTTTTCCCGCGTTGTATAGCGGCGGCTTATGAAATAGAAGGGAAGAACCAGGAGTGTGATGATACCGCAGTAGACAAAGGGAAGCCCCTCGGGACGCACCGTGTCATAAGAGCCGAAAAAGAACTTCGTCAGGATATCAAAAACATCTGTTTTCGAAACAAATTCATAGACGGGATTTGTGAAGGTTGTCTTTCCGAAGGTGAGCGAGTAGACGGCGGGAATGACAATGACCATGCTGATAGCACCCGAAAGGAGAGAAAAGAAGGTGAAGCGAAGGCCGGATTGCCAAAAGTGAAATCTTTCTCCGAGAGGGTTGGACTCCTTCGGAGTAAGAGCCATGTGCACGTAAAAGAAATACAGGACACAAAAGAGGCAGCTCATGTATCCGATATAGAAGTTTGAGAGAACGGCAAGCGAAAGCGAGATTGTGTAAAGCTTGTATTTTCGCTCTGTTATAAGGCTGCGGATACCAAGGGCGATAAGCGGCAGAAGGATGACGTTATCGGTCCACATGGTGTTGTGCTGCATCACAACGCCGTAGGCCGTCATGGAATACAGGGTAGAGAACATGACGGTGGTAACGGGCGAAACCGAGGTGGTTTTCCGCAAATAGTATCCGAAGGAAAGGCCCGAAAGCCCCTGCTTTATGAGAAGCATCAGAAAGAGGGCATCCAAAATGCCTTCCTTCGGGAAAAGCGCGACAAGATAAGAGAGGGGGGATGCGAGATAATAGGCATATATGCCGAGAAATTCGCCGCCAAGCGCACGCGAGAAGGAATAGAGAAGAGAGGAGTCGCCGAAGATGCAGTCTCGGAGAGCCTCAAAGAAATAGACATACTGGCCGTTCAGGTCGAGCACAAGAACCGAGCTTCTGCCAAACGGCCAAGTTCCCATTATGGCATAGATAACCAGCATGAGGAAAAAGGGGAGGAGAAAGCAAGCGAGAAGCTCATGATTCGCGCGGGTTCGATAGACTTCCGTAAGGGTATGGAAGAAGCCGACTGTCCTTTTGCGAGCCTTGCGGAAAAAGCGAATCACGTGTTCCTTTGTTAAGGGAGAGCCGCTCATTTTTTCTTTCCGCCCCTCTTTGCTTTTGCCTGAGAGGCAGTCCCTTTTGCACAAGCCTTTTGCGGCAGAGGCTCTGCTGTTAGAGGAGCTTCCTCAGCTTCTTCGGGTGAGGGCAGGAGGAAGCCGAGGGGGACGCATTTTGTGCTGATAGCTATTTTTTTGTGTCTTTCCAAAAGAATGATGACAAAAAGGGAAGCCACGAGGAGGAAGGAGAGGGCGGATAGAATGTATCCTGCCGTATACATGGAGGGGGCATAGCGAAGCACAATCGTATGCTCGCCCGCACCGGGAAGGTCAAACGCTAAAAGTGCATCTGCGGTCCTGTAGCCCTCCACGGTCTCCCCGTCCACCGTGATGCGCCAGCCCGCATCGTAAGGAACGGTGGTTTGTACGGCGGTAAACCCTTCTGTGGTTGTCAGGCTTCCTTCAAAGTAGCGTTCTTCTGCCTTCGTAAGGACTAAGCCCTTATCTGAAAGAAGTGAGGTGGCGTGTTCAAGCGCCGCCGTGTCGATGGTATAAAAATAGGGAATGTTTTCCACGAGGAAAAATTCACCGAAGCTTTCAAACGAAAGCTCTACCGTTACCGTTTCTCCGACTGTAAAGCTGCCGAGCGAAATGAGCGAGGCAATATTGGCATTGTCGGGGTAAATGGCTTCTGTTGATTTCACGCCGTTTACATAGAGGGTGGCGCTCCTCGGATATTTTGTGGGGAAATAGCAGAATAGGGGGGTGCCGCCTTCGGTGACGGTCAGAGTGAAGCGGAGGCGTGAGGTTGAATCGTCCTTAGCAGAGGAGTATTGGGTGTGGTTCCATATTCCCGTGCTTGTTCGCATACTCCCTACGGTGGTGACATCGGCGGCTATCGGGCGGTATATCGCAAGACTCTCCTCACCCGTCATGGTGGCATAGGTGGCGTTCAGCCTCGTGAAGGGAGACCAGAGTGCATCCTCCCATTCCTCACTCAAATGCCAGCCGTTGTCATACACGTAGCCGCCGTAGCTCAGCACACTGTTGTCAGCACCGAAAACAGGGTCGGAGGGCATGGCATATGTGATGTTGTCAAGCCCGGGCCTTGTGGCAAAGGCAAGAGGCAGAGCATACGGGTTAAGATAGGTGACGGTTCCTGCTTCGCTGTCACGGTGATACTCGATATATCTCGGGTCTACTGTCTCGCCCTCTTTTGCTATCCAGTATTTGACGCCGAGAAGGGCGTTGGTCGCAATGGTGGAGCCTGTGGCTTCAGTCCAATGCGAGTTGGCCTTCATTCCCAGCGCGTGCTGAAAGCGAACAACGTCCGCGTTCAGAGTTGAGGTGGAGGAGGCCAGCCCTCGGTAGCCGAGGACAAATGAATCGCACACCGTATGCTGGAAGGTCTTGTCCATACGGTAGAAAAGCGAGGTATCGGTTTCCTTCACATACGAAAAGGGGGCAGAGTAGACATCGTAAAAATCGTGGTAGGATGCATAGCTTGAAATCGTGACGTCCTCGTTTTGACGGCGCAGATAAAACACGCCGTTCAGAAGCGTTTCTACACAGAGCACCGTAACCAGCAGCGTGGCAATCGGCTCATAGCGCGGCGATGTGCGGTCATGTCCGTTCAAAAAGAGAAGCAGTATGCCGTAAACGGCGAGGGCACCGAGCGAAAGCCATACGCCGTTTAGGTCGTCAAAATACTCTTTTGTTTCTCCGTTTGCCGTGTAGGTGAGATGGAGCCGCTGGAGTATTACGACCAAAAGGAGAAGTGCACCCATAACGGCAAGGATAGAGCGATAATCCACGCTCTTCAGCGCGGTGAGTGCGCGCGCCGCAATAAGAAGGACGAGGAAAATGAAAACAAAGCTGTAACGGAAGTTCAGCCAGTTTGGCGCTTGCCCTCCGTGCCAAAGCACATCGAGGGTGTTGATATACATGGACAAAAAGATAATGAAAAGGAGGGAGCCCGTGGCAATCTTCTCGCGGGTTGGAATTTTTTTCGCAAGGAAGTAAAGCGGAAGAAGGAGGAGCGAGAGTGTTCCGGAATAAACCCAGGGGAGCCCCTCCGGGCGCACGGTGTCATAGGCACCGGGAAACATTTTAACTATGAAATCAAGAATATCGAACTTGGTTACAAAGGCAAAGTTCCCTTGCGTAAAATCGGTTTTTCCGAAGGTAAGAGAATAGTAGGCAGGGAGGAGGAGAAATGCGGCAAGTCCGATTCCGAGGAGGGTGTAAATTCCCACACGCAAAAGGGAGGACAGGAAGAAGCGAGGCTCCTTACGGGGGTTTAAGGCATCGGGCTCATGCGCCAGGAAGAGATAGAAGAAATAGAGCGCGGTAAAGATACACATCATGTATCCGATGTAGTAGTTGGAAAGCAGTGTGAGCCCAAGAGAAACAGTATAAAGAATGGGCTTTTTGTAACGAATCAGCCGTTCCAACCCAAGAAGGAGGAGGGGGAGCAGGTAGAGCGCATCCATCCACATGGTATTGTGCTGCATCACCACGCTGTAAGAGGAGAGGGCATAGAGAACCGAAAGCCCTATGGCTATCATCTTCGGGGGACGGCGGGTATAGTGAAGGAAAATACCGAAATTAAGGCCTGCGAGCCCGCTTTTCAGAACAAACATCACAAGCAGGGCTTCAAGAATTGCTTTTTCGGGAAAGAGGGCAACGAGCCAGGAAAGGGGTGAGGCGAGATAATAGGCGTAAATTCCTAAAAATTCACCGCCGAGTGAACGGGAAAAGGAATACAGAAAGCTGCCGTCTCCGTGCAAAAGCGCACGAAGTCCCGCAAAGAACTGCACATACTGTCCGTTGAGGTCCAGCACCAGAACAGAGCTTTGGCCAAAGGGAAATACGTCCATGGCCACATACACGAGAAGCATAACCGAAGCAGAAAGAAGAAAGGCCCATGCGAGGTAGGATGCCTTGTAGCGCGACAGGAAAGCATCTGCGCGCGAAAGGATATCCCATTTACCGGGAGCCTTTTCGGGAGCCGCGGATTCTTCTTTTTTATCAGAGCGTGAAAAGAGGGAGGCAAAAAAATCTTCTATCTTGGTCAAGAACGCGCGCATACGGAAGCTCCTTTTTCTGTATAAGTCTACTTACATCTATAGAGTATACCACAATTATTGGTAAAAAGCAAAGAATTTTCATGAAAATTAAAAAAAGCTTGAAAAACTTTTGACATTCGCCGAAAAAGTGATATAATGAAAACGGATATTTGTGTCGCAATATTGTGAAAGGAGAGGCTATGCGGATTTTGGGGATTGACCCGGGCCTTGCCATTGTTGGCTGGGGAGTGGTGGAAAAGCGCGGCATGCATTGCATTCCCGTTGCGTGCGGCGCCATTCGAACGCCCGCTCATACAAAGACCGAGGAGCGCCTCGTTATGATTTTTCGCGATATGAACGAGCTGATAGAGCGATATCACCCCGATGAAATGGCCATTGAGGAGCTTTTTTTCACAAACAATGTTACCACGGGAATTGCCGTCGCCGAGGCGCGAGGGGTTCTTCTGACGGTTGCCGCCTCACACGGTATTAAAATCAGCGAGTATACACCGCCGCAGGTGAAGCAGGCTGTGGTGGGATACGGCAAGGCCGAAAAGCGTCAGGTTATTGAAATGGTAACCGCGCTTTTGAAGCTTCCGTCTCCTCCTAAGCCCGACGATACAGCCGATGCGCTGGCCATTGCCGTTTGCCATGCTCAGTGCGTAAGCTCACGCATAGCCCCGTACTTTAATAACTAAGATTGGATGATACTATGTGGATTAGCGACAAATGGAAGGATTATGAGCTTCTCGACACCTCAGACGGTGAAAGACTTGAGAGGTGGGGAAGCTATACTCTTATTCGACCCGACCCTCAGGTTATATGGCATACAGAGCGCCCGTCTTCCTTATGGTCCCGTGCCGACGCGGGATATAAGCGCTCGCGCAGTGGGGGCGGAGCATGGAGCGCAAGCTCGCTTCCCGACACCTGGCACATTTCCTATGGGCCGCTTGTTTTTCGCATCCATCCCACAAGCTTCAAGCATACGGGGCTTTTTCCCGAGCAGGCTACCAACTGGGATTTTATGATGCAGCTCATTCGCGATGCGGGGCGTCCTATCAAGCTTTTGAATCTTTTTGCCTATACAGGCGGCGCCACGGTTGCCGCCGCTTATGCCGGTGCCTCGGTTTGCCATGTGGATGCTGCACGCGGCATGGTGGAGGTCGCCAAGGAAAATGCTGCTCTTTCCGGCCTTGCCAAGGCCCCGATACGGTATATTGTAGACGATTGCAAAAAATTTGTGGAGCGTGAGATACGCCGCGGTGTTCGATACGATGCTATTGTCATGGACCCTCCTTCTTACGGAAGAGGACCGAATGGAGAGATATGGAAGATTGAGGAAAGCATAGACTCACTTCTTACACTGGTTTCGGGGGTTTTAAGCGATAATCCTCTCTTTTTCCTTTTGAATTCATATACCACGGGCCTTTCTGTTGCGGCGATGCGGTATATGACCGAGCTTCGTATCGGCTCGCGCTACGGAGGACATTCTACCTCTGAGGAACTTGGACTTCCCGTAACGAGTACGGGCGGCGTTCTTCCGTGCGGCGGCAGTGTGCGCCATGTGTTTTGAGGAAAGAAAATGAAAGAGTATATTGCAGTCAAAAATCTTTCCTTTGTGTACGGCGAGGAGGGGGACGAGGGATTTTCTCCCGCCCTTTCTGATGTAAGCCTTACTATACAAAAGGGAGAATATGTAGCTATCCTTGGCCATAACGGCTCGGGGAAATCCACCCTTGCCAAGCTGCTTAATGTCATTCTTCTTCCTACCTCCGGGAAGATTTCGGAGTTTGGGTATTCGGTGAGCGCAGAGGGAATCGATTCCTTCGGTGAAAATGAGGAGGATGCCCTTTTTTGCATAAGAAAAAAGGTGGGGATGGTCTTCCAGAACCCCGACAATCAGCTTGTGGCGACCACGGTGGAGGAGGATGTGGCCTTTGGGCCCGAGAACCTCGGCCTTCCCACCGAAGAAATCCGTCACCGCGTGGACAGCGCGCTTGCCGCTGTCGGGATGCAGGGGTATGAGCGTCATGAGCCTCATCGTCTTTCTGGCGGTCAAAAGCAGAGGGTTGCCGTGGCCGGCGTTATTGCCATGCACCCCGAATGCATTATCTTTGACGAAGCCACCGCTATGTTGGATCCCCGGGGACGCCATGAGGTAATTGAAACCATGGAAAAATTGAACCGTGAGGACGGCTTGACGGTTCTTCATATCACGCACTACATGGAGGAAGCTGCTCGTGCTGACCGTGTGGTGGTCATTCATGACGGCGGGGTTTTGATGTCTGGCCAGCCGAGTGAAATTTTTTCGAGAGTGGAGGAGCTTCGCTCTGTGGGGCTTGATGTGCCGCAGGGAACCGACCTTCTTCATGAGCTCAGGCTGAAGGGCATTTCCTTGCCCGAGGGGTTGACCTCGGTTGAGGATTGCACGGAGGCTCTTCTTGCGCTTTTTGGGGAGGGGACGGCATGAGTTATATTCTTGAACTCTCAAACGTTTCTTATGAATACAGTCCCAAAACTCCTTTCGCAACGGTTGCTCTCCGAGGGGTTCAGCTTGGCTTTCGCCGCGGATGCATTACCGGGGTTATCGGGCATACCGGCTCCGGCAAATCGACACTTGTGCAAATGCTGAATGGCCTTTTGCGCCCGAGTGAGGGGCAGATATTGCTTGATGGCGAGGATATCTGGGCAAAACCCAAGGAAATTGCTAAGGTTCGTTTTCGCGTGGGGCTTGTTATGCAGTATCCGGAATATCAGCTTTTTGATGAAACCATCCGTTCTGATATCGGATTCGGACCGCGCAACATGAAGCTTTCCGCTGAGGAGATAGCGCTCCGCGTGAGCGAGGCGGCGTCTTTCGTGGGGCTTCCCGAGCCGCTTCTTTCTAAATCTCCCTTTGAGCTTTCGGGCGGTCAACGCCGCCGTGCGGCTATTGCAGGGGTTTTGGCAATGCACCCCGAGGTTTTGATATTGGATGAGCCGGCTGCGGGGCTTGACCCTCGCGGCAGGGCTGAGATACTTTCGGGCCTTTGTCGCTATGGACGCGAGAGCGGCACTACCCTGATTCTTGTCAGTCACAGCATGGAGGATATGGCACAGTATTGCGACGATGTTGTGGTAATGAACGCCGCCGCTATCTACATGAAGGGGACTGTCGATGAGGTCTTTTCGCGTGCAGAAGAGCTTGAGGCAATCGGCCTTGACATTCCTGCCGTTGCCAAGATTGCCACAGCCCTTCGCCGCCGCGGCATTGCTCTTGAGGGGGACCTTTATACCGTTTCCGGTGTCCGCGATGCGATATTGCGGGCGCTCGGGAAGGGAGGTGCTGTATGAAGGGAATGACTCTTGGACAATATTTTGAGGGAGATTCGCTTCTTCATCGCACCGACCCGAGGGTGAAGCTTTTGGCGGTCCTTTGCCTTATTGTCGGACTTTTTTCGGCAAAGAGCCTTTTTAGCTTTGCTTTTTTAGGCCTCGTTTCGCTTGTGGTTATAGCAATCAGCCGTATTCCCGTCAGCATTCTTCTGCGTGCCGTGCGCCCGCTGCTCTTTATCCTGCTTTTTACATCGCTTTTCGCTGTATTCATGACCGTGGGGAAGGGTGAACCTATGATTTCCTTTCCTGTGTTTTCATGGTTTACGGTTTCTGTATACTGGGAGGGCATTTTGCGCGCGGTGTTCCTTTCGCTTCGCATAGTGCTTCTTGTATTGACTACCAGCATTTTCCTGACCTATACAACGACTCCCACTACGCTGACAGATGCCATCGAAAGAGTGTTGCACCCACTCACCTATCTTAAAATCCCCGTGTACGATTTTGCGATGATGATGACGATTGCTCTGCGCTTTATTCCTACGCTTGCAGAGGAAACTGACCGCATCATGTCTGCGCAAAAGGCACGTGGTGCTGATTTTTCAGGCGGCTCTCTTGTGCGCCGAGCGCGTGCTCTTATTCCAATTTTGGTACCGCTTTTTGTTTCTTCTATTCGCCGTGCAGGTGAGCTTGCTACGGCAATGGAATGCCGCTGCTACCGCGGCGGCAATTCGCGCACGCGGCTTCGGGTTATGAAATGCCTCCCGAGCGATTATATGGTTATTGCACTGTCTCTTCTTTCGCTTGCCCTTGTATTTCTTGGCAATTACTTTTTGCCAACGGCCTTTTCCCTAGGAGGGTTTTCATGAAATACATTGCCTGTATTGCTTATGTGGGAACGGCTTTTTGCGGCTTTCAGGTTCAGAAAAACGGGCGAACCGTGCAGGGGGAACTCAACCGTGCCACCGAGGCTCTTTTCGGGTGCCCTTGTCTTATTACGGGATGTAGCCGAACCGACAGCGGCGTCCATGCAGAGGAATTTTATATGACCATTGAGCCGACCTCGTCGGAGGCCCCTCCCATTCCTCCCTCTGCTTTACCTTCCGCCATTTTGCCGTATTTGCCTTCCGACATATCTCTTTGTGCCGCTGTCGCCGCGCCCGCTGGCTTTCATCCGCGCCACGATGCGCTGGAAAAGGAATACCGTTATCGCCTTCGATACGGAGGGAGGCCGAATCCGTTCCTTTTCGGGCGTGTATGGCAGCTCCCATATCCCCTTTTGGAGGAGGGGTTTGCGAGAATGCGTGAAGCAACCCCTCTTTTTCTGGGGAAGCATGATTTTACCGCCTTTATGTGCGGTGCCTCCGATATAGAGGATCGCGTGCGAACGATTACTTCTCTTACACTTTCACGTGAAGGAGAGGAGGTTATCCTCTCGGTTTCGGCAGACGGCTTCCTTTACAATATGGTACGGATTATAACGGGAACACTTTTCGAAATCGGCCTTGGTACACGCCTCGCCGAAAGCATACCTTTGGCGATAGCATCGCGGTCACGCGAGGCTGCCGGGATGACAGCCCCTCCGCAGGGCTTGTACTTGCACCGCGTCAGCTATCCGCCTGACATTGCCGTTCTTTTCGGGAAAACAGAATAAACTGCTTTCCGAATTTTTCTTCTTTGACGTATGCTTCCCACTTCACCAAATTTCTTCCCATAGTATTTTAATAGCTTTTGCACATACTGTTGGCAGAAAACTGTGTGCGAGGGTAGGCTGCCGCCGCATATCTATGCGGCGGCGCTTTTTTACGGTGATATGAAGAAAATCAAAAAAACAAAAAAAACAAGGGGAAGGGGCAAGCGAATTCTGCTTTTTTCCGCGCTGTCGCTTTTTTCTCTCGTGGCGGCAATGCTTATCGGGGTATGGGTTTGGCTTGCTGTCACTGTGGATACAGAAGCCGATGTGAGACTTTTTGAGGCTTCACGGGGTTCGCGCACCACGCGCCTTTATTATAACGCCGCAAGGGGCGAGCCGGTGTATATGGCGAAGGAATGGGAAAGCGAGCGGCTTCATGGCTCTGAGGATGCTGTCTGGTGCGCCTATGAGGATATTCCCGATAGGGTGAAGGCTGCATTCCTTGCTGCCGAGGACCATCGGTTCTTCTCGCATAATGGGGTGGATTGGCTTCGTACAGCCAAGGCGGTAATGAATCAGATTTTTCATTTTGAGGGCCGTTTTGGAGGCTCCACCGTCACACAGCAGCTGGTAAAAAACATCACCGGTGAGAGTGAGCAGACTCCCAAGCGCAAGCTGCGCGAGTCGTACCGCGCCCTTGCCATAGAGCGAAAATATACCAAGGAGGAAATTCTGGAGCTTTATCTCAATATTGTACCAATGGGGGATACCCGCATTGGCGTTTTTTCGGGTGCCTCCCATTATTTCGATAAGGAGCCAAGCGAGCTTAGCTTAACCGAGGCGGTGGCACTGGCGGCACTAATCAATGCTCCTGCCCGCTATGACCCTCGCGAGCATCCCGAGGCGAATCGTGCGCGTCGTGCGGTTATTTTGGAGGAAATGCGTCAATACGATATGATTTCCGAGGCGGAATACGTGCATGCTTTGAATACGCCGCTTGTTACGGTTCCCGACTGCGAGGCCTCGCACGGCAATGTTCTATCCTGGTATACCGAAACGGTGATAGACGACGTTCTTTCTGACCTTACCGATGTGTGCGGTTACAGCCCTGCTGCGGCCAAACGTCTTTTGTATAGCGGAGGTCTTGAGATTTACACCCTTGTGGACCTTGAGATACAACGCATTATGGAGGAGGCCTTTTCTTCCTTTGCGGTACAGGACGGAGTGAGCTTTGCAGGAACTGTTATAGACCCCAAAACAGGAGATGTTTTGGGCATTGTGGGGGCTGCCGGTGAAAAAAAGGCCAACCGATTGATGAATTATGCTACCACTCCTTTGCCACCGGGCTCTGCCATAAAGCCTCTTTCGGTCTATGCTCCGGCGTTGGACGCGGGCCTTATTGATTCGGCAACCGTTTTTGACGATGTTCCTCTTTCCTTTCTCGGTCAAGACATGAGACCTTGGCCTTCCAATTCTCCTAACAGCTATAGCGGCCTTTGTGACCTTGGCACGGCGATTGCTACCTCTAAAAATACGGTAGCGGTGAAAGCTCTTCGTCTTTTGGGCAAGGAAAAATCCTATGGCATACTTTCGCGCTCTCTCGGCTTTTCACATCTTGTGCGTACGGCTGTTGGCGAGAACGGCGCAAGGCTTACCGATGTGGCTGAGGCCCCCTTGGCTCTTGGACAGCTTTCCTATGGCGTAACGGTGCGCGAGCTGAGCTCGGCGTATACGACCTTGGCGGGGGACGGTCAGTACAGGGAAGGCAGAACCTATTTGGCGGTATACGATAAAAGCGGAAACCTGATTCTCAAAAACGAGCAAAAGGCACACCGTGTTTTTGCCGAAACCACCGCCTCTATTATGACAAAGCAGCTGGAAAGGGTGATTTCGGAAGGGACGGCAAAGGGTGTCCGTCTTCCGGGCGGAATTCCCGTGGCGGGAAAAACAGGAACAACTACCGAAGGGCGCGACAAGTGGTTTTTGGGATATTCCCCCTATTATCTTTGCGGAGTTTGGTGCGGCTCCAAGACAGAAACCGTAAGTGTGGCAGGAAAGCCTCAGCTTGCGATTTTCAATGCGGTAATGGGAGAAGTCCATCGCCATATTGCCAATGGGGGCAACGCCGTTACCTCGTTTCCGCTTGCAGAGGGGGTATATGAGTGCCGTTTTTGCCGCGACGGAGGCGGCCTTATGACGGTGGACTGTATGCATGACCCAAGAGGCTCCCGTGCGACGGTTGGGTGGTTTACGGCTGCCACCATGCCGAGACGCGCCTGTTCGGTGCATGTGGGCGTTTTATGCGGAGAGGATGGCGGCGTTGTGATACCTTCTGCGGATAGCCCTTTTTCGGGAGAGGGAAGCGTTGGCTTGCGTCGCTTTGGGCTTCTTTCCATCAAGGACCGAGCCTTCCCCCGAGAGGTTATAATCGAGGATGCACAGTATGTGCACCGAACATTGGAAAACACTCCGGTTTGTCTTGAAAATGACCAGCCGTTCTTTTTATACGCCATTCCCGAAAACACTTATGTGGGAAGAAGCAAAACCAAGGAGGGGCGACAGTTCAATTCGGCGTACCGCCCACCTGAGGAGAGAGATCCGTTTTCCTTCTATTCTGAATTTTTTGGGTGACAAAGACCGAAAAGCCGGGCAATCCGAAAGCGGGAGCCCGGTTTTTTATTTTATAAAGTAAAATTTGTGGATTTTGAAAAAGAAATATGCTACAATGAAGATAAGGAAAGGAGGGAAGACAATGCAGTATACTCTTGTGCGCTCAAAGAGACGGACGCTTGCACTTGAGGTGAAGGAGGACGGATCGCTTTGGGTGCGCGTTCCTTTCGTCGTATCCGAGACTGAAATCGAAGAATTTCTTGACCGTCACAGCGCGTGGATACAAAAAGCAAAAAAAAGACAGAGTGAAAAGGCGGCCCCGCCTTTGACCGAGAGAGAAGTGAGCGAGCTTCGAGCCCGTGCTGTGGCCGTGCTTCCTCTTCACACCGAGAAATGGGCAAAGAAAATGGGGGTTTCCTACAAGGGAGTGAAGATAACCTCAGCGCGCTATCGCCTTGGCAGCTGCAACAGCCGCGGTGGGATTTCCTATTCCCTTCGTCTTATGCAATTTCCCGATGAGGTGATTGAGTATGTTGTGGTACATGAGCTGGCTCATCGCAAGGAAATGAACCATTCGAAGGCCTTCTATGCCGTTATAGAACGGTATCTTCCTGACTATCGTGAACGAATCAAGCTTCTGAAAAGCTTTAAAAGGTCACTTTGAGCACTCATCATGTGTCATTTCGTTTTGCTTCTCGCAAGATAAATAAAACTTTGCAATTTTTATAAAAAGCTGTAAAAATGCGGTATGGAAAATAAAAATAGTATAAAATTTTGTGATAGATTCTATTGAAAATTGCAAGAGTGTGTGTTATAGTAGTATTGGACACATGTAATATATACGAGCGCACAGCATCGAAAAAACATCGTAGGTGGAGGGTATTATGGTAGCAAAATCTTACGCAACGAGATGTCGCGGCGGAAACGGATTGCGCGCAATCGCTTTTCTTCTTTGGTTCTTCCTCTGGCTTTTGGTCACTGCAGTTGAGCTTCTTCTTGTACTTGACACGCTTGTGGAAGTTGCCGATATGGCAGGTCTCACGGCGTTGGTGGACGGACTTGGCACGGTTGCCGCGTTTATCGCTGTTGTGTCCGAGCCGATTCTTGCGCTTCTTGTGACCCTTCTCCCCGAGATTGGTCTTTTGCTTTTCTTGGCTTTTTGCCCCTTTGTTTGGCTTCTCCTTCTTTTGGCATGGGTTAGGCTTCTCCGTACGAGATATATTTATTGCATGACCAACAGAGGGGCGGCACTCTATTCTGCCCGAATCGGTCAGCGTGTGAAAACCAAGGACCTGAGTGTTTCTGTGGGCGGCAATAAGCTGGCTCCCACTGCCTGGTTCCGTGATGCGGATCTGCGCGTGGCCCAAAACGCCTCCTTCCGTATGCATGCAAGGTCGCTCGTTCTCTTTGCCGAATTTGAAGTGTCCGCTGAGTCTGCGGAGGAAGCACCTGTCGCGCTTGACTCTCCTGCTCCTGTTGCGGCCACTGTATCCGCGCCTTCCGTTGTGACTCCCGCTGCCGCGCCCACTCCTGTTGTGAGTGCGCCGAGTGCTCCCGCTTGCGCGGATGAAGCGGAGAAGAAGGACCCCGAGATTGTTGTTATTATCCGTGAGGCTGAGGAAAGGGAAGCGGCCCGCGTGGCTTCCTCTGCCGAAGTGCCCGTCGTCTGCGAGACGGCCCCTGTTGCATCTGAGCCCGTTCCCGCGGAGGTGACGGAGGCTCCCGAGGAAGAGGATGCGGATGAAGAGGAAGAGGCAACTGTAATCCGTGAGGTTGTGACGGAGGATGGGAAAACCGTTCGTATGCAAATCCGATACAGTCGTAGCTTTACGGCACGTGTCATTCAGGCACCTGATTTCTTAAAGGAATATTACAGCCAGATTAAAAATGAACTGATGTCTTTCAGCCTTGTCAAGTCTCGCATAAGTTGGAAGCATGATGCGTTCAACCGAGGTCGCCTTCAGCTTGCTAAGCTGCTTGTGCGCGGCAAAACCCTTTGCTTGTATTTGGCGCTTAACCCGGGAGATTATCCTGTGGAGAAATACCATCAGGTTGATCAGAGTGCAAAGAGTGCTTACGCCAAGGTTCCCATGATGGTAAGGATTCGAAGCGACCTTGGACTTCGCAAGGCCAAGGAATTGATTGCTCAGATGATGCGGGGCTTTGGGATTGACCGCAACGAAACCGAAAATCTTGACTATGCCTCGTGGTATACATACCGTGATACGAAAACTCTTTTGGAGGAAAACCTCATTAAGGAATTCGAAAGCAACGACGGAGAATAAGAAAAACGGCTACCCTTTAGCGTAATGTTCTTAACGAAGAAATCACGCTAACCGAGTAGGACGAAGAAAAATCCATCATGGACGAAAGTCTGTGATGGATTTTTCTGTGTGGTGAGAGTTAACAGTTTGTTTACTGGACTTTTTTCTCTTTCTGTGGTAGTGTGTTGTGCTAACAGGAGGTGCAACGTATGAACAACCCGATAAAAGAACTATGGCACGGAAACATCATTCCGCAAGAGGACAGCAAAACGAACTCAAAGGAGATGAAGGAACTCCTCGGATATATGGCAAGGCATCACGAGGCCTTGGAAAAGAGGTTCACGGACGAGCAGAAAGAAATATTCGAGAAGTTTCACGATTGTTGGAGCGAGTACATGAGCCTTGCCGAGGCAGCCATTTTCGAGTATGCCTTCAAATTAGGAATGCGGATAGCAATAGAAACCTTAACTGAATAACAAAAATTACCTCTTTCAAATTCGTGAAAAAAACAAGCCCTGTTATGAAGGAGGTGATTTCGTGGAATCAAGTTCGAGTTTCAACCTAGGAAAGTTGAATATCAGAATAGGCGAAACACACTTGCAGCTCACGCACAGCGAGAACGGTTGGAATGCTAATATTGCATATTCCCACATCAAGAAAGCTGTAAAATACATCGTTGAGAAACTGCAAGAAACAAAAGCAATCGTCTAAAGGAAGGAATATCGTTATAGGCCAAAACGCTTATAGCGATATTCCTTTTTTCTTTCAGCCGTACTTGTAAAGATTTATTTGTGTAGGAATTGTAAAAAATCTTGATTTATTCATAAAAATGTGGTATACTAATACTGCTAAACCAACTTAATAACTTCAAAAGACACCTGTTTTTCTATGGGGATACTATACCCTTTTTGTCTTTTACATAGTGAATTTGATAAAAATGCAAATTCCGCTTGTAAAAGACAAGGTGATCTTGTTATTTCAAGTTGGTTTAGCGACTTGGAGTTTGCATTTTTTGTGCGTTGGCTTCGGTCAGCGCACTTTTTGATTTTATGGAGGCATGACATGAAAAAATCTGTATGGATAGCATTAATACTGATGCTTGTTTGTATTTTCTCTTTTTCTGCTTGTGATCAAGGTGATACACCGCCAGCAAACGACGACGTATGCCAACATACTTTTGGAGATTGGAACACTACCAAGCAAGCCACTTGCAAAGAAGAGGGAGAACTTGTAAGAGTTTGCTCTAAATGTTCGGCAGAAGAAAAAACTACGGTTGCTAAAACCAATGTTCATACCGAGGTCATTGATGCAGCCGTATCTGCCACTTGCGAAGAAAGCGGTTTAACAGAAGGTAAACATTGTTCGTATTGCAACAAGGTCATTGTTGAACAAACAGTGATTGGCGAACTTGGGCACAAGTTTTTGACTTATGTTTCCGATGGTAACGCAACCACGGAAGCTGACGGTACAAAAACCGCACATTGTGAAAATAACGGTTGCGATAAAACAGACACGATTACCGACGCTGGCTCGAGATTGCCGGCTAATCACACTCATTCATATACAGACACTGTAACAGCACCGACCTGTACGGAGCAAGGATATACCACTCACTCTTGCACTTGCGGTCATAGCTATATCGATACCTATACAAACGCAACAGATCACAAATTCGTAACCTATGTTCCCGATGGAAATGCGACCACAGAAGCTGATGGTACAAAAACCGCACATTGTGAGAATAACGGCTGTAATAAAACAGACACGATTACTGATGTTGGTTCTAAATTGCCCTCTGGCTATAGCGAGGGATTGACATTTGTTACATATAGAAATGGATATGCTGTTTCAGGCATAGGAACTTGCGCTGACACCACTATCGTAATTCCAAGTGAATATAATGGAATCCCTGTCATCGCTATTGCAGAGGATTGTTTTAAGTCGAAATCAAATATTCAAGCTATAATTATCCCTGATTCAGTATTGATAATCGAAGATTATGCCATTGCATATTGCAAGAATCTCAATAGAGTGGATTTGGGTAATGGCGTGAAAGAAATCGGGATGTCATTTGCAGGCTGTGATTCTTTGACATCTATTAGAATCCCTGCCTCTGTAGAAGTTATTGATAACCTCGCGTTTTATCTTTCGGAAAACTTTGAATCTATCGTTGTGGACGAAGACAATGCGATTTTTAGTAGTCAAGACGGTATATTGTATAACAAAGCAAAAACAGAAGTGATCTGTTGCCCGGCAAACAATAGCATCAAAAATCTCACGCTCCCTTCTTCAGTGGTAACGATAGGCTCATATGCTTTCGTTAACTGTGGCAATATAGAAACGATAACAATGGCAAACAATGTCACAACCATTGCTTCCTCTGCGTTCAAGGATTGTCATAAGCTTGAAAACATAGTTATGTCCAACAACATTACGAAAATCGAAAATTGGGCATTTGAAAATTGCACAGCATTAAAATCTTGTGTCGTTCCCAACGGTGTCACGATGCTTTATTCGTATGTTTTCCAAGATTGTACGAGTTTAGAATGGGTATATGTTTCAAAGAATGTTGAAAGAATGGGTTACGATCCGTTCGACGGTTGCAATGGTTTGAAAACCATCTATTTTGGAGGCACGAGTACAGAATGGAGCAGTATCACTTATTCAGACACGGCACCATCATACATAGGTATCAATATCATTTTTGAATATGATATGTCTTGCAATCACGAGATCGTCGTGGACGAAGCAAGAGAACCTACTTGCACTACCGTCGGATTAACAGAAGGATCTCATTGCAAAATATGTAGCACGGTGATTAAAGCTCAAGAAGAAATCAAAAAAACAGAACACAACAAGGAAATTGTGTCAGGAAGAGTCGCAACCTGCTCCGAGGTTGGATTGACCGAGGGATTAGCGTGCACTATTTGCGGAGAGGTATTCATTGAACAAGACGAAATCCCCAAACTATCTCATACGGCAACTATAGTTCTCCCGTATGTTGCGCCCTCGTGTTCCTCTTTCGGTTGGACAGAAGGAAAGAAGTGTTCCGTGTGTGGCGAAATTGTTGTACCGCAAGAAATGATAAGTAAAACCTCTCACAGTTATGATGACGGAGTATGTACTGTGTGCGGTAATGAATACACTTCTGAAGGGCTGACGGTTTCAAAGTATGCAAGTTATAACGGTATAAACAGAGCCGCTGTTATTACAGGCTATACGGGAACTGATACTGAGGTGTACATTCCTCGCTATATTGACGGATATGTCGTACTCGGTATTAACTTTAATGCGTTCAAAAATAACACAAAAATAACTAAAGTTAAAATCCCCGAAACTGTAACATTTATCAACGGATATGCCTTTACAGGATGCACAAAACTTGAATCCATCAACATTCCCGAAGCTGTCACCTCTTTGAGTGGTTACGGAATCTTTATGGATTGCTCAAGTTTGAAATCCATAGTAATCCCTAATAGCGTAACAGAGCTTGGTCAAAGTATCTTTCAAGATTGTACAAGTCTTGAAACTGTAGTTTTGAGCAACAAATTGACCGAACTCCAATCCCAATCTTTCCTCGGATGTTCTAATCTTCAATCAATAACAATACCGAGTGCTTTAATCAAAATAGGACAATATGCTTTTAATAACTGCTCTGGTTTGAAAAATGTTGTTTTCGAAGGCGATTTGAAAACAATAGAGTATGGTGGTTTTTATTATTGTTCTGCCTTGGAAAGTATCGTTATACCGAAATCAGTTACTACTGTGGGAGGCAGAGCGTTTGCAGGTTGTTCCAAATTGACGATTTATTGCGAAATTACTTCCCAGCCAAGTGGATGGTCGAGCGGATGGAATTATTCGGATTGCCCTGTCGTTTGGAACTGCGATGATCCGAATTCCATGGTCAATTCGGGAACAACCGCATCGGGATACAAATGGAGTCTTAATGAAAATAGGACGATCAGCATTACGGGATATACTGGAACTGCGACAAATTTAAGCATTCCCTCAACAATTGAGAATTTGGCAGTAACCGCCATTGGAGAGGATGCTTTTGCAAACAACACCACTATTCAAACTATTGTTGTTCCGAATTCTATTGAAAGTATCGCTTTCGGAGCTTTTGCTGGTTGTTCTTCTCTTGAAAGCATCTCATTAGGAACAGGCATCACGAGTTTAGGAAATTGTCTATTCGAGGACTGTGTTTCGTTAAAAGAATTTACACTTCCTTCGGGAGAAACATCCATATCAGGCGGAATGTTTGATGGATGCACAAGCTTGCAAAAAGTTACCTTGCTTGGAACAATAGATTACATAGGACTTAATGCCTTCAATGGATGTACGAGCCTTACTACGTTCAGCATTCCAAATGATGTTCAGTACATAGGTTCATATGCATTCAAAAACTGTTCAAGCTTAACAGGAATATCGTTGCCGAGCAGTTTGGTAGAATTAAAAGATCAAGCGTTTTATGGTTGTTTAGGGATATCGTCAGTTACTATACCTGCTGGTGTTGAAGATATTGGCATGGGAGTTTTTGCTTACTGTGCAAATCTAACTTCAATAAAATCTTCGAACACTGAATACATCGCTAAAAACAATTGCTTGATTGAAAAATCCTCTAACAAGCTTTTGACCGGATGTAAAAACAGCACGATACCTACTGACGGAAGTGTAATAGCGATAGAACAATATGCTTTTGCGGGATGCTCATCCTTAACATCCTTGACAATACCGAGCAAGGTTGTCTATATTGGTGCTTATGCATTCGAAGGGTGTTCTTCTCTTACCTCTGTTACATTCTCGGCTACTGGAGGTTGGTACAGAACTAAAAATATATATTCCGTTGGCGCAACAAGCGTATCAGGAACTCTTACGTATGTTGTGTCGGCTTCCAATAGTGCTACATATTTGAAATCAACATATGTGAGTTATTATTGGCACAAAACATAAGAATTAAAGGCAAGGAGAATATATCCGTGAATGTGTGCTTGATGAAATCGTGTTGCGGAATCTCCGTCAGGTAACCGAGTTCGCAAGAGAATGTACCGAGGAATTCTACGCAATGGCAACCGCTAACGGCGAAGCTGAAGCAGAGAAATTTTACAAGGCGGCGGAAAGAGAAAAACAGCAGCTTGAAAAGCGTATCAAGGAGCTTGACAATATTATCAGATGTTTATACGAAGATAGAGTCTGCGGAAGAATCACTCCCGAACGCTACGATACGACGGCAAGCGGATACGAACAAGAGCAGACAACACTAAAAGAAAAGCTGATAGCCGTAAATGACGGTATCAGCAAGATGGATATGCGAGATAGCTGCATCAGGGAATTCATTGCAAAGGCAAAAGAGTATATTGAGATGCCTACGCTGACCCCTGAACTCCTCCGAGTCTTTATCCGAAAGATTGAGGTCTTCGAAAAATTGGAGAAATACTCCCGTACCGCAGGCAACCTCATCAATATCCACTACGCATTTCAGCTTCCCGAACAAGACGGAATGCCTGTGCTTGAAAAGCTACTTCCAAGCAATATGCGAGAAACTGCCTAAAAAAGCAGTACACGGAAGGCAAAATGCCTTCCGTGTACATACCGCCCTGAATTCTCCGTTAAGAACACAACGGATTATGGGGTAGCCGTTTTTCTTATGAGGGAAAGGAGTGCTCGGTATATTTTTTGATTGGCATCGGGAAAATCGCAGAGCACCGCCGCTTGCTCCATTTTTGCTTGCGTATCGGGATGCTCTATGACTTTTGCAACCGCTTGCCGTACGGTTTCTGGCGTGATATCCTTTTCCCTGAGGAGGAGGGCCGCGCCTGCCTTTTCCATTGTCTCCGCATTCTTGGTTTGGTGGTCCTCGGCCACATAAGGCGATGGTATGAGGAGTGAGGCGCGGTGGGCCCGCGCCAGCTCACTCAGAGTGATGGCGCCCGAACGCGATATAACCAAATCGGCAGCACTCATAAGAGTGGGCATATCAGTGAGATAAGGAAGAATACGAATGCGTGGGGGAAGCGGAGCATAGCGTTCAGCTTCCTCCGAGAATTTCGAAAAAAGCCGCTGCCCTGTTCCGTGAATGTGATACACATTCGGTTTTTTCAGGGTGTAGCTTCCCCAAAGGGAAAGAACGGCACGGTTGATGCTCTCGGCCCCAAGGCTTCCGCCAAAGGAAAGCACCAGCTTGGCATCGCCAGGGATGCCAAGCTTTTCTTTTGCTTCTTTTCGTGAATGGAAGGAGAACCCAGATCTCAGAGGGTTGCCCACAACAAGCAACTTTTTCGCTTTTTTAAGCTTTTCTTCTGCCTCGCGAAAATTCAGAAGAACAAGGTCTACATCTCCAGCCAAACGGCGTACCGTAAGCCCGGGGATGGCATTGGATTCGTGTATAGCCGTGGGAATGCCGAGTTTGCTTGCCGCGCGCAGCATAGGCCAAGAAACATACCCTCCCGTGCCCACCACGAGCGAGGGGGCGAGCTCACGAAGAATTTTCTTGGCTTTTATCGGTGAAATCGCCGCCAGATAGAGCGCATAAAGGTTTTTGGGGTGCAGGCTTCGCGAGAATCCCCTCACGGATATCGGGTAATAGGGATAGTCCTTTTCCTTGACAAGGCGCCGTTCCATGCCATGTTCGGTTCCGGCAAAAATGATTTCGGCCTCCTTGTTGTTTTGCCGAAAGATATCGGCAATGGCCAAGGCGGGATTTATATGCCCTGCCGTTCCGCCTCCTGTGAGTAGAATTTTCATGTGTTTTCCTCTCTTATCGGTAGGATAGTTTGGCATTGCGGGAAATGGAAAGAAGAATTCCCATCTCGGCAAACAGCATAATAAGCGAGGAGCCACCATAGCTGAAAAAGGGGAGGGAAATTCCCGTGTTCGGTATTGTGTTGGTGATAACGGCGATATTCAGTAAGACCTGAATGGCCACCTTGCTGACGATTCCGAGAGCCACAAGACGTGCAAATACATTTTCCGTCCGTACTCCGATTATGTATCCGCGCCGAATAAAGAAATAGAAGAGAAGAAGGATGAAGGCTGCTCCGAGAAAACCGAGCTCCTCGCAGGTAATGGTAAAAATAAAATCGTTTGCCGGCTCGGATACCCAGCTGTATTTCAGGCGGCTGTTTCCAAGTCCAAGTCCGAAAAAGCCTCCCGAACCAATCGCCATCATTCCTTGCAGTGTTTGCCAGCCTCCCTCAAGGGGATAGGCAGCAGGATTTTGCCATACGGTAATTCTTTCTCTGGCATACTCTAAGGTAAAGGCTAAAATGCCGACAGCACCTACGCCTCCTCCGCAAAGAACAAAAAGAGGTTTCAAGGGCGACCCTGCCAGAAAAAGAACAAAAACCCCGATGCTTGCTAAGATGATAAGCCCCGAAAGATGCCGCTGACACACCACAAGAATGCAAAAAACACCAGTCAGTGCAAGCGGTAGAATCACCTGTGTCAGAAGGCGGGAATGCCCTCGCGCAGCCAGCTCCCCCTCATAGGTGTCGAAATAAAGCGCGAGCATCAAAACGAGGGAAAGCTTGGCAAGCTCCGATGGCTGAAAGGTAAAGGGACCGATTCCTATCCATCGCTGCGCACCGTTCCCCGTAAGGCCGAAGGCGAGAGTGGCGAGAAGCAAAAGGATAGTAACAAAATACAGTGGCTTTGCGGCTCTTTTTATGCGTTCAATGGGAATGTAGGACATAAGCAGCATAACCGAAAAGCCAAGCACCCCAAAAAACATCTGCTTTCTTGCAAAATACATGCTGTCCCCATAGCGGGAGTCGGCATAGGCATATCCTGCCGATGCTACCATAAGAGAGCCGATAAGCACAAGAACTGTGATTAAGAGCAAGAGAATTCGGTCAACGCCCCGTTTTGTTTTCATGGCCTCAGGGAAATGCAAAGGTAATCCCTTCATGTGTCAAAGCCTCCTATCCCGGGGATTGCAAGAAGGGCAAAAAATATGGCGAGGAGAGCAAAGCAGAGAACGATGCGGTTTTCTCCCCAGCCGCCCTTTTCCAAATGGTGATGGAGCGGAGCCATACGGAAGAGACGTTTCCTTGTTGCCTTGTAATATGCTACCTGCAGAATTACGCTTAAGCCTTCTAAAATATATACGCCGCCCACTACGACAATAAGAAGGGGATTGGCCACCAGAAAGCCACAGCCTACGGCCATGCCGCCAAGAAAGAGTGAGCCCGTGTCCCCCATGAAAATCCGCGCAGGATGGCGGTTGAACATAAGAAAGCCAAGTGCGGCGCCCATAAGGGCTGCGGAAAGGATAAGCGCCCCGCCCTCCTTAAGATAGGTGGCGGCTATGGCAAAAAATGAACCGAAGATGAGCGCAAGCGTGGCGGCGAGGCCGTCAATTCCATCGCTTAGGTTGGCAAAGTTTACAAATCCCACGAGGAGGGGGACGGCAAAAAGGTCATAAAACGCTCCCAGTTCCCACACGCGGTTGATGTAGGGAATATAGAGAGAGGTGTCAATATAGCCGTAGGTACGAAGAACGGCAAGGTAGGCTATGGCAAGTGAGAGCTGCAAAATGAGCTTTTGTGCGGGCGTCAGCCCTTCATTTTGATTTTTTCTGAATTTTGTGAGGTCATCTATGCTTCCGATGATGGCGTTGCCTCCGGCATAAAGCCCTGTAAAAAGCAGAGGGCGCAGAAATAGGGCAGGCATCGTTTTTGAGAGAAGAGCACCGCCGCATGTAAGGGCGAGCGCCGTGGCAATAACAAAGGAAAGACCGCCCATGGTGGGCGTGCCGTCCTTGGCACTGTGCCAGGAGGGGCCGATTTCCAAAATTTTTTGGCCGATGTGTCGGCGTTTCAAAATCGGCAACAAAATACGTGTGGACACCGCGGTGAGTACAAAGGTGAAAAAAAGGATGAAAACAAACAAAAAAACAAATGACATAACCTATCCCTTCTTTATAGGCTTCCGTATCTGCCTCTTGCACGAATCGCTTCGGCAATGCTGCTTCCTCCAAGCGCGTGTGAAGCCTTTACAAGGACAACATATCCGTCTGAGAGCTTGGGTATGATGGCGGATATAACCGAAGCGGCATCGGGAAATATATGAATATTCTCTTTGGTCATTCCGCCCAGAGAGGCTCCCTTAGCCATCTCCTCTGCATAGGAACCAAAGGCATAGAGCTTCTCTGCATTGGCGGCAGCCGTCCGTCCAACCTCCCGGTGGAGCTCCGCAGCGCAATCGCCAAGCTCCAGCATGTCACCAAGAACAGCGTAACGAACACGTCCCGCAGCAACGGAGGAAAGCAGCCTCAGTCCTTCCTCCATAGATTCCGGAGAAGCATTGTAGGCATCGTCAATAAGCAAAAGACCACCCACCTCCTCGATGTTTTGGCGCCCTTCTGCATATTCCATGCGAAACAGCGCTTCCGCGGTGGAGGGTAAGGGAATGCCGAAGTGATGGGCAGTGGCGACAGCAAAAAGAGAAGCGTAAATCCTGGGCCTCCCGGTGCCACGCAGGAAAATTCTTTTGGTGGAAGTCTTGGTATGCAAGGTGTACGAGGTGCCAAAGCGGGAGGAGAAAACTCCCTTTGCTAAAAAGTCCGCGTTCTCCCCTGTTCCCACCGATAGAACAGGATAGAAGGAGGAAAGGGAGGCAAGATAAGGATTGTCATAATTCAGGATAAGCGGCCCCTTTTTCATGCCTGCACAAAGGCTTGCCTTTTCCCGAAGAATGGCTTCTATACTTCCAAAGGCACCCATGTGTGCCCGCCCAATGGCTGTAATTACTCCTACATCGGGGCGGACGAGACGCGAGAGCTGCTCCATTTCTCCCGGATGATTGCTTCCGAGCTCAAGAACCATAACCTCGCTGTCGCAGGGACAGGAGAGAAGCGTATAGGCCACGCCCAAATCGTTGTTCTGATTTCCCTTTGTTTTATGAACCCGATACCTCGCGCCGAGGACGGCGGCAATCGCATCCTTGGCCCCTGTTTTACCAACACTGCCCGTGATGGCGACGACGGGTATTTCTTGTTCTTTTTTTCGTGCGGCGGCAAGTTGGCAGAGGGCTTCTCTTGTGTTTTTGCATACGAGAGCTCCCGTTACTGCCTCCTCTGTGACAAGAAGTGTCGCTCCACGCGCCGTTGCCTCGCTTGTATACCGATGGCCGTCCTCCCGCTCACCGCGAAGCGCAAAAAACATATCCCCCGGCATGACAAGGCGTGAATCGGTGCAGATGGCAGAAAATTCTTGTTTTTCAAAGGCGGCGGCATTCACGCCGAGAGCGTCCCCGATTTCTTTGCCGCAAAGAGGCTTCGAAAGCTCAATTCTCATGGATAGTATCTCCGTTTTTCCGTTTTTCAAGCGCCTCTTTTACGATTTTTCTTTCGTCAAAGGGACGGACGCCGTTTTGTGTTATTTCATAGGTTTCATGCCCCTTTCCGACAAGGAGAATAATGTCATTTTCCTGTGCGCTCAGAATGGCCTCCTCGATGGCAGCCCTGCGGCTGGGAATCACCTGAGCACGCTCGGGCTCACGCATACCGCTTCGGATGTCCGCAAGAATGGCCGCGGTCTTTTCCCGGCGGCTGTTATCTGCCGTCAGAATGACCTTGTCTGCCAGCTCCTCCGCCAGTTGTCCCATAGGGGCACGCTTGCTCTTGTCGCGGTCACCGCCACATCCGAAGAGCAGAACGATTCTTTCGCCCTCGCGGCGGAAGGAACGCACAGTGGTGAGAAGGCTTTTCAGGGCCTTTGGCGTATGTGCATAATCGATAAATACCGAAAAATTCTCCGAGGGGGAAAGAGGAAGCTTTTCAAGCCTGCCTGTCACGGCTTTTTGGGTAGCAAGGGCATCCGCCGCCGCAATGGGCGAGATCCCGAGTGTTATGGCCGCACTCAAAGCAAGAAGCGTGTTGTATACCGAGTATGTGCCGGGGAGGGGAGAGCGTATTCGTAGGCAGATACCGGGTGTTCTGTAGCTGTAGAGTATGCCACGGCTTCCCAAAAGCTCAATATCCGTGGCGCGGTGCTCCGCTTCCTTGCCAATGCCTGCGCGAAGGATGCGGCAGCTTGCCGTTTTGATAACATCGGTATAAGAGGGGTCATCACAGTTGAAAATTCCGATATCACACTGGGAAAACAAATTTGCTTTTGCTTGCTTATAGGCTTCCATGGTACCGTGAAAATCCATATGCTCAGGTGAGAGGTTTGTAAAAATCCCCAAGCGGTAATGAATGGGAAGCACCTTTTCAAGAACAAGGGAATGAGAGGAAACCTCCATCACCACATGGGTTATGCCCGCCTGTTTCATCATTGAAAGCATGGGATAGAGTATATCGGGGTCCGGGGTTGTCATGGTGCGAAGGCGTTCTCCGTTTTCGTCCTCGGGGAGCGTGTAAATTTTGTCATCATAAAGACATTCTGCCGTCCCGATAAGACCGGCACGGATTCCGACGGCACGGAGGAGGGTGTAGAGTGTGGTGGCTGTGGAGGTTTTTCCGTTTGTTCCTGTTACGCCTATCATAATGAGGCCGTCGGCGGGATTCTTATGGAAGCGGCTGTGTGCCCGTGCCAATGCAGCGCGCGTGCTTTTTACGAAAAAAACAGGAATAGTAACTGTATCGGGAATGGGAGAGCCGTCTTCGACAATAACGGCAGAACAGCCGCCGACGGAGATTTTATCCAACAGTGTGTGGGAATCGAAACGGGTACCTTTCAAGCAGATAAAGAGGCAGCCGCGAGACATGGCGCGGGTGTCGGAGACAACCTCGGAAACCTCGATGTCCTCCGTTTTGTATTGACCTTTGTATTCATGGTCGTAAAGCAGTTCTGAAAGCTTCATAAATACCTCCGCTTCTTATTCTTTATCATCATATAGGAAGGTGACATCCACCGAGGTCCCGCGCGGCACAGCGGTTCCGGCGGCAACAGATTGGATGGCAGCTTTGGGATACACGAGGCTCCCTTCCTTCTTGTGAGGTGTTCCCAAAAGACGGATATTGAGTCCTGCGTCCACAAGCTTTTTGACGGCCTCCGTGGCAGGAAGGCCGATGAGGTCGGGGACGACGGTAAGCTCCTCTTTTTTCTTTTGGGTATAAAGGATTACTTGACCGACGTCTGAGTGCAGACTGCCGCCCGCTGAGGGCATTTGTGCGGTAATGATAGCGTTTTTTGGGGCATCTCCGAAATTGGCCGAAAGCCCAAGCTCCTTGATTTTGCTTACGGCATCTGCAACCGTCATGCCGACATAATTCCCCACAAAAACATCCCTGACGGCCTCCTCCTCGCTTTTGTAAATCGGTTCATATCCGAGGTAAGGGAGGGTGAACGACATCATGCGGGATATGTAGGGGGCCGCCACCGTGGCACCGTAATGCGCGGTGGTCGGTTCGTCTACTACAATAATCATGGCTATCTCGGGGTTGTCGTACGGACCGAAGCCGACGCACGAACCGATGCGAAGAGAAAAATTCCCGTTGGCATCGGCTTTGTCCAGCTTTTCGCTGGTTCCTGTTTTTGCGGCAATCCGATAGCCTGCGGCATAGGCGTTTCGAGAGGCACCCGTTCCCGACACCCCCTCCTCAAGCATTGCCGTGACACTATTGGCTGCGGCGGTGGACACCACCTGCCGCTTTACCTTGGTTTCGTATTGGGTTACGGTGTTTCCCTCCTCATCTATCAGGCGGTCAATAAGGTGAGGTGTGACAAGATACCCTCCGTTGGCTACGGCGGCGATTGCTGTCAGCTCTTGGAGTGGAGTTACCTTAAAGCGTTGGCCGAAGGAGGAGGTGGCAAGCTCTACCGTGCCAAGCCCCTCTTTTGTGTGGAAAATGGAATTGGCTTCACCGGGCAGGTCAATTCCCGTAAGCTCCCGAAGACCGAATTTTGTAAAATAGTTATAGAAATTTTCACTGCCTATGCGTGCGACCACCTGCATCATAGCACAGTTGCAGGATTGCTGGAGCCCATGGCTGTAGCTGAAGCCGCTTCCGTGTCCGATTTTTCTCCAGCAGGAAATATTCACCCCCTTGGAGGGAGAATAGCTTCCTCCGCAGAAGAAAGAGGCGTCATCTGGGCGTGTAACGCCGAGGTCCAACGCCATGGCGGAGGTTACGATTTTGAAGGTGGAGCCGGGCTCATAAAGAGTACTCACAGGCTTGTTTTGCCACATTTCAAGAAGCAGCTCCTGCTTTTTTTCGCGGTATTCTTTGCTTTCGGGCAGAAGCCCTTGCGCCGCAAGCAGCTCCTCGGAAAGCGCATCCAGCTCATAAGGACTGTTGAGATCAAAGGAGGGCGCAGTTGCCATGGCGAGAATGGCTCCCGTGTTTACATTCATAACAATTCCCGTGGTACGGCTGCGCACATCGAATTCTTCGATGATTTCCATGAGCACGCTTTCAAGCTCTCGCTGTATATAGCTATCAAGGGTAGTGATGAGAGTCAGGCCATTCACCGGCTCGCGGTAGGTTGTATAATTATAGCTTTTATCGTTCCCATGAGCATCTACTGCCGAAAGATAGGCGCCATCGGTGCCGGAAAGGTCATCGTCATAGGTGTATTCCAGGCCGAAAAGCCCTTGATTGTCACTGCCGGTAAAGCCTAAGACATGAGAGGCTAAGGTTGCCGAAGGGTAATAACGGGTTTCGTTGGCTTCGGCCTGTATGAGGCCGTAAAGCTCCTCCTCCTCTATAAAGGCAAGGATTTTGCGTGCGGTTTCCTCCTCTACATTCTGGGCTATCGTTTGGTCAAGATAGCGTGTCTTTTTGCATTTTTCCCGAATGATATCCGAGGAAATGCCAAGCAAAGAGGAAAGGCCGAGCGCGATTCTTTCGCCATAGTCCTTTTTTTGCTTTTTTTCTTGATTCGCTATGTTTTTGGGACTTATGGATATGCGAAAAACCGTACGCGAGGTAGCAAGCACATTGCCGTTGGCGTCCAGGATATCCCCCCGCTTCGCCCGAAGTCCCGAGGAAACTGTGATTTCCTCCATCACACGGTTTTGCGAATCGGCGTATCCGAACACCTGAAGGCAAAAAAGCCGAATGCCGAGATAGGAAAATGCAAGGGAGAGGAGAAGAAGGAGGCAGAAGGAACGCTTAGCGGACAAAAACAGCGCTTTTCCCCCATCTTTCTTGGTGTGGTTGAATTTCATGGCAGCACTCCTAAATAAAAAAGCGACAGACAATGTCTATCGCTATGTGTATGTGGAAAGACGCCAAAATATGCGCTTTCAAAAGGGATGACCGAGGGGAGTGCCGCCCCCCGGTCACTGTTTGGGGATCATAGGGAGGGAATGGTATCGAGCGTAGGCTCGTAAAGCTCTACTTCAGCGGTGTGGGACGCCAAAAAATCGGAGGAAGGCTCCGCGGTGTGCCGCCCGATCCCCGCGAAGAGAAGATAGGAGCAAATCATGAGAAAAAGCACGAAGGCGAGCACCGAGCAGGGGTGTACGCGGCAAAGGGCGGTACGAGCCTTAGGAATGGCCTTTGTCCCAAAATCGCCGTGTTCGCGGGGAAGAGAATTGGCCCTGGTGATGCAGAACTCCGCAGTAGTATCCAAAACCTCATCCTTCTTTATTTTTTCGGCTTCAGCCTCGGCACGCGAGCGCATCATTTCCGCGACAGTTTTACCGCTGTAAGAAAAACGAAAATACAATTTTTCATGCAAAGGATTGGCAAATTCGTTTGCGCAAGGCTTCATACTGAGTTCTCCTTATATTTTTTCTGCAACGCGAAGCTTAGCGCTGCGCGCTCTTGGGTTGTCCTCCAGCTCCTTTTTGGAAGGGAGTATAGGCTTTTTTGTTACGATATCCACCGTAGGCTTTCTTCCGCATACACAAATAGGGAAATCGCGCGGACATACGCAGCCCGACGCGGCATCGGCAAAGGCCGTCTTTACAGCGCGGTCTTCAAGAGAATGAAAGGAAATAACCGAAAGACGTCCGCCCGGAATCAAAGAGTCAATGATTGAGTGAATGGCGGGCACTATAGCATCCAGCTCACGATTTACCTCAATCCGAATGGCTTGAAAGGTACGTTTGGCGGGATGAGGGCCGTCTGCTCGCTTGGCAGCAGGAATGGCCGATTTTATAATTCCCGAAAGCTCATAGGTTGTCCTTATGGGAGCTTCGGCTCGTTTTGCTACGATTTTTGCTACGATTTTGGCTGCGAAGCGTTCTTCACCGTAATCGCGTATAATGCGAAGAAGCTCGCCCTCGGAGTAGGTGTTTACCACCTCATAGGCAGTGAGAGAGGCTTCCTGATCCATTCGCATATCCAGCGGGGCATCGCATTGATACGAAAAACCACGCTCCGGCGTATCAAATTGGTGGCTGGAACAACCTAGGTCGGCTATGGCACCGGCAAGATTTTGGACACCAAGCTCCAAAAGAACCGAGCCGATGTTTTCGAAATTTTCGTGAATAAAGACGACGCGGTCTTCGAATTCAGCAAGTCTTTCTTTTGCCGCGGCAAGAGCTTGCTTGTCACGGTCAAAGCAGAGAAGCCGTCCACCATTCCCAAGCCGCTTGGCAATTTCATAGGAATGCCCTCCGCCACCCGTAGTCAAGTCGGCGTAGGTGTAGTGTGGACGAATGTTCAGGGCCTCGATTGCTTCGTCAAGAAGAACCGAAACATGATGAAAAGCTGCTTGCATAATCAAAGCCCGAAGTTACTGAGCCTTTGACGGACGGAAGCAAGGTCCTGCATTTGTGCCGCATCAACAGCACGCCACTCATCAGCTGCATAGATGTGAATATGGTCTCCTGCCCCTACGATGGCCACTTCCTTGTCGATGCCCGCATAGGCGGTCAAATCGGGCGGAAGAAGAATACGTCCCTGCGAATCGGGAGTCACAGCGAGAGAGTGAGAGAACAAAAAGAGCTTTATGTCGCCCACCTCAGAGTCGGGCTGCTCGTTGAGCTTCTTTTCAATCTTTTCCCATTCGGAGGCGGTATATACGGCAAGAGCTTTTTTTGTCAGTTTGCGGGTTATAAAGAAGGTTTCGCCAAGCTCTGCTCTCAATTTAGCAGGGAAGAATACGCGATTTTTAGGGTCAAGCATGTGAATATAAGTGCCGTAAAAACCTGCCATTCAGCGAAGACCTCCTTTTTGTGATTTTGGATGGAAATCGGCACAATGCAATCCACTTGCCACCACATTCCTCCACTTTTACTCCATTTTACTCCCTTTTTGTCACAATGTCAATAGTTTTTTAAAATTTTTTCTCGCGCCATTCTTTTTTTGTTTTTTTGCGGCATGGCATTTACTTTTCCTAAAAATATGATATAATAGAAATATAGTGGGAAAAAGACGTAAAAAGCAGGAAATGAGAGAAGGGAGAAAGGCAATGTCGTTGCGTAAGCTTCTCGGATTGAAGGAAAACACAAAAAGCCGTTCTTACCGTGCCGCGAAGGCCCGTGCCTTGCACGGTCTTGTTATCCGTTACGTAACCGAACGCCATGAGGATAACGAGGATGTTATTGGGCGTGGCGGCAATCTTTCGGTTCGCGATGATGAGCTTCTCGTTTTTTCCTCTGGCGAAATTCTTTTGCGGGCGAAAATCGATGAACTGGATATCAGTGAGCTGATGTCGGGTGATGGGGTTATTCTCTCCGCCCCCAATATTGAGGAGGGAGGGCGTGTGCGCACTATGACAGCGCATTATGTCTATCACAGAAAATGAAGCGTATTATTACTTATCCTCTCATAGGGCTGGCCAAAACGCTTGGTGTGCTTCCGCGCCCACATACCTCAGCCGTCATTTTGGCAGGCGGCGTGGGGGCACGTATGGGCGCCGCAGCGGGAACCGCCAAGCAGTGGATGATGCTTGGCGGGAAAACCGTGCTGGAACGCGCGGTTGTTGCGTTTGAGGACTCTCCCTGTATTGATGAAATTGTTGTGGTTGTGCGCCGCGGCGAAGGGGAGAAGACGGCCTCCCTGTTACGCGCTATGGGAGTTTCTAAGGTGCGTGCTGTTGTTGCGGGCGGAGAAACGCGGCAACAGTCGGCATATCGCGGCGCTTGTCGCGTATCTGACAAAACACGGTATATTGCCATTCACGATGCGGCCAGATGCCTTATTGATCCCGAGGACATTTCGGCAGTTGTGAGGATGGCCTACAAAGAAAGGGCTGCTTCCTTGGGAACGCCCGTGACCGACACAGTCAAGTGTGTGGATTCGCGCCTTTATGTGACTGGTACCAAGGAGAGGAAAGAGCTTTGGCTTGCCGCTACCCCTCAGGTATTTGCCTACCCCATGTATATGGGAGCCGCCGTAAGCGCGCTCCGTGCCGGGCGGGAGGTCACGGATGACAATATGCTGATGGAGTCCATCGGCCAAAGGATTCGTATGGTTGAGGCAAGGGGCGAGGTTTTGAAAATCACCACGCAGAGGGATTTTCGCCTCGCTGAGGCCATCCTCGCTTATAAAAGGAGGGGAGAGACAGAATGACGGGTTGTCGGATAGGTCACGGCTATGATGTTCACCGTCTGGTGGAGGGGCGTCCCCTCGTTCTCGGAGGCGTTGTGATACCGTATTCGCGCGGTCTTGACGGGCATTCGGACGCTGACTGCCTTTTGCATGCGATTATGGATGCGGTGCTGGGCGCCGCGGCCCTCGGGGATATCGGAAAGCATTTTCCCGATTCTCAGGAGGCCTATCGGGGGGCTGACAGCTTTCTGCTTGCCTGTGAGGTTTTTCGGCTTGTCGTCGCACATGGATATGCGGTGTGCAATATTGATGCTACACTTATTGCAGAAAAGCCGAAGATTTCTCCCTTTGTGGAGGCGATGCGTTCACGGATTGCCGAAGCCTTTCATTGCCCTCTGGATGCCGTTAATGTAAAGGCGACGACTGAGGAGGGCCTTGGCTTTTCCGGGCGAGGTGAGGGGATTGCTGCTCATGCAGTATGTCTCCTTCAAAAACAATAGGGGGCGTTTTCGCCCCCCGTTATCGTATCGTGTGCGCAGATGCTTTCACTTCCGGACTTTTTCCTTCGTCGCACAGAGGATACGGAATTTTTCACCCGTAGTATTATCTTATGGAAAAACAGGGACTCTGTCCCTATATTAAATGACAAAATTGAGAGGTTCTTATGATTCAGATTGCTCCTTCTATGCTTGCCTGTGATTTTTTTGAGATGGGGGATGCCGTGCGTGCGCTTGAAGCTGCCGGAGCCGATGCCCTGCATCTGGATGTTATGGACGGCTGCTTCGTCCCTAACATCAGCTTTGGGTTTCCCATTGTTGAGGCCATTCGCCCTCACACCATGCTTCCTCTGGATGTGCACCTCATGATTGTGAGGCCCGAACGGTACATTGAACGCTTTGCCAAAGCGGGCGCCGATTGGATTACGGTGCATTATGAGGCTTGTGAGGATCCGGCTACAACGCTTGCGGCCATCCGTGCGCTTGGCTGCAGGGCGGGACTTTCCATTAAGCCCGGTACGGCTCCTGAAGAAATTTTCGGGCTTCTGCCGCTTTGTGATATGGTTCTTGTCATGTCTGTGGAGCCGGGCTTCGGAGGGCAGTCGCTCATTCCGGCCTGCCTCGATAAAATTCCTGTTTTGAAGAGAGAGCTTGCTCGTATCGGTCATGCGATTCCCATTCAGGTGGATGGCGGCGTTAATCCCAAAACCATTGCAGCGGTGCATGCTGCGGGGGCCGATATCCTCGTGGCAGGCTCCTCGGTGTTCGGTGCCTCGGACAAGGCCGCAGCCATCTGTGAGCTTCGTGGCGAATAATTTCGGTAAAGCTATTGCAAAAAACGACAGTATGTGCTATACTGTCATTACAAGTTTATAATTCTTATCAAGAGTGGCGGAGGGACTGGCCCTGTGAAGCCCGGCAACCTGTTAATTCAAGGTGCTAAATCCCGACAGATGAGACAAAAGGATCGGGACGCACTTTGCGCCCCTTTCTTTATGAGAATGCCAAAAGAAGGTGTATGTATGAACAAAAAGCTTTTTACTTCGGAATCGGTTACGGAAGGACATCCTGACAAGCTTTGCGACATGGTTTCGGATGCCGTTCTGGATGCTTTTTTGGAAAAGGACCCACTGTCGCGCGTGGCGTGTGAGACCTTTGCTACTACAGGTGTTGTGACGGTAATGGGGGAGGTCACCACCCGTGCTACGGTGGACATTGCCGCCGTTGTACGCGAAACCGTCAAGAGCATCGGCTATGACAAGGCCGAATACGGCTTTGATGGAAATACCTGTGCGGTGCTCACCTCGCTTCACGAGCAGTCGCCTGATATTGCCCTCGGTGTAGACCGTTGCGCCGAGGATAAGGCCGGGAGCATGTCCGACGGGCTTAATATCGGTGCAGGGGATCAGGGGCTTATGTTTGGTTATGCTTGCCGCGAGACAGCGGAGCTGATGCCTCTGCCAATTTCGCTTTCGCACAGCCTTGCCAAGCAACTGACATTCGTGCGAAAATCCGGGAAGCTTCCCTTCCTCCGCCCTGACGGAAAGACGCAGGTGACGGTGGAATACGAAAAGGACGAGCCCTGCCGTATCGATACTGTTGTGGTTTCCTCGCAGCACAGCCCCGACATCGGCATAGATGAGCTTCGCGCTTCGATTCTTTCTGAGGTAATAGCTCCCGTTATTCCCGGGCATTTGATGGATGACAAGACGAAAATTTTTATCAATCCGACGGGGCGTTTTGTCATAGGCGGTCCGATGGGAGACACGGGCCTCACGGGGCGCAAGATTATCGTGGATACATATGGCGGCTATTCTCGTCATGGCGGCGGTGCTTTTTCGGGGAAGGATCCGACAAAGGTGGACCGCAGCGCGTCTTATGCGGCACGGTATCTTGCCAAAAATGTAGTGGCGGCGGGCCTTGCCGAAAAATGCGAGGTGCAAATTGCTTATGCCATCGGGGTTGCCCACCCCGTTTCTGTGATGGTAGAGACGTTTGGCACGGGTAAGGTGGCAGAGGAGGCACTGGTTACTAAGCTCCTTGAGCTTGTAGACCTTCGTCCCGCAGCCATCATTGAACGCTTTGGCCTACGTCGCCCGATTTATAAAAAGTTTGCTGCCTATGGTCACATGGGCCGCGAGGAGCTTGATTGCCCTTGGGAAAAGACCGATATCGCGCAAAAGCTCAGTGAGCTTCTGTGACAGAGAGAATGCCTCCCGCATATCCTATAGAAAAACGGGAGGCATTTTATGTTATATGAACTCCTATGTCTTTTGATTGCTGCTTTGGGGGCGTATGGGCTGTATACGCTTCTTGTCCGTTTTTTGGGGCTCGATAGCGTCGCGTCTCGAGGCACAGCGGTTCCTTTGTCGCTCGGTATTCATGTAAATCCGGGTTTTTCCTATGAGGAGCTTGAAGAAGCACTTCTGCTTCTCGGTTGCGGCGCCGAGGGGGAGGCGCCGGTTCTCTTGGTCGAATGCCTTCTTCGCAGTGAGGTGCTTGAGGAACTGAAAAGCACAGGAGCAGAGGTCTATCTTTCGTACGAGGAATATTATCATGAAAAACGATGAGTTGCAAGAAAAAATCATAGGTACAGAAACCGTATCGGGAAGTGTTGAAACGGTGATATTCCGTAACGAAAGAACCGAGTATACCGTGATAGAGCTTTTGAGCGATACTGCCGAAAGAATTGTGGCCGTTGGGAAAATGCCCTATATCGCCGAAGGCGAGGTGGCCGTCCTTCACGGTACGTGGGTGCATCACGCGGAGTACGGCAAGCAGTTTTTTGCGGAAAGCTATGAAAAAAGGCTTCCCACCGATGCCGCGGCCATTCTCAAATACCTTTCCTCGCGTACAGTAAAGGGGGTGGGGGCCGCTACGGCGATTAAGATGGTGGAGCGCTACGGCGAGGACACCTTTGACGTCATTGAGAACCATCCCGAATGGCTTGCTGACATTCCCGGCATTTCAAGAAAAAGAGCAAAAGAGATTCACGAATCCTTCTGTGAGCAGGCGGGTATACGCTCTCTTATGCTGCTTTGCCGAGATGTATTCGGTAGTACTGTAATTACCCGTATTTATAAGCTTTTTGGAAACCGTTCGGCTGATTATCTGCGCGAAAACCCTTACCGTTTGTGCCACGAGGTGTACGGTATAGGCTTTGAACGTGCCGATGCCTTGGCCCAAAGCTTAGGTATCGGACGCGATGCGGAGGAAAGGCTTTTAGCGGGTATATCGTATCTTTTGAGCTACCAAGCCTCCTATAACGGGCATACCTGTCTTTTGGAGAAGGATCTTTTGGCGGCGGCATCCGAGCAGCTTGGCGTGGAGGAGGCAAAGATAGAAAAGGCCATTTCGGTTGCCATAGAGCGGCGCCTTCTTGTGCGTGTTTTTCACGAAGGAAGCTCTTATATGTATCTGCGCTCCCATTACGAGGCAGAAAAATATGTTTCCGAGCGGCTTCTCGAAATAGATAGAGGCTGCCCGGTGCTTGAGCACCGTGATAGTGAGCATCTTATTGACCGTTCCGAGGCCGAGACGGGAATCTGCTATGCTGCGATGCAGAGGCGGGCCCTTTATGAGGCTCTCCGTTCGGGGGTTCTTTTGCTTACCGGAGGGCCCGGAACGGGAAAAACCACTATCATCAAGGGGCTTTTGCACATTTTTTCCGGACTTGGCCTGCGCGTTGCGCTCACCGCCCCCACAGGGCGCGCCGCCAAGCGCATGAGCGAAGCGACCTCCTCGGAGGGGAAGACCGTGCACCGCCTTCTTGAAACGGTGCGTACCGAAAGCCAAACTCCCGTTTTCGGACGCAATCGCGACAATCCCCTGAAGGAGGATGTGGTGATAGTGGACGAGGCCTCCATGATTGACTTGCCCCTCACCGAGGCGCTTCTTTCGGCACTTAAGCGTGGGGCGCGCATCCTTTTTGTGGGTGATGCCGACCAGTTACCCTCGGTGGGGTGCGGAAACATATTCGGCGACCTTCTTGCCTCAGGGGCTTTCAGTACAGTTTGCCTTGACGAAATCTTCCGGCAATCCGAGGAGAGCCTGATTGTCACCAATGCTCACAGAATCAATGCGGGAGATATGCCCGAGCTTTTTGCCAATAACAGCGATTTCTTTTTTCTTCCTCGGCGCGAGGAGGATATAGGAGCAACTGTGGCCGATTTGATGGTTCGACGTCTGCCCCGTGCCTATGGCGAGAATATTCGTGATCATATACAGGTCATTACCCCGTCTCGCAAGGGAATATGCGGGACCGAGCCTCTTAACGCACTTCTGCAAAATGCCCTCAATCCAAAGGCAGAAGGAAAGCGCGAGCTCACCTTCCGTGACCGAATCTTCCGTGAGGGAGACAGAGTCATGCAGATCCGAAACAATTATAATATAGAATGGGTGGACAGCCCTTCCATGACGGAGGGGGTATTCAACGGCGACATAGGCATTCTGGAAAGCATTGCATCGGACGGAGAAAGCATGACGGTTCGGTACGAGGGAGACAGGGTGGCACGCTATGACTGCACCATGTATGAGGAGCTTGAGCATGCCTATGCCGTTACGGTTCACAAAAGTCAGGGGAGTGAGTATGGGACGGTTATTTTTCCGCTGTACCGCTGTCCTCCCATGCTTCTTACGCGCAACCTGCTTTATACGGCGGTAACGCGTGCGAGAGACAGGGTTATTTTGGTGGGATCGCAGGAGGTTCTTTCCCGTATTGTTCAGAACAATCGGCGCTATTTGCGTCACACGCTGCTTTCCCAGCGTTTAAAGGGAGAAATAAAGTAACTAAAAAATTATCAAGGCATTTCTCATATTTTGCTTGCAAAAGTGCGAATCTTCGTGTATAATATATAACACTGTATAAAAAACGAGGAACTAAAATGTACAAAAGTATAGGTATGGACCTTGGTGCTTCGCGCCTTGTGGTAAGTGCCGCAGAGGAAGGGATACTGTCTGCCTTGGGGGCAGATGCTATTTTCTGCGGGCCGGACGGTATACTTTTGGAAGCAGGTGAGGACGGTTGCCGCTTTGGGAAAACGGAGGGCGGAGAAAGTCTCCCGTCTGTTTTCCATGAGAACACCGCAGTGCCTGCGTGTTTAGGCGACGTTATAGGCGAAAGGCTTGCGGCGCACGGAGACGGAGGTGCCTGCCGTCAAATTCTTTTCAGCATCCCCTGCAGCTTCGGTGAGGTGGAGGAAAATGCCTTGGCGGAAATGGCGATGATGGCGGGGGCCGAGGCTGTGTATCTTGTCTATTCTCCTCTTGCCGCTCTGGCCGGCAACGATATAGCCCTCACCACATCGGCGATTGTTGTGGATATCGGTGCATTGCAGACCAATATTCTTGTGATTTGTCGTGGTCGCATTCTTGTCAAAAAAACCTATCCGATAGGCGGCAAGCATTTTGACAATGCTATCGTTTCCTATCTTTCAAAGCATCATAAGGTGGAGGTTGATGCCAAGACGGCAGAGGCTATCAAAAAGCAAATCGGCACGGTTTGGATCAGCAACGAAAAGCATAGCGTTGAGATGCGAGGGCGTGATATCACGAATGGTGATTATTGCACGGTTCGCGTTTCCTCCGAGGAGATGTTCACTGCGCTTGAGGAGCCGATGGCGGCGTTTATCGACAGCATATGTAAGACGGTGACGCGAATTCCGGCGGATTGCGTTCAAGATGTTTTCGATACGGGAATTCTTCTGGCGGGAGGCGGTTGTCTCCTTGACGGAATTGATAAAATGCTTAGCGGCGTAACGGGGATTGATACCGCACGTCTGCATTCTCCGCGTGAAACGGTGGCCAAGGGGCTTGCCTCCATTCTTGCAGATCGCAACCTTGCATTGGCGGGAACTCGGAATATTTCTCGCTATATTATAAAAATGTCGGCAGCGCCGAAGAGAGGAACAAAGGAATGAACCAGAAAAAACAAAAGATTTTTTCGGCTATCGCGCTGGTGCTTGCCATTCTGATGCTTGCCGGCACAGCCACTGTCATCCTGACAGCGCTTCTTTGACGATTGATGCAAAAAACTCCTGCGGCAGTGCCGCAGGAGTTTTTTAGTTGCAATCTGTTTTGTCTTCACTCAGCTCATGAGCCAAAAACAGATCATAGACACGTTCCTTTGCGAAAAACGAGGTGGATACGGCAAGTATCAGCGAAAAAAGAAGTGCAATCAGCCAAAGCGAGCCCACCACGGGGAGATAGAGCGCTTGCCCGCTGTATCCCGGTTGCATAGGTACGGTTACGGTCAAGGGGGAAAGCAAAAGATTCAGGATGGAAAACAGAGAAGATAGGACACTGAATACCGCCAAAAGCATATACCGGCGTAAAAGTCGCCGTTTCTCCTCCTTAAGGAGTCTTTCCTCGTAAGCATTTTCGGGGATTTCACAAGGGCGCTCTTTTCGGTAAAAAATGTGGAGAAGGAACAAAGACAGGAAAAACAGAATGACAAAGAGGATGTCCGACACAAGACCGGTAATGGCCAAGGGAAGATAGGACTTGGAGGCCTCAGGTAAACGTCCCACATCCGACACACTGTAAAGAGAATAGAAGCTTCGGTGATATACGGTATAAAGAATCGTGCAAAGAGTGTAGATTCCGGAGGCGGCAAGGGCTATCCCACCTATTCCTCGTCTGAGGCGGAAGGAGAGAAGAGCGAGGAGCAGGAAGCAAGCTGCGGAAAGATAGTCGGGAAGCAGCACAACATCGTCTACGACCAAATCCACCGATAAAACGGCAGCCAGGGAAAAAAGGAAATACGGCAACGAGAGACGGAGGCGGCGGTTTTCCCGTTGCTTTACCGAATCGTCAAGTGGGAGAGGCGCCTCCTTGGAAAGCGAACGGAAATAGGGAAGGATATACGAGAGCCACACAATTCCCATGATAAGCGAAAGGAGGAAGGCAACCGCAAGAAGCATCGCATATTGAATGCTTGTGACGGCAAAGCCTTTTCCCGTAAGCGGGTCATACTCAAAAAGAAATGCTGTATCGGGGAGAAAGGAAAGGACCGCCTTTGCGCTCACGAATATAAGGGTAACAAGGCGGATTGCTTCGGGAGCCGCGTGCTTCCCATCGGCCTTGATGGCACTTTCGTAGTTAAAGTGCTGACCGAGATAAAAAAGCCCCTCAAAGAAATTGATTACGGCAGGGAAGAGAAAGTAAAGCTCAAGAACGGCAAAGGATGTTGTGAACAGAAGAATCGTAATTCGTTGTGAGGCCATCGTAAGCATAATCACGAGGGCGGGGATTTTGACAACCGAAACATAAAAGAGCTTTCGGAAGCCGTTGGAAGCCTCCCTCATGTAAGGAACAAAGACCGAAACACGCCGAAGCGCATACAAAAGGAGCGCATAGGCAACGCAGTCGGGCAGAAGGTCAAAAAGAGCAACATTCGGGTTAAAAAGGAACCAAACCGCCGCTATGAGCACACCGACGGGGAAAACGCTTTTGGACAATTGTTTCATTTTTTTGAGTGTTCCTTTCGTTTTCTTTTTTCTTCTTTGCGCATGGCATCGGCTTCCTGTCTTTTTTTGAGAAAGGCTTCCTCGTGACGGTCTATCTTCTTGTAAAGAGCGTTAAGGAGAGGAATGGAAGAGGTCTTGCGCTCCATGGCAAGGTCCTCGGGGAGGCAGATCCACATATAAAAGCCATAAAAAAGCTTGGCATTGAGTATCATGACAAAAAGGCCGAACAGAAGAAGTGCCACACTGAAATAAGCCATAAAACGAGCCATAGAGTCGGGGAAGTTGAGCTGACCTGCGCAGAGGAAAAGATAGTAGATGACCGTGAAAATGCGGTTTCTTGCGGCCCCCAATTCCAGATGAGGCACCTCGGTTTCTTTCGCCAAAGCCTGTAGACCGCGGAGAAGAGGGTAGAGAAAAACAAGCTCTGCAACAGAAAGGAAAAAGGGAAGAATACGGAACGCGGAATCGGCAAAATCCGAAGAAAGAAGCCCGAACAGATTGCAAAATTCAAGTAAAAGGTAGAGAAAGCCGATAACCGACGTCGGTATAAGGACATAAAAAGCCTTTTTTATCCGTTTTTCATACGGCGCCATTTTTGTCATGGCAAGAAGCATGAAAAGGTAAGCAAAAACCTTGGTGAACCCGGGGTAGGCTACCGTATTCATACTAAAAAGATATCCGAAAAACAGCAGGCCAAATCCCATAAAAACTCCGTTACTGCCGCGAGGTACCCGAGGGGGCACCGCAGCATTTTTTGTATTTCTTTCCGCTGCCGCAGGGGCAGGGGCTGTTAGGGGGGACCTTTTGCGAGCGGAGGGGTTGATTTCTCAGCTTCTTTTCGGGCATTTTGCCTCCCGCGAAGCCTTCAAAGAGGGGCTTTGCTACCTCACGCCGCACAATGGGCTCCTCGGTTCTTCTTGCCGAAAGAATTTTCCTTACGGTTTCACGGCGAATGTCATCAATCATTTCGGCAAAAACATTGTTGCCGATAATACGGAATTCGTTGAGGGGATTGCGCTGTGCATAGGCATTGAGACCGATTGAACCCTTCAGATCTTCCATATCATCTAAATGCTCCATCCAGTGCTTATCCACACTGGATAGAAGGGCAACGCGCTCGATTTCACGGAAAAGCTCGACTCCAAAGTCGGCTTCCTTGCTCTTATAAAGCGAGAAAGCTTTTTCTCTGAGCTCTTCCAGGATTTCTTCATAATCGGGAACGTCGTCCGGACTTTGGTATCGGTAAGAGTCAGGCATGGTCAAAAGCCCCATAAACCGATTGCGGAGAGCATCAAAATCCCATGCCTCGCGATCCGAGCCGATAAGAGCCTCGGCAACTGCTTCGCCAACGGTTTCCTCAATCATATCGGTTATGGTTTTTGAGAGGTCGGCTCCGTCAAGCACCTCGCCGCGTTGCTTGTAAATCAGCTTTCGCTGCTGATTCATGACATCGTCGTACGAGAGGACGTTTTTACGTCGTGTAAAGTTTTGTGCCTCAATGGATTTTTGCGCACGTTCAATGGCACCCGAAATCAGAGTCATGGCAATCGGTGCGTCGGCATCCTTGGATGATGCCCAGCGGTTAACAATTCCCTGTACCATCTCGGTTCGGGTAAAGAGCCGCATGAGGTCGTCCTCCATGGAAAGGAAGAAGCGGGATTCTCCCGGGTCGCCCTGACGTCCGCTTCTTCCGCGAAGCTGATTGTCGATGCGTCTGCTTTCGTGACGCTCGGTGCCCAGAATGAAAAGCCCCCCCGCTTCGCGCACCTTGTCGGCCTCAGGTTGGATTTCCTTTGTAAATTTTTCGTAGTATTCGTGATATTTTGCCCGAGCCGAAAGGATTTCTTCGTCCTCAGTGGGCGATGTTGCCACGGCTGCGGCAATGCTCTCCTCAGAGTAGCCGTCACGGCGCATGGCTTGGCGCGAAAGATAGGCAGCATTCCCACCCAGCATAATGTCGGTTCCGCGGCCTGCCATATTTGTGGAAATGGTGACGGCGCCGTATTTTCCGGCCTGGGCCACAATTTCGGCTTCCTTTTCGTGGTGCTTGGCGTTGAGGACTGTGTGCTGTATACCGCTTCTTGTCAAAAGCCTTGACAGCATTTCGGATTTTTCAATAGAAACGGTACCGATAAGAACAGGCTGCCCTTTCTTATGGCATGCCTCTACTTGCTTGATAATGGCGCGGTTTTTGGCATCCTGGTTGATATAGATTTCGTCGTTATGGTCTTTGCGAATCAAGGGGCGATTGGTCGGTACCTCGACAACGTCAAGAGCATAAATCTCACGGAACTCGGCATCCTCGGTCAGGGCAGTACCCGTCATGCCCGATAGCTTTTGATACATGCGGAAAAAGTTCTGAAAGGTGATGGTCGCCAAGGGCTTGGATTCCTTCTGAATATCCACATATTCTTTTGCCTCAATGGCTTGGTGCAAGCCCTCGTTGTAGCGGCGCCCAGGCATGAGGCGTCCCGTAAAGCTGTCAACGATGATGACCTCGTTATCCTTTACCACATAGTCGATATCTCGCTGCATAACACCGTGGGCGCGAATGGCTTGGTTGATATGGTGATAAAGCGTGGCGTTTTCGGGATCCGAGAGGTTTTCTACATTAAAGAAGCGCTCAGCCTTCTCTATGCCCGAGGCAGTAAGTACGGCGTTGCGGGCCTTTTCGTCTACAATATAGTCACCGCCAAGACTGTCCTGATCCTCTTTCTCGTCAAGCTCTTTGACAAGATGCTTTTTCAGGCGGCGGACAAACTCCTCGGCCTTACTGTAAAGGTCGGTGGATTCATCACCCTCGCCTGAAATAATCAAGGGAGTGCGCGCCTCGTCAATCAGAATGGAGTCCACCTCGTCCACAATGGCAAAGGCGTGACCTCGCTGTACCATGTCCTTGCGGTATGCGACGAGATTGTCGCGCAGATAGTCAAAGCCAAACTCGTTGTTGGTGCCGTAGGTGATGTCGGCGGCATAGGCTGCGCGCTTTTCTTCTGGGTATTGGCCGGGAACAACAAGCCCGGTGGTCAGGCCGAGAAAGGCATAGACACGCCCCATTTCCTCACTGTCGCGCCTTGCCAGGTAGTCATTCACCGTCACGATATGAACCCCCTTTCCTGTAAGGGCATTCAAATAGGCGGGCAGGGTGGCAACAAGGGTTTTTCCCTCGCCTGTTTTCATTTCGGCAATTCTTCCTTGGTGAAGGAGAATGCCTCCAAGGAGCTGAACATAAAAAGGGCGCTTTCCGAGAACTCTGGCATCGGCCTCCCGCACGATAGCAAAGGCGTCAGGGAGAATGGCATCAAGGGTTTCTCCCTTGGCAAGACGGGCGCGCAAAAGGTCAGTGCCGGCAGCAAGCTCGGCATCTGACATGGCAGCGTACTTGGGTGCAAGGCTATCGATGCGGTCTGCGATTTTGCGGATTTTTTTTATCTGTCTTTCGCTGTAAGTGCCAAAGATTTTTTTAAGAATACTCATGTTTATATCGGTGCGGGGCACCCTCCTTCTCGGATTAGTTGACTCTGAAGTAAAAAATTACTAATTCACATTATAGCATAAGATTCATAAAAATACTACACTGAGTGAGAATCTTTCTTGACTTTTTTGAAAAATGTTATAAAATAAATGAGAAATCACATAATGAGAAAGGGAGGCAGCATGAAAAGTATTCACATTGTACTGCACTGTCCCGAGATACCTCAGAACACGGGGAATATCGCAAGGACCTGTGCCGCAACAGGGGCGGCTTTGCATCTCATACGCCCTCTCGGCTTCGAAATAGATGATCGGAAGCTTAAAAGAGCAGGGCTCGATTATTGGCAGTATCTTGACATTCGTTATTATGAAAACGAGGATGATTTTTTTGAGAAAAACAAGGGTGAGCAAATATTTTATTTTTCCACAAAGGCACCGCGTGCCTATACGGAAATTCAATATCCCGAGCGAACTTTTCTGATGTTTGGACGGGAAACGCGTGGGCTTCCCGAGGAACTGTTAAGGAGGAATCCGGATTCTTCGGTGCGGATCCCCATGCTCGATGGACTGCGGAGCCTCAATCTTTCCAATTCGGTGGCAATTGCTACCTATGAGGTTTTACGGCAGAGGAACTTTTCGTCTCTCCTTGCCGCAGGAAGCCCTACAACCTTTTCCTGGTGATACATATAGGGGGCCGCAAGGGCAGAGCCTGCATTTTCGCCGGGTAAGATTACTGTATCGCAAAAGGAAAATAGAAGGCCATATACCATGAAATCCCCCCTCTTCGGTTAGCTTAACGAAGAGAGGGGATTTTCTGTTGCCTTAGTTTCTCCCCCTATAGGGAGGCTATTTATGAATTTGATACCGATACTTCTGGGTGGAGATTTGAATTGCTACAGCATGGCTCTTGCCTTTTACGAAGCAGGAGTCAGCCCCTCGGTTGGTCTTGGCAGATATCGCTTGGGAATTACCGCCCACAGCCGCTTTGTCCGACAGGTAATAGACGCGCGCATGGAAAGCGACATGGGACGCTTGGCGGCTATTCGTGCCATAAAGGAGCGTTACCCGAAAAAAAAGGCTATTTTGATGGGCTGTACCGATGAATACGCCAGCTTTCTGATTCGGGAAAGGACGAAACTTGGTGAAGATTTCCTTATTCCGTCACCGCCTCTTTCTGTACTTGCCTATGCGGATAAGACTGCCTTTGGAAAAGCTATGGAGGCACGGGGGATTCCCACTCCCGAAACGCTGCATCTTACCGATGAGGATTGTGTTCCGAATCACCTTCCCTTTCGATATCCCGCGGTTTTGAAGCCGACAAGCAGCGAAAAATACTGGAAGCACCCCTTCCTTGGAATGCGCAAGGTTTATTTTCCCCAAAGCCGCGACGAGGCGGAGCGAATTCGAAAGACAATTCGTGCGGCTGGCTATCGGGGGATTCTGCTCCTTCAGGAGTATATCCCCTCCTACGACACGGACAATTATGTTTTGACCACCTATTCGGACAGAAGAGCACGTGTGGTGGGGGCGGCCTTCGGGCGCGTTTTGCGTGAGGAGCATACCCCGAAGGGGCTTGGGAATCATGCTGCGATTCTCACCGAAAGGCTGCCGCACGAATGTCGAAGGCTTTTGGAGTTTTTGGAGGAGATCGGCTATCGCGGTTTTGCGAATTTTGACCTTATCCGTCATCCCGAAAACAAGAATCTCTATGTTTTGGAAATGAATCTTAGGCAGGGGAGAAGTAACCACTATATGACGGCGGCGGGACTGAATCCTGCAGGCTTGGTTATAAGCGACTGCGTTATGCAGCAACGGCTTCCGTTTCGGGAGGCTATGGCAGATGTGCTTTGGCATAGTGTTCCCATTGAGATTGTATATTCCGGCGTGAAGGACGGTGCACTTTTGCGTCATCTTCAGGAATTGGTGGCTGTTGGTCGCGCGGTTTCTCCGTTTTATTCGCGTGAGGATCTGAGGGGCAATCCCTTAAGAAGACTCTTTGTTTTTGAGCACGAAAGGCGTGTCCGAAAGCGCGCTTCTTCGTTTGCGAGAGAGTAGTGGCGATATGAAAACACTTGGAATTTTGGGAGGAATGGGCCCTGCCGCGGGGGCGTATTTTTATGAGCGCGTGGTGGCCAATACTCTTTCTGAAGGCGATGCAGGGCACTTGAGAACCCTCCTTCTTACGGAACCTGAAATTCCGGATCGCACCGCACACCTCCTCGGGCAAGGAGAATCGCCGCTTGCCGCTCTTAAGGCGGGGATTTTCGCATTGCGGGGGTTTGGTGCGGAGGTTATCGCCATTCCGTGCAATACAGCTCATGCTTACTTGGATTCTCTTTTGGGTATAGATGGAGTTGTTCTTCTCAACATGCCGGGCCTTGCCGTTTCCTATGCCGTTTTGCATGGGGCGAGGAAACTCGGGGTGCTTTCTACGCGCGGCACTCTTAAAGCGGATGTATACCGCACCGCAGCCGATATCGCGGGTATTCGTCTCCTGTCGCTTCCTGCGGTTATGGCAGAGGAGGTCGAAGAGCTCATCTACCGTCAGAAGGCAGGAGAAATGATAGGGAGCGAGGCCTATATGCCTTATATCAAATGGCTTTTTTCGGCAGGGGCAGATACGGTGCTTCTTGCTTGCACCGAAATATCGGTTGCCTTCCGCGATACCAAGCCCCCTCGGATTATCGATGCGCTTGAGATTTTGGCGAAAAATGCAATCTCACTTTGCGGGGCAAGATTAAGAGGAGAGAAGGAAGAAGATGAAATTTTACGAACTGTTGCAGGATGAAGAGGTGCTGTGGGCTCCCGGAGGCTCGCCCGATGACCTTGTGACATCACTTACCTTGGATTCGGGTAAAGCCGGGGAGGGAAGTCTCTATTTTTGTGTTGTGGGATCAAAGCACGATGGCCATAGCTTTGCTTCGCAAGCCTATCGGCAGGGCTGCCGTCATTTTGTCGCGGAGCGAATGCCGTCCCTTCCCGGGGCGGCTTCTGTGCTTATTTGCCGGAATACAAGGGAGAAGATGGCAGAATTGGCGGCTCGTTATTACGGCGATCCCGCAAGAGAATTGACCGTTATCGGCATAACGGGAACCAAGGGGAAAAGTACAACCGCTGTTATGATACGCGATCTCTTGGAGTACAGCGGAACGCCCACGGGGTATATAGGCTCGCTTGGCGTGCAGTTTGACGGACGCACCTATAAAACCGAAAATACGACGCCGGGAAGCCTTGAACTTCATTGGTATTTGAGCCAAATGGTTTCGTCAGGCTGTCGCGTTGCGGTTATTGAGGTTTCCTCGCAGGCCCTGGTACAAGGGCGTGTGCACGGCATTCCCTTTTATATGGCGGTATTCACCAATCTCACGCGTGACCATATCGGTACAGGGGAACATCGTACCATGAGGGATTATAAAGAGGCCAAGCTTTCTCTTTTTCGAACTCCGTCCCCCGAAATTTTGGTTTTGAATGGAGGAGATGCCTTTACAGGAAGAATATTAAAGCATCAGGATGCCAAGGAGGTGCTTCTTTTTGGAAAGGGAAGAAAATCGGTTTGCAGAGCAGAGCACATAAAGCCTGTTGTCTTTCAAAATTGCTTTTGCACGGATTTTACCATGAGAAGGGATGGCAGATCCCATGAACTTCGTCTTTCCTTTGCAGGAGTACACTATGTGGAGGATTTTTTGGCAGCGATTACGGTAGCTTGCCGCCTAATTGGCAAGCCTACTGAATTTTTTTTGCCCTATGCGGAAAAACTGCGAATCCCAGGGAGATGCGAAGTGTTCCGTCTTTCGAGCGGAGCCTTTTTTATCATAGATTACGCCCATAATGGCGCTTCTCTCAAGGCTGCGCTTCTTGGGCTTCGTCCTTATACAGCGGGCAAGCTTTTTTGTGTGTTCGGCGCCGTGGGTGAACGGGTGGCATGCCGTCGCGGTGATATGGCGCGTGCTGCATCTCGATATGCAGATTTTTCTGTGATTACCGAAGATAATCCAGGAAACGAGGATCCTAAAAAAATTATGGAAGAAATTTATGCGTCGTTTCCCGACAAGAATCGCGTCATATGCATTGAAGATCGAGAAGAGGCCATAAAATATCTCATTGAAAGAGCCACAACTGGGGATGTTGTCCTTTTGGCAGGCAAGGGAGATGAGCAGTTCCAGCTGAAAAAATATGGGAAAATCCCTTTTTCCGAGGCAGATATTCTGCGTCGTAATGCTCCGCCGAACCGCTTGTGAAAAAATATTGTGCTTTTTTTAAAAAAAGGCTTGACAAATCCAAGAAAAGGCGTTATAATAGCAATCGCCGCGAGAGTGGCGGAACTGGCAGACGCGCACGTTTGAGGGGCGTGTGGTTTATCCGTACGGGTTCAAGTCCCGTCTCTCGCACCAATGAAAGCGCAAGTTGAACCGAAAGGTTTTGACTTGTGCTTTTGTTTTTTACGAAAAAATAAGGGAAAGACACTAAGCCCCGGTCTTTCAGCAATTCATGTTTTTGATTTTTTAGCCTCTTCAGCTATTTGAATAGCTTGTAAAAAATAGCAGCGTAGAATTATACCTCCTATGCTGCTATTTTACGTCTTTTGTTGTTTGTCCATTTTTTCAATTGTTTTCAAACCTACCGTGTCTGTAACTATTACGATTGCGAAAAATATGTAGAAGAAATGAGAAATACCTTCTTCATAATTGTAGAAAATCAGGCCTCTATCGCTAACAGTAGCACAAAGGCGAAACAGATGTTCGTAAAGCAAGCGGCCAGCATCGCATCGGAGCTTGTTCCAAAAAAACTTTTTTGTTTTCCGTATTGAGGACAAATGCTGCAAAAGAAAAAACGAAAGCCAAAATCATTAAATGTAAATAATACACTACATTTCGCACTTCCTTTTGAAGGTGTTTAATCCGTACTTGCCCCAACAAAACAGCTTTTTAACATGGTTTTGGTAAAAAATGGAATGTTTTGCGGAAGCTTTCTTCCCGAAAAACGAAATCTTTGCTAAATTTTCAATCTTATTTCAAGTTTACCTATTGACATTGAAAAACCACTGCGGTATAATTATCATAATAATAGGTGTATGCGCGCGTTGGGGATGCCGCTGCGCCGATTGGAAAATACGATAGAATGCTAGAGGAGATTGTCAATGAAGAAAGCAGTTTTATGCGCTCAGTGTGGAACAAAAATGCGTGCCGGCATTAAGTTCTGCTCCAAGTGCGGCTACCGTCTGCGCGACGCCGAGGCGGAAGCAATCGCAGAAGCGGCTCAGGCCGAAGAGGCTGCTGCCAATTTTCTGACTGAGGAGGAGATTGCCGCTCTCGCCGCCCCAGCAGAAAGTGAGACAACCGTTGTTGAGGAAGAGACCTCTTCGGCAGAGGAGCCCTCTTTAAATCCGGTTGCGGAAAAACACCGTGCGTCTGCCGAAAAAAGTGTGGCTAAGTTGGCGGCTAAGGGAGAGGCGGATGTTGCCCGCGTTACTGGGCTTTCCGCTGTGCGTAGGCAGAACACCGAAAATCTTTCCCGCATGGAGGCGGCCCGCCGTGATAGGACGGTTGCTGTTGCAGAAGCCCGTGCTGCAAAAAAGGATTCGGTAGCTGCGAGTAAGCTTGCGGCAATGCAGATTGCCGAAGATCGTCGTTTGGCGAAGCAACGCACCGAGGAAGACAAACGCAATTTCCGCGCAAATGCAGGGCTTGCGGCCCGTGATGCGGCCCGTGCCGCTCGAGAGGGGCGCAAGGGCATTGAGGCCCGCGTTTTGGAAAGCCGTGTCGCCGATCTTCGTGAGGAAGGGGACCGCGCTTTAGCCAAAAAGGAAGGTCGCGAAATCATTCGTGCGGAAAGAGAAGCGCAGGCTTCGCGTGGTGCTGCCTTCCGTGAGGAAACCAAGGCCAGCCGTAGCCGCGCCAAGGCCATGCGTGCCGAGGATCGCAGAGAAGCGAAGTCCCGTCACGAGGAAGAGAAGCTTCCTGTTCGTGAAAGAAGCGCGCAGAATCATTTGTATGAACGTCGCGTAGCCAGCGATAAGGCAAAATTGAAGCAGCGTGTTACTGCCGAAGAAAGAATGCAGACCCTCCGTCTTTCGGACGAGTTGAAGACGGCAAGACGCCTTGCCGCTGAGCGTGAAAAGGCAACGCGCAGTCTGCTTCGTGAGGAATCCAAGATTTCTGACCGCAGTAATGACGAAATCAAGCGCACTGCAGAGGAAAAGGCCTTTGATAACCGCCTTTATGCCAAAAAGGCGGCTGCTGAGAGAAGAACTCGCAAGCGTCGCGAGGCCGATATCCAGCGCACCGCGGTGAAGCAGGCTTCGGTACGTGAGCGCGAAACCAAGCGCCTTGGTGCCATCGAATACAAGGCAGCTGCTACCAATCTTTCTGCTGAGGCTGCCGAAGCGCGCCGTCAGGCCGAGGTTGCCGCTCGTGAGATGCAGCTGAGGCGTGAGGAGGAAAAGCTCAACGAAAAGAACGCCGTTACTGAAAAACGTTTGATTCGTCTTCGTGCCGCCGACAAGCAGAAGCATGCCCATGTGAGAGCTTCTCTCCGCGCGAAGGAAACACGCGCGCTTGGTCGTGCAGAGCTTCGTGCTCTTAAAGTGACGAAATCCGAGGAAGCCCTTGAAACGCGTCGCAAGACAGATGAAGTAAAGAGCCAAATTGTCCAGAAGACTTATGAGGATAAGCTTTATGCCAAGAAGCTGGCTGCCCAGCGTCGCCTTATTCGTCTGAAGGCTGCGGATACCGATAAGCTCCAGCGTGCCGAACTTCAGAACGAAGAAAAGCTTCATGAGGTTCAGATGCTGGAAGACAGCCGTGCTTCCCGCATGCGTACCGACGAAACCGAAAGAGCTTTCCGTTCGCAGAAGAACCAGGATGCGCTTTATCGTCGCAAGAAGAATGCAGATGATAAAATTTCAGGCCGGGAGCATCGTCTTGAGGTCAAGGGCGTAGATGCTGCCAGTGCACGCGACGCGCGCATCATGACACAAAAAGAAAAGGAACAGCGCAAGAATCTCCGTCTGGCTCAGAAATACGAAAAGGATGCCGTGCGTCGTGCCAAGAAAATTGCACGCATTTCGGGCATGCCTGTTTCGCTTGTGCCTGCTTTGACCGGCGAAACTGCCCCCTCTGCTCTTTTGACGGCGGGCGGTGAAGCCGCAACGGGCGTTCCTGCTCTCCGTGACCCCGAAACGCTTCTTGCAAGCTCCTACGAGACTAACCGTGAGCAGTATCTGGCTTACAAGAAAAAGAAAAAGAAAGAAGTTGCACGTCTTCGCTACGTCGAAATTGGCGTTCGCAATGACAAGAAGTACTTCAATTCCATTTACGAAAACGGAGAAGTGCTTGTAGCCAAGCGCACAGTGCGCATTGCTCGTGTTCAGGCGATTCTTTCATTCTTCCTGATGGCTATGGTTCTTCTCGGCTCCTTCTTACCCATTTTTACGGTAGAAAGAGGCGTAGATGTTCCCGAGGTTGTCTACGATGTAATTCTTGACGGACAGGGGGTTATCTCCTTTGAAAGCCTGTTGACCGACAGTCAAACGGATACTGCTTCGCTTTCGGGTTACCTGAAAGGTCTTGTAAGCAAATTCACTTCCGCTGATATTTTGGGCTCGGTTCAAAACGGAATTGCTTCTTATATCACGGCAGTTCAGGAGACATTGGCCGGCGACAGTCTTCTTGTGAATCTTGGGCAGTTGGTGCTCTTTGCCTTCCTGGCATTGGCGGTTCTTCTGACTCCTGTTTTGGCTTTTGTCAATCTTTTGGTAGCTCTGCTCCGCCTTGTCTTCCGTATTTTTGGCAAGGGAGTCGGCATTACCCGTGTGATGCAAAATCTTCGTGTCTCGTATGCGCTTCTCGGCTTCATTGTTTTGCCGGTGCTTCTCTTTAAGGAGGCTGTTCTTGGGATGGGATGCCAGATTCTTCTTGGCTCGTTCCTCGCTACGATCATTCTCCAGTTTGTCTTGAACCTCTTCAAGAAGTATGTGCCGTGCGACAGAAGGTTTATGTCGCTTGTGCGCCTTGGTGGCCTTGTTCACCTTGCCCTGTTGGTTGTCTTTATGTTCCTGCTGTCGCAAAGCGGAGTTTATGACGTTTCCGATTGCGGTACCGATGCCACTATGCGGTATGTTTCTTTTGCATGCTTGGGACTTTCCTATGTTTCCTTTGCCCTTTGCGCCTTCTCGTTCGCCAACTTCGGCTTTGAACTGATTGGGTATACCAAGTGCCTCGTTGGCAATCGCGACAACAACGAGACGCCGATTGCTACGGTTATATTCGGTATTCTTGGTACGGTTCTCGGTGTTTTGCCGAGATTCCTCGTAGGGGCCTCAATAGGCAACAGTCTCATCTTAGCAGGTCTTGTCATATTGGTTCTCGCGGCCTTCACTCTGATTCTGAACCTTGTGAAGAGAATCGTGGCTAAGCGCAACAATATGATTGATCCTATTTTGGATGCCCTTCGCGAAGGATATCCCTTGAAGTAAAACCTAAAGGCTCACTCAGTTATATGAGTGGGCCTTTTTCGTTCGCTTGACAGTGTTTTCAAAATATGATACCATAAGCTTGTTGGTTTTATCTTAGTATCATCTAATTAAGGAGTATCCTATGTCTAAGGCTACTATACGAGATGTTGCGGCAGCCGCAGGAGTCAGCATTTCTGCCGTTTCTTATATTCTGAATGGCTCTGACAAGAAGAAATATTCGGATTCCACCGTAAAGGCTGTGCGACACGCGGCAGAAAAACTTCATTACGTTCCAAATCGGATTGCGCGTGGAATGCGTTCCGGCAAAGCCCACGCCATTGGAGTGCTTACCTCCTTTGAAACCGGGAGTGAGACATTTGCTCCTACAATGCGCGCTTTAGCAAAAGCTGCTTCGCAAACCGGCTCGTCACTTGTAATTCCCGGTGATTGTGAAAATCTTATCTATGCGGAAGCCTTTCACAATCATACGGTAGACGGCTTTGTGCTTTTAGCATCTAATACAAGTGAGTTTAATGAGCGTGCGCATATTCGCGTTCTCAAAGAATCGGGTGCCCCTTTTGTTGTTATCAACGGTAGCCTTCGTCTTGAGGGAGTTCCTTCTGTTTTTTACGATTATTACGCAGCTTCACAGACTGCCGTTTCGCATCTTCTGGCTCTCGGTCACTGTCGGATTGCATATTTGGATTCCTTTGATGAGGATTCGTCATGGGAGCTCCGCAATCGAAGAGAAGGATATATTGATAGCATACGTGAGGCAGGCTTTTTGCCGCGTGTATACGATTTGGAGCATTTTTCAAAGGAAGAGCTTTTGTCAGCAGATGCGGTTGTGACGTCTTCTGCCAGAACAGCACGTGCATTGATACGCCGCTTTTTGGATGCCGGGGTGAGAGTTCCGCAGTCCCTTGATGTGCTTGCAGGGAGTGGTGAAGACCGTCTAAGGGATGCCTCCTTGCCGTTGACCGCGGTGGATTTCCCCTTTAAAGAAGCGGCGGAATTTGCCATTCGCACTCTTTCCGGTCTTACCTCTCCTACTGTTTTTACACCCACGCCGTTTGTGCGTGACGGAAAAACAGTAAAAAAATGATAGCTTTAATAGAAAAACATGGAACTTTCTTTCTCTTTTTTACCAATCATATTATCGCGCGACCTGTGCACAATAATAGCAGAGACGCGAAATGTCGAGCCCAGGGATCGCAATTCGCGGGCTCGATGATATAGATATAAAAATTAGGAGAATAAGAATGTCTAAGAACAAAGTGGTAGTTCCCGAGGCGCAGGCTGCTCTTGATAAGTTCAAGATGGAGGCTGCTAGCGAGGTTGGTGTTAACCTTAAGCAGGGCTACAATGGCGATATCACTTCTCGTCAGGCCGGCTCCGTCGGTGGCCAGATGGTCAAGAAGATGATTGAGAAGTACGAAAACGACATTAAGAACAACGGCTAATTTTTGCATGAATTTGCGGCTGCCCCTCTGGGGCAGTTTACATAGAAGACCGTAAAATGAGAAGGAATTTCTTCCGTTTTGCGGCCTTTTCTTTAAATATGGCACAATCTAAACGTTTTTTTGCGAAAATCAAAAAACTTTTTTGAAAAAAAGCGAAAAAGGGCTTGACAAACGGCGAGGAAGTGGATATAATAGAAAAGCTGTCCGGTGCAGGAGATGGCACGGACGGGCATTGGTCCTTGAAAATTGAACAACAGAATTTCGAGCACTGAAAGGTGCGAAGGAATCCGTTGAGAACAAGAGTTTAAATTACT
>JAZSHY010000012.1:0-34452 GCA_045533505.1 Eubacteriales bacterium | reverse complement strand
CTATCCCCGGTTCAATTCCGGGTGGCGCCTCCAAAAAATTCCGAAAGTTTTTGCTTTCGGAATTTTTTATCCAAGCCGACGAAGAAGGCTTGGTATGTAATCAACGCGCTTGCGCGTTGTATGTAATTGCGACGAAGTCGCGCATGTCATCACGCGCAAGCGTGTATATTTCGTCGGCTTGATAACATACATCCCTTCGGGATGATTCCATACAGCCCTTGCGGGCTGAGGACATACCGCCTGCGGCGGATTTCATCCACGCCTGCGGCGTGATTGAGATGCGAAAGGAGCGAATTATGGCAAAGAATCTATTGCTTGAATACTCCGAAGAGCTTGCTACGAAGTGCGAATTGCTTTGTAAATCTATCAGCGGAAATTCCAACACCGTTTTTCAGCTTCGCAAATCCTCGTCAAGCGTCTTTGCCAATATTACCGAGGCGCAGTATCCTCAAAGCCTTGCCGATATGCTCTCAAAATTCAAGATTGCAAGAAAAGAGTGCGCGGAAACAGAAAGCTGGCTCAAATTGCTTTATAATACAAAGGTGATTGACGAAGTGACCTTCAAAACATATCGTAACCTCTGTGGCAGAATACAAAGAATGCTCACCTCGTCGTGTATCACGATTGAAAAGAAAATTGATAACAAATAATTTTCAAATATTTATCTGGACTTATGACTTCCTTTCGGTATAATGGTGTTTACCAAACCGAAAGGAAGTTTTTATATGGAATACAAACTCAAATATTATTACCGAGTAAAATACGCACTCGTCTGCGTGCGACAAAGCTTTCTGAAAAATCCGCCTAAGGACGATTTCGAGGAATACGCCAAAAAGATAGTCAATCGTGCATATTTCATCATTCTGAATAAGATCGACGAGCTTGACGGAACGAACGAAGAGCTTTCGAATTATCACAAGGAGAGTATTGAAAAATACGGGAAAGTATGATATAAAGTATGAAGGGCGGGGAGATTTCAGCAGGTATTCATACACGACAAGAAGGTCTTCGCATGGCAGCTGATTTGTGCAAGGAGATATCATGACAAAAACGAAGAACTACAAAAAAACGCTGATTGCTTGCTATCTTGGCTTTATCACGCAAGCAATATCCGCAAATTTTGCGCCGCTTTTATTTCTGACATTCAAGGCTTCCTACGGATTTTCGCTCGAAATGATAGCCATTATCCCATTGGTGTTCTATGTAACACAATTGCTTGTGGACCTTTTTGCGGTGAGATTTGCTGACAGCATGGGATACCGTACCTGTGTGGTAGCTTCGCAATTCGTTTCTGCCGCGGGACTTGTCCTGATGGCATTCTTGCCGGAATGGCTCCCCAATCCTTTTGTCGGTATTATCCTCTCTGTCGTTCTTTATGCAATAGGAAGCGGACTTATAGAGGTTTTATTGAGTCCGATTGTTGAAGCTTGTCCTTTTGAAAACAAGGCCGGAGTTATGAGCCTTCTGCATTCATTTTACTGTTGGGGTGCTGTCGGTGTAATCTTCGGCTCCACCGTCTTTTTTGCAATATTCGGTACGTCTTGTTGGAAAAGCCTGACACTCATATGGGCGATAGTGCCGCTATTGAACACCTTTAATTTTCTCTCTTGTCCGATAGAACGCTTGGTAGAGGATGGGGAGGGGCTCAGTATCGGGCAGCTGTTAAGGCTTCCTGTGTTCTTGCTTATGCTCATGCTTATGATATGCACGGGTGCGTCCGAGGCGACCATGACTCAATGGGCCTCTGCCTTTACAGAGTCTGCACTGGGTGTTTCCAAAACCATAGGCGATTTAGTCGGCCCATGCATGTTTGCTGCTTTTATGGGCTTTTCGCGTATGTTTTATGGGAAGAAGGGGGCGAAGCTTGATTTGACCAAGCTTATGATTGGCTGCAGTGTGTCGTGCGTGATATGCTACCTTCTGGCAGCGCTGTCTCCCATCTCGGTTATAGGTCTTATCGGATGTGCTCTTTGCGGCTTGACGGTTGGAATCATGTGGCCAGGAACACTTTGTATATCATCACAAAAATGTCCGAGGGGCGGAACGGCAATGTTTGCTTTTCTGGCGTTGGCAGGAGATTTGGGGGCGGCAGTCGGTCCCACTATGGTAGGAGGGCTCGCGGATGCCGTAGGAGGCAATTTGAAAACCGGGCTGCTTGCTGCCGCTTTGTTTCCGGCACTTATGATTCTTTTGCTTGCCGTGCTTTTGAAAAGCAGGAAGCGCAATGCATTAGGAATACACAATTCCGATTTATCGGAATAAAAAGGCGCACAAGGGCATGCCGAGAGGCGGTGCTCCCGTGCGGGGCGCGATTTCTCTTTCCTCTCCCTGAAACGGCAGGATTTTACGGGGATTGTGTCGAGGGTGCGTGCGCACCGATTCTCTTTTGCCATATGATGATAAGGGGGCTTCCCCCAAAAAAAGACAAGGAGATATTCATGGCACAATTCACAAACCAAGCACAACTGACCTATAACAACACCGTGGTCAGCTCCAATATTGTTGTGGGAGAGATTCTGGAGGTTGTTTCCGGTAATAAAACCGCAATCACCGACACCTATTCCGCCGACGGCACCGTGGCCTATGCCATCAGCCTTGTGAACGCGGGGAATACCGCAATCACCAATCTCACCGTCACCGACAACCTGGGCGCGTATGAGCAGGGAACCCAGACGCGCATACCCTTGCGCTACGTGGACGGCTCGGCAACGCTTTTCATCAATGGCGTTTTGCAGCCCGAGCCCACCGTAGCCGTTACCGACAGCTCGCTCACGGTAGGCGGCATTACGCTGCCCGCGGGCAGCAGCCTTGTCCTCGTTTACGAGACAGAGGTCAATGCCTTTGCCCCTCTTGACACGGGAGGAAGCATCGTGAATACGGCGGTTGTAACAGGGGTGGGCATTCCGACGCCCATCACCGTCAGCGAGACCGTCTCCCCTGTGCAGGAGCCAAGCCTTCGCATCACCAAGAGCCTTGAGCCCGTGGTGGTGGCCGAAAACGGCATACTGACCTACCGTTTTGTGATTGAGAATTTCGGGAATGTGGCAACCACCGCCGAGGACAACGTGGCTCTGTCCGACCTTTTTGACCCCATCCTTTCCGACATCACCGTCAGCCTTGACGGAGTAACCCTTACCCTTGGAGACCAGTACACCTACAACGAGGCCACGGGACAGTTCAATACCGTCCCCGGGCAGATCACCGTGCCTGCCGCCAGCTATACGCAGGACATCGTCACGGGTGTATGGAGCGTGACGCCCGGTACAGCCGTTCTGACGGTATCCGGCACCGTCTGACACGCCCTTCGCCTTTCGGGGCGAGAGGGGCTTATCTGCTTTTCTCATAGCCATAAAAAAGAAGCGACCTTACGGGGCCGCTTCTTTTTTCGCCAACATGACAGCGCCGCAAATTGCTTTTATATTTTTGTGTGGAACCGCTTGACGGCTGTCGTTTTTTGTGGTACAATAGCATATAAAATTGAATACATCTGGTTGAAGCATTCAGGAAAGTGTGATTTCACAGCCGAAGGAGTAACGCTCTCAGGTGTCCTGCGGGATGAGGACTGCATGCTGACAGAACTTTGGAGACACCTGCCTTGTGCGGGGGCCGAAGGTGCAAGCGTGCAGTACGCCAATCTCTCAGGCAAAAGGACAAAGACAGGACTATTGGTTTCTTTTGGTAAATTGTGCTTGCTCAATTTATCATTTTTTATTTATGGAGGAGAAAGCATGGAGGGCTTTTTTGATTTCATCGCGTCGGTGAACGGCGCGGTCAACGGCGCGGTCTGGGGCTTGCCCGGGCTCATTCTTCTTATCGGGACAGGCGTGCTTCTTACCGTCGGTACGAAGTTTTTCCAGGTTAGTCGCGTAGGGCATTGGTGGAAAATGACCATTGTCAGTATCTTCCGCAAGGACAGCAAAGCCACAAAGAGCAACGACAAAAAGACCATCTCCCAGTTCCAAGCGCTTTGCACCGCCCTTGCCGCCACCATCGGCACGGGTAACATCGCGGGCGTTGCCGCCGCTATTGTGACGGGCGGCCCCGGGGCTGTCTTCTGGATGTGGTTTGCCGCCTTCTTCGGTATGATGACGGGCTTCTCGGAAAAGCTTCTCGGCATCTACTACCGCAAGAGAAACGCAGACGGCGAATGGTCGGGCGGCCCTATGTATTACCTGAAGCACGGTCTTGGCGAGCGCTACGGCAAGGAGTGGCTCAAGCCCGTCTCCAAGGTTCTGGCGGTGCTCTTTGCCTGCTTTGCCATTCTGGCCTCCTTCGGTATCGGGAACATGGCACAAATCAATAAGATTGTCCTCAATATAGATGCTGCCTTCTTCAAAAGCATGGACCCCATCCTGATTTCGGGGACCGAGATCAATCTCATCCATTTGCTTCTCGGTGTGGCGCTTCTCGTTGTTGCTGCCCTTGTTATCCTTGGCGGAACCAAGAGAATTGCGAGATTTGCCGAAATCGTCGTACCCTTTATGGCCATTGCTTACATCATCGGTGCCTTTATCGTTCTCCTTGTGAACCTTGGAGACATCGGCTCGATGTTTGCCTCTATTTTCCGGTATGCCTTCCGTCCTGCGGCCTTCGTGGGCGGCGGCCTCGGCGTTCTCATCAGCAAAACCATGACGCAGGGCTTCAAGCGCGGCGTGTTCTCCAACGAGGCGGGCCTCGGCTCCTCGGTTATGGTGCACTCCTCCTCCAACGTAAAGGAGCCTGTCAAGCAGGGCATGTGGGGTATTTTCGAGGTGTTCTTTGACACCTTTGTGGTTTGCACGATGACGGCGATTGTCGTGCTTTCGACAGGGTTTATCGACCTTGAGACGGGTGCTCCGGCGGCAGGAATCAACGGTGACACGCTCGTGTCCCAGGCGTTTGGCCAGTGCTTTGGCGTGGTGGGTCCCTGGTTCGTTGCCATTGCCATACTCTTCTTTGCCTTTACCACCGTTGTAGGCTGGTCGCAGTACGGCTCCAAGGCAGTGGAATATCTCTTCGGTGCCAAGGGCGTTAAGGTCTATAAGGTCATTTTCGTTGCTATGATTGTTGCGGGCGCCATTATGGAGGGCGGCCTTGCCTGGGACCTCTCGGATACCTTCAACGGCCTTATGATGATTCCCAACCTGATTGGCGTTCTGGCCCTCTTCCCGCTGGTGCTGAAAATTACAAGGAACTACGTTGACCGCAAGATTTTCCGGAAGGATGTGGCACCGCTTCTGTCGGCTGACCCCGAAATTCAGGCTGAAATGGAAAGAAGCCTTGACGAAGAATAAAACAAAAAAGCACCCACACGGGTGCTTTTTTTATATGTTACAACGAGGCGAGGAGTATTCCCAGGATGACGACGGCGGCAGCCAGGAGGCGGCGCCTCAGGTGCTTTTCACGGTAGAAAACGGCGCCGCAAAAGATGGTAACCAGAATGGAGCTCTGCTTCAGCACGGTCATGACCGTGACACGGCTCATAGGGTCGGCATTGGCGAGGAAGAGCAGGCGGTCACCCAAAATCAGGAGCGCGCTTATGATGAAAATCCAGCCGTTTTTAAGGTTTTTCTTCAGGTGCAGACGTTCCCCTCTCGACAGGATAAAGGCAAGATAGAAGACCGAGAGGAAAAGCATGAACCAGAACTGAAGCTGAGAGGTGGAGATTTCTCCCCCTGCCATAAGAAGCTTGTCAAGCAGCCCCGATACGGCGTTTAGGAGACAGGACACGAGCATAATAAGAAGATAGCTGAGCTTCAGCTTGCGCTCCTCTCCCTTCCGTGAGCTGCTTGCCAGAAGAATGCCAAGCACCACAAGAAGGAGCCCCAAAACTCCCTTGCCTGTGACCGGCTCTTGCAGCACAATATAGCCGAGGAGGGAAGAAAAAACCACACGTGAGGTGTCAATCACGCCGTAAAGGCCGACGGGAAGCTGCCGAATGGCCAGAAAGGAGAGGAAAAAGGCAAAGAAAATCACGGCAGACTTTATGCCGATATACAGAAGAAAGATGGGGGGAAGAGAAAAGGCATCGGAGGAGAAGGGGAGGCAAAGGAGAAAGCCCCAGAAGGAATAAAAGAAGAGTGCCTCATGCACCCCGGCGGTTTTCAGAGCCCTTTTCTTGAAGGGCTCTCGTAAGCCCTTGAAAATGCCGTAAAGCAGTGTAAACAGAATCCAAACGGGCATAGCCTTCCTCCTCCTTTTTTCGCATGGCTTTTATTATACACCAAGAAGTGGGGCTTTGCAATCCTTCTCGGTGCGTTTTTTAGGCTCCCGCTTATTTTTTTGTTGTCATTTTCCTAAGACAACAAAGGGGAGGCAGGTCGGTGGCACCGACCTGCCTCCCCTTCGGGCGGGCGTATTATTCCTCGGAGAACATATCCTTGCCCACTCCGCACAGGGGGCATTCGAAATCCTCGGGGAGGTCCTCAAACCTCGTTCCGGGGGCGATTCCAAGCTCCTCGTCACCGACCTCCTCGTCGTAAACCCAGCCGCAAGCATCGCATACGTACTTTTTCATAAAAAATCTCCTTTTCAGTTTGGTATTTCTCTTATTCCTTGTGGGAAAGCTCATTCGCGAGGGCCGCTATCGCTTCGCGTGAGGTGTCCGAAAGCGCGCTCCTTACAGTAACGGTTGTTTCGGTATAGCGTATATCCCGAAGTCCCTCAAGCCGTGCACGGATTCCTTTGGCGGCGGCAGGGAGCCAGGTCCCGTTTTCTATAATGCCGACTCTTCTCGCCGAAAAGCCTCTTTCGGCAAGGCGGTCAAGATAATCGCGCATGGGGGGGAAGATATCGCCGTTGTAGGTTGTGGTGGCAAGCACGAGGTCGGAATATCGGAAGGCGTAAGCAACCGCCTCCATCATATCGCATCTTGCCAGGTCGAAAACACGGTGGGAAACACCTGCCTCGCGGAGCGCATCGGCAAGAAGAAGAGCTGCCTCCTCGGTGTGGCCGTAAACAGAGGTGTAGGCAACCGTGACGCCGCGCTCCTCGGGCTCATAGTCTGCCCAAAGCGAATAAAGCCGTATATATTCGCCGATTTTATCGGTAACGGGCTCGCCGTGAAGCGAGCATATCATCGCGATATCGAGGGCGGCTACCTTCTTCAAAAGCGTCTTTACGGGGATGCCGAATTTTCCCACGATACCGATGTAGTATCTTCTCAGTGCGTCCCGCTTCTCCTCCTCGGTGCCATCGGCTATGAAGGAGCCGAAGGCGTCGGCGGAGAAGAGAATTTTATCGGCTTCATCGTATGTTACGATAACCTCGGGCCAGTGAACCATGGGGGCCGTGAAGAAGGTGAGGGTGCGCTCACCGAGTGACAGCGTGTCGCCCTCCTTTACCTCAATTCTCCTCCCCTGAAAGCTATCGCCGAAGAAGCCCTCCATCATATCAAAGGCCTTTTTGGAGGAAACCACGGTAGCCCCCGGGTATTTCTTCATGAAAGCGGCAATGTTGGCCGAGTGGTCAGGCTCCATGTGAGAGACGATAAGGTAATCGGGCGCTCTCCCCGAAAGCACCTCGGCAAGATTTCTTTCCCACTCCTCACCGAAATGCTTATCCACGGTATCGAACACCGCGATTTTTTCATCCTTGATGACATAGGAGTTATAAGCGATTCCTTCGGGCACTTTGTAAATGCCCTCAAAGAGGTCAATCTCTTTGTCAATCACTCCGATAGAGTACACATCCCTTGCTATCATCATAAGTCTTCTCCGTAGTATTGTATTGATTTTTGATATAGTATACCACAAAACCGACTTCTTTTCAATCGGGAGAGCAGAAAAACTTGAATTTTTGGCACACACAGAAAATTTGCCTTGCGGCATTGTGAGAGAAGCGGAGCCTCTCTTACTTCAAAACGAAAAAAGAGAACCGCCAGGTTCTCTTTTTTCGTTTCAATGCGTGCTTCGGTGCATCCGGCGTCGCTCAGCGGCGCTTGGCAAGGGCACCAATCTGAACTGCCGCGCCGATGACAAAGACAAGAGCTATCAGAATGAGCGAGATGTGCGCCATATCGATGAAGCCCGAAAGCGAGAAGGAGACAAAGTAGGCTCCCATAAGCGAGGTCAGAAGAATAACCACGGTGCGGAGAAGCTTCAGCGAAATGAGGGCGACGAGCAGACCGAGGACCGCCGCTGCCACCATCACTACGGTTTCATTTTCAAGAAAGGAGTAGTTAAGCGAGGCGAGAATCGGACGGCCAAAGGTAAAGACGGCGAGGGCTACACCGCAGAAAAGAGCGGGGCGGAAGAGCTTGTAGGCTGCAAGGGCCACAAGAATCCCGATGACCGCCATCAGCACGAGGGGCATCCACTCCTCGGTCAGGTAGTCGGCAAGGACATCCGTCCCCACAAGGAGCTTGCCAAGATACGCGCCCAGCACAAAGCCGCTTATAAGAAGCTCAAAGCGCAAAAGGCGGTAGCCGAAGAGGGCCTCAAGAAGACCGATAACCAAAAGGATAATCACAGCGGCGGAAAATACATTCCCGAAATTGGCCTCAAGGAAGGTGTCAGCCGAGAAGTTTGTAAAGGTGTCTACCAGCGGGTCAAACGAAGCCACGAGCTCTTCAAGCACGGGCTTGGCAGCCTCCTCGGCCTCGGTGGTTGCCGCCGACACCGTGAGGGTGGAAAGAAGAACGGCAACGAGAAGGACGGCAACGAGAAGGGGGAGTTTTCTTGCGATAGCTTTCATAGTGAGATGCCTCCTGAATGTAAAGAATCTTGCGAGGGGGAGCACAATCTTTTTTCAAAAGGGAAGCAGATTGCCCTTGAAAAATTAAGAATGTGTGTTATAATAATAGTATAAGAATGTAACCTTATGGGGAAAGCCCCTCGGTTCTCTGCCATTTATTATACAATAAAGCCTCCCTCCAAGTCAAGAGGTGAGAAAAATATTCTTAAAGAGGAAGCCGATGGAACGCATTTATACGATACCTGTAAATGAGGCCTTTGATGCCTCGGCTGCCGACTCGCGCTGCGGCTGTCCGATTTGTGCGCTTTACCGCAAGCTGGAGGAGGATGAGCTTGAGCTGATTCTCGGCGGCTCCATGATGGAGCCCGATGTCAGAATGCGCACCAATGAGCTCGGCTTCTGCGGTACTCACCTTGACAAGCTTTTTGTGCGGAAAAACCGTCTTGGCCTTGCCCTGATACTGGAAAGCCACCTTTCCGAGGTCAGGGGCAGGATGCAAAAGCGCGGTCTTTCCTCTCTTCTTTCGGGTAAGGCGGCGACGGCTGCCGAGGTCACGGGCGCTCTCTCCGAGAGCTGCTATATCTGTGAGAGAATCGAGCATAATTTTTCGGGTATGCTGGCAACCGTTTGCCTGCTTTTTGAGGAGAACACAGACTTCCGCAGAAAGGTTAAGTCGCAGCCGTATTTTTGCCTGCCGCACCTTCACCGTCTTCTCGTGACGGGTAAGGCGAACCTCCCGAAAAAGCTGTATGCCGACTATGCAGACGCGCTGCTTGAGCCGGTAGAAAAATATGCGGAGGCTCTTGGCGGCGACGTGAGCTGGTTTTGCAAAAAATTCGATTACCGTTACGGCGAGGAGCCGTGGTACAACGCAAAGGATGCTGTGGAGCGTGCTATCGCCTTCCTCAGCGGGGCCGAAAGGTAAGCTATGATTATAGAACGTGTGGAAATCACAAGCTTTGGTAACCTGCAGGATGTCACCCTGGAGTTTGGCGCCAAGGTGAATGTGCTTGTGGGCGCGAACGAGGCGGGCAAGAGTACGGTGGCCGCCTTTATTCGCTATATGCTCTACGGCTTCGGCACTCACCATGCGCAGAACGACGTTTCGGAGCGCGAGAAGCGTGTGAGCTGGCATACGGGCACGGCAGAGGGGGCGATGAACCTCCGTCTCCGCGACGGGCGCCGTCTGCGCATCGAGCGCCGCACCGAGGCCACCCAGCAGGGCGGGCGTATCGGCTATCGCGAGGAGAGCCGCCTCTTTGACCTTGCCGACGGAAGTCTTCTCCGCGCGCATTCACGCCCCGGAGAGGAGTTCTTCGCGGTGCCCGAGCAGGTTTATATCAACACGGCACATTTCAGCCAGTTTACCGCAAGGCTCAACGAAAACGAAACAACGCAGGCAATGGAGAATCTCCTCTTCTCGGGAGATGAGCGTGTCAGCTCGCAGCGTGCCGTCAAAAGAATGCAGCAGGCGAGATATTCGCTTTCGCATCCCAGCGGTGTGGGCGGCGCCATTTATGAGCTTTCCGCCCAGGCCGATGCTGCACGAATGCGCCTCACGAGCGCAGCGCGCCGCAGCGCGCAGATTCACAAAACCGAAACTGACCTGCATAAGCTTTCCGTAAAGATTGCTGCCGCCGAGCGCGAGCGTGACCGTCTGGCCGAGGTGGATACCTATTACAGAGGATACCTCACTATCTGCTCCTTTGATAAGCTCCATGAGGTTGAGAATCATTACAGCACGCTTGCTGCCGAGCGGGAAGCTCTCCGCGAGCGCAACAGCTGTGGCAGCTTCCTGCCGGATGAGGACTATCTTTCCTCGCTTCAGACTGCCGAGCGTGTTTGTGAAATCGCAAGGCAGAACTACATTCGAACGATTGAAAAGCTGGAAGCCGTAAAGAAAACCTCAGAGGTTGATGCGGAGGAAAGGGCACTTCTCGATGCCGCTGAGCAGGAGGGGGGCACCAAGGCGGTGGAGAAGGCATACAGCAGCCTTTACCGTGCCGCGGGCCTTCACCATATGCTGGCATGGACCCTTGTGGCGGTTGCCGCGCTGCTCCTCGGTCTTACGGCCTTTCTCTTCCGTCCCTTTATGCTCTCCCCCGTTACCGCCTTTCTCCTGGTTCTTGTGCTTACCTCTCTGGTTTTTTCGGGCTGCTTTTTCCGTAACCGCACCAAAAAGCAGAGGAGGATAGCCGACCTTTGCCATCGCTTCGGTGCTGCGACGGGCGGCGAGCTTCTCTGCCGCATGAATGCCGCGGAGAAGACGGCCAGGCTTCTTGCCGAAGCCAGCGAGGGGATTCTCCGTGCCGAGGAAAATGCCGAGATTTCGCGCGAGAATTACGAAGGGCTTGTATGTGAGCTGACCTCGATTACCGCAAAATGGGGAAAGAAGCCGCATTTTTCGGAGGAGGGCAGCATTACCTCGGCGGTCAGCGACGAGGCACGGGCCTACCTTCAGGAGGAAAGACGCCTCAGTGAGGAGCTTGCCGAGGTGCGCGGGCGCATGACGGGCCTGCGTGAGGAGTTGGCTGGAAAAAGCGAGATTGCCATTCGTGCCGAGGTTCCTCCCGCATCCCGCGAGGCCATGAAGAAAATCAATTACAAAACCATTCAGGAGGGGCTTTCGTACTATCGCACAACCTGCGAAAACTTCCACACTCAGTACAAGGTACTTCTTGATGAGCTGAACGAATACAGGCGTACTGCCGAGAACCCCGCGCTTCTGCGCATTGAGCTTTCCGCGATGGAGGAGAGGGTGGCCGCCATGCGCCGTCAGTACCGTGCTTACGGAATTGCCTCGGATGCCATTGAAAACGCGAGTGACCGTCTCCGTGCCGAGATTTCGCCCCGTCTTTCGAAATATGCGGGCAATCTCCTTGCGATGGCCACCGAGGGGCGTTACCGCGGTCTGGACGTCACAAACCGTCTTTTCATGACCTACAGGGAGGGAGACGCCGTGCGTCCCCTCGCAAGCATGAGCGGCTCGGCCTGCGAGATTGCCTACATCTCGCTTCGCCTTGCACTTATTGATATGCTCTACGAGGAAATTCCACCCCTTTGCTTTGATGAAAGCCTTTCTCATCAGGACGATGAGAGAACGGGCAATATTGTAAGACTTCTGAGCACCGTGGCGGAGCAGGGAATGCAAAGTATTCTTCTCACCTGCCACGAGCGCGAGGCCGAAATCGCCAAGGCTTCGAGTGAGGAGGCTGTATGCCTCCGTCTTTGAGAGGAGAAAACAATGAGTAAGATTTTGATTTTCGGCCCGGCCCGCACCGTTGAGACTCTGACGGTGCCCACGGTGCTTGACTCCTGTGAGGGTGTGCGCTATGAGACCGTGCTGGCGGGCGAGGGTGAAACGGTTGCCGTTACGGTGGCGCGCCTCGGCGGGCGCAGTGTGTTTGCCGGACGTGTGGGTGATGATTCGGGCGGAAAGCGCCTTGTGCGCCTTCTGGATACGGCGGGTGTGGACCTTTCCTGCTTCCGCGTGGACCGCAATCAGCAAACGGGGCACCTCGTGCGTGCGCTTGACGGTGAGGGCGGCTGTCGCACGGTTCTTTTCGGTGGAGCCAATTCGTATCTTACCGAGGATGAGGTGCGTGTCGCCTTCCAGACCGCGCCCGATGCCGTGTGCCTTGCGGGCACGCTTCCTTTCCCCATCATGGAGCGCATAGGAGAGATAGCGGCTGACCGAGCCATTCCCGTCTTTTATCTCTATAACGGGGGAGACTGCCCTTGCGAGGGGCTCCCGCCGCTGGAGCTCTTTATGACCGATGAGGGTACAGCTGAGCGCCTTACCGGTGTGCGCCCCTCGGGCGCCGACACCTGCCTGCAGGCGGCTATTGGTTTGCAGAAGCGCTTGAAGGCAAGGTACTATGCCATTCGCCTCGGAGAACGCGGTGCTTTCCTGTACGACGGTACCTATTGCTACGTTATCAATTCCTATATTGTGCCCGAAACCGATGCCCGCGGTGCCGCGGAGGTCTTTTTCGGTGCCACCGTGTGTGAATACACCCGTGAGGACGGGGACATGCTTGCCGCTATGCGCTATGCCGCGGCAGCTGCCGCTGTTTCCGAAACCCATGAGGGGGAGGCGCAGTCTCCTCCCACTGCCGAGGAGGTCATCTCCTTCCTTGAACGCAACGGATGAGCTCATTTTACTCCGCGGAGGGACTGCCCAAGGCTGTGGCCATTGTCGGCCCTACCGCTTCCGGGAAGACCGACTTTTCGCTTGCGCTTGCCGAGCGCTTTTCGGGCGAGATTATAGGGTGTGATTCTATGCAGATTTATCGGGGCATGGACATCGGCACCGCCAAGCCCACCCCTGCCGAGAGGGCAAGGGTGCCGCACCATTTGATTGACTTTGTGCCCCCCGGGGCTCCGTACAGCGCCGCCGATTACGCCGAGGCAGCCGGGAGAGCGGTGGAGGATATCGTATCCCGCGGCGCGCTCCCCGTCTTTTGCGGCGGCACGGGGCTTTATCTGGAGGCTGCCCGAAGCGGGCGCCACGAGGGGCTCCCGCCCGTTTCGGAGGAGCTCCGTAGTGAGCTGATAGCCGAGGCGGAGGCGCTCGGTGCCGAGGAGATGCACCGCCGTCTTGCGGCCTGTGATCCCGTCTCGGCAGCGGCCATTCACAAGAACAACCTGCGGCGCGTGCTTCGTGCGCTGGAGATTTACAGGACGACAGGGGTGCCGAAAAGCACTCTGGATGCCGAAAGCCGAAGCCGCAGAGCGAGGCTCTCGCTTCTTGTTTTCGGCCTTTTTCCCGAGAATCGGGAGCTTCTGCACCGCCGTATTGACCGTCGGGTGGATGCGATGATGGAGGCAGGGCTCGGCGATGAGGTGCGCTCTCTTTGGGAGGGGGGTGCCTTTTCCGAGGGGAGTACCGCGAAGGAGGCCATCGGCTATAAGGAATACGTCTCCTACCTCCGCGGTGAAATCAGTGAGAATGAGGCAGTTCTGGCCATAAAAACGGCTACGCATCGGTATGCGCGCCGCCAGCTTACATGGTTCCGCGCCGTTCCCGGTATCCGCCCGCTTGCTTGCGGCGAGGAGGGTGTCACCGAGGAGGCAAGGGCTACGGCCTTTCGGCTTACCGAGGAATTTCTCCTCTCCTGACGGCGGCCTGCGCGTTTTTTGGGGGGGGCACACCCTTCATGTACCAAAAAAGGTACTTAGCATGTGCTATCATAGAGACGAAAAAAGAAAAAGGAGTATACATCATGGCTACGAAAAAAGCAATCTCTTCCTCTGCCGCCTCAGGCGGTGACAAAAAGGCTGCTCTGGAGACCGCATTGGCACGCATTGAGCGTGAGTGCGGCAAGGGCACGATTATGCGCCTTGGCGAAAACGCCTCTATGAATGTGAGTGCTATATCCACGGGCTCTATGACGCTTGACCTTGCTCTCGGAATCGGCGGCGTGCCGCGCGGCAGGGTGGTTGAAATATACGGCCCTGAATCCTCAGGTAAAACGACGGTGGCGCTCCACGTGATTGCCGAGGTGCAGAAGGAGGGCGGAGAGGCCGCTTTCATCGACGCCGAGCACGCGCTGGACCCCGTCTACGCAAAGAAGCTTGGGGTAGACATCAACAACCTTCTCGTATCCCAACCCGACTGCGGCGAGCAGGCTCTCGAAATTGCCGAGGCACTCGTGCTTTCGGGGGCCATTGACGTCGTGGTCATCGACTCGGTGGCGGCCCTTGTGCCGCGCCAGGAGATTGACGGCGATATGGGCGATTCGCACGTGGGGCTTCAGGCACGCCTTATGTCACAGGCAATGCGCAAGCTCTCGGGTGCTATCGCCAAGACGAACTGCGTGGTTATCTTCATCAACCAGCTCCGTGAAAAGGTGGGTGTTGTGTACGGCAACCCCGAGGTGACGCCGGGCGGGCGCGCCCTCAAATTCTATTCCTCCGTGCGTATCGAAATCCGCAAGGTGGAGAGTCTCAAGAACGGTGCCGAGGTGTATGGCAACCGTGTGCGCTGCAAGGTGGTCAAGAACAAGGTGGCTCCCCCCTTCAAGACAGCGGAATTTGACATTCTCTACGGTAAGGGCATTTGCAAATCGGCTGAAATTCTGGACGTTGGAACAAGGCTCGGCATCATCGAGAAGAGCGGCTCCTTCTATTCCTATGACGGCGAGAGAATCGGTCAGGGCAAGGACAGAGCCCGCGCTTACCTTGAGGGTACGCCCGACGCAATGAAGGCGATAGAAGAAAAGATAAAGGAAAAGTACCGCGCGCTCGACCCCGATGAGGCACTTCCCGACGGCGAGGACGGCGAGGAGGAATTCGACCTGCGCGAGTTCGACGGCGAAGAGGAATAAGAAAAGGGAGGAAGGGCGATGAAGCTTTTGTCTTTAGGCAAAGGGAAGAAGGAGTCCTTCCTCCTTTTGGTTCTCCGCGAGGAGGAGGGCGAGCCCCTGCGCCTCACCGTTACCGAGGCCGAATACCGCGCCCTCGGCTCACCGAAGGAGGGCTGTGAGCTTGACAGCATGCTTGCCGTGCAGCTTATGGCTGCCGACGAGGCACACCGCGCTACCGCGGCAGCGGCGCGGATTCTGGCCTTTGGCGATAATACGGCGGCCATGCTTGGTACGAAGCTTCGCCGCCGAGGCTTTTCGGCATCAGTCGCCGAGGCCACGGTAAGGAAAATGGTGGAGCGAGGCTACATTCGGGAGGGCGACCTCCTTTACCGCTCGGTGCTTCTTTGCGCCCGTAAGCTTTGGGGCCCCCGTCGGATTACCGATGCGCTTGCGGCACGGGGCTTCCGCCGCGAGGAGATTGCCTCCGTGATAGACCGCCTCGTGCGCGGCGGCGAGCTCGATTTTGCTGCCTCTCGGAAAAAGCTTCTCGAAAAATCGGGAGGTGAGCTTTCTCCTCAAAAGAAAAAAGCGCTCCTCTACCGCTTTGGCTACCGCGTGGGAGGCGAGGACGAATAGACTGCCCACACCCGTTTCGGGATAAAGAAAAACGCCTGAGACCTTTTCGGTCTCAGGCGTTTTCCGCTTTTCAGGCGTTTTCCTTGGCGATAAAATCCTCAATCGTCATCATCTTCTTGGCCAGCATGAAGAAGCGGTCATTGTACTGGTCCACCGTGGAAGCGGAAACCCCGATAATGTACTCAAAAATTTCGTCGCTGAGCGAGGTGTCGCGGTAAGCGGTGGTCAGACGGAAGCGGATTTCCCCGTCATTCATATCGTAGTCAAACGAGCCGTCAACAAGGCCGTAGTTGGCAACGGCAACGGCAATGGCACCGTCCACGCGCAAATCCTCGGGCATAGTAAAGGGGAGGCTGGAGATAAACTGCACCACCTGATTGCGGGGGTTGACAAGAATAATGAAGTTGATGGGCAGGTCATCGCTTTTTATACCGCTTTTGATGAGCAGTCGCTCGTCGTCCTGCTCGAACTTCCAGTCACGGGCATTGAGCATGGAAACAAGGTGGTCGTACACCTCGCGCGCCTTTTGCATATCTTGCGTATCAGCCATGGGTAAATCCTCCTATAAGGTTTAATATAGTACTTCTATCATACTAAAAAAAGATGGCCTTGTCAAGGGGTGCGCGGGAAGGACGGTACCGCTTGGAAAAGGAGGTCGCCGCCCGTTGCCCGTCGCTTATGCCTTGATAAAATCCAGAACAGCCGTTATGGCCTCGCCGAAGTCTCCGTGCGGGAACTGACCGAGGTCGGCCCCGTGCAGGTTGATAAGCGAATCGGTAACCAGAAAGACCGAAAGCCCCGCCTCGCGCGCCACCATATCCTCGTCCACATTGTTGCCCACCATCAGACATTCCTCGGGCGAGAGAGAAAGGCGCGAGAGAATTTCACGGAAGTAATCGGGGTTCGGCTTACAGTAGGAGGAGTTGTCGTAGCTTGTGATATAGACGAAGTCCTCGTGCGAGAGCCCCGCCCACCCAAGCCGCGCGCTCGTGGCCTCAAAGGGGAACATGGGGTTCGTGGCAAGCACAGCGGGCACGCCCTCTCTGTGGAGCGCGTCAAGGAGCACCCGTGCGCGGCTTTCATAGCCGCAGGAGGAGGCTACCACCTCAAAGCGGGTGGCATAGTAGCGGCATATGGCCGCCTCGTCGCGGTAAATACGGTTGTCCCCCACCGCCTCGGCAAAGCGGGAGAGGAATATCTCGCGGTTGGTGCAGGCACCCGTGTTGGCAATCATAGCGGGCATAGCAGCCCCCATTCCTGCCGCAATCTCCTCGTCAAGGTAGCCGAGGGTGGAAAGCTCACGGTAAAGCTCACGGTAAAAGACCTCGGAGAAATAGGTGAGGTCCATGGGTAAGAGAGTGCCGTCGAGGTCAAAGAGAATGGTTTTCATTTGCAAGGTAACCTTTACATTTTGTTGATTTCTTCGTCTTGGGAGGTCGTTTTTCTTCGAAAAACGAGAAGCTTGCTGAGAATGTAGTTGAGGAGCACCACCACGATGCTGGCAGTAATTTTGACAGGCCAGGCAGGGAAGGAGAGCCATGTGACGAAGAGTGCCAGAATCCCCTCCTCCACGAGGAAGGTTGCCACACGGCTGAGGTAAAAGGAGGAAAGCTGCCGCAGGGCCTCGCTCGCCGTCCTCGGTGCAGAGTCGAACACCCATAGGCAGTTGGTGACGTACGCCACCAAGACGGCAAGCACCCAGGAAAGGAGGTTGGCGACAAGCTCACTCCATCCTATGACATTGAAGAAAAGCCAGAAGGCAAGAAAGCTGACAAGCGTGGTAACCCCTCCGAAGAAGAGATAGAGAAGCCCCTCCTTGTGTGCCCGATAGAAGGGCTCCACGGGCCGAAAAAGGGCAAGGCCCATGATTCTGTCAAACAGGTCGGGACGGCGTCCCTCCTCCGATTGGTTCATTGATAATCCTCCGATTTTGCGTGACCTTTTCTCAGGAAAAGCCAAAGGGCACGCTCGGCGCCCCCTTGCCTTATTGCTACTACGATTATAATGGTTATTTCTTAGTATGTCAAGCATTGCTCTTTTAAAAAGTGAAAATAAAAAAGAAGCCTTCCCCGTGAGAAAAAAGCCACCCGATGGCGTGCCGCCGCGGAGCAACCTTGCTCGCCTCGCTCGTGCAAGCACGGACTCGGCTTCGCTCGGTTATCTGCGCCGTCGCTGGTGCGACGGTGCAGGAGTGGCAAATCTCTCTCCGCCAAACAAAAACGCCCCCGATATGGGGGCGTTTGTTTGGCGGAGAAGGAGAGATTTGAACTCTCGCGCCGGTTAAAACCCGACCTACACCCTTAGCAGGGGCGCCTCTTCGGCCAACTTGAGTACTTCTCCGTAGCGAATATTATTATAGACTAAATTTCTTTGCTTGTCAAGCCTTTTCCCAAATTTCCTTTTCGTGCTGAAGGAGAAGGTGGGGCATAGGGCAAAAGGGGGCGCGGCTTTTATCGGCGGTGCGGCCTTTATCGGCGGCGCGGTGGGAGAGGCAAGCAGAGGGTGTTGGCGGGCCCACCTTGGGAGGGCCCGCCTCAAAAAGCCGAGGAGCTATCACAAAAGAAGGAGAAGATACAGCGCGGTAAGGAGGAGGGGGAGCACCATCATCACGCCGTAATAGATGTGAATGCCGCGGGGTGACGGCGGCCTTCTCGTAAGGAGGAAGCCGATGAGCGCGAGAATGGCGCTGACAAGCTGCACGGCACCGCCGATAATCGTGAAGACCAGCGTGATGGCAAGGGACAGGCCGTAACCCAGGCCGTAGCCCAGGCTTTCGTCGATTTCGGCATCCTCACCGGGGACCTCAATCGTCAGAGTGTCTACGACGAGAATACCGCAGAAAATACCTGCGGCGAGAAAAAGAATAAGCGACAGAATGGCAAGGGGGAGATAACGCTTCATGAAGGGCTCCTTTCTTGAGTACGTAAGACGGACGGGGGGCTTGCCCCCTATTATCTTGGATGCTGCTTCCGCAGATTATACGGGTATATCGCCCTTGAGGTTACGGTGCCTCGGCACTCTCCTCGGCGGCAAGGGAATCGAGAATGGCGAAGATGTCCTCCTCGGTCACCTCGGAAAGGTCGATATCCCTTTCCTCCAGCTCATCAAGGAGGAAGCGTGAGGCCTCGTCTACCACATCGTCGGGGGCGGAGACGCCGTTCTCGGCCAGCTCCTCCCGTATGGACGGAGTGATGGCTGCAATTTTTTCTTCGTTGGTGTCGCCCTCGGCACTCCGCAGAGCGACGACGATGTCATCGACCATCGGCGCGCATTCCTCGCGGATTTCCTCGGCGGTGCCAAGCTGACCGATGACCGCCTTCGCACCGAGGCTCATAACCCCCTCTCTCAGAGGCGAAAGGTGCGGGTTGGCGTTCAGAAGGTCGGAGGCGGCTTTTATGAAGCTCTTGCCTGTTTCGGGATTTTTCTCACTGAGCCTTGCGAGGATATCCTCCTCTCCCTCCATGACCTCGGTAAGACGGTAATCCACAAGAAGGATGATAAGCTCGGTCACGGTGTCAAAGTCAGTCGTGACGGTATCGGAATCGGAATTTGAGAAAACGGTAAGGAAGGAATCAATAATATCCCCGAATTCGTCTCTCACGGTAGGCTTTTCGATACCGAGGAAGGGCTCACCCTCGGCAAAGCTTTCGGCCATTGCGGAAAGGAGCTCGGAGGAGATAACGGGGAGCACACCGGAGGCGGCAAAATGGTCAGAAAGCGAGCGGAGCGCCTCCTTTTCCTCTTCGCCAAAGTCGGAGGGCTGCTTGCCCCCAAGGCGTGAGAGCTCCCTGAAGGAGGAAAGGAGAAGCGGGAGCTCCTCTTGGAGTGCCACCTTCTCGCCGTCAAGCGAGAAGGTGGAAAGCTCGGTGAAAAGGGGAGCCGTGAGCTTCTGCACACCCGAAAGCACGGCGTTTTCCCTGACAGGAGTCAGATAATCGGCACGAAAGCTTGCAAGGTCATAGCTTGAGGTTGGGTCGGCATTTTCATCATAGGCGGCGATTGCTTCATCGGAAAGCGAGATGTAGCCGAGAACCGGGGCGAGGAGCATGAGTGCCACCAAAAGCCCCTGCAGGCCACCGAGAATTGCGCCCTTGCTCGTGGTCTTCTTCTTTTCTTTCTTGATGAAGAAGGAAAGAATGAAAAAGACAACCCAGAAAACCACCGGGAGCAAAAAGAGCAGAAGCAGGAAGAGAATGGGGCGCAAAAGCCCGATGACAAGAGGAATGAGCGAGGGGGAGGCGGCGAGAAGCTCGGCAAGCTCGGGCACCCCCTCCGAGAGGGCCGCGGCCAGCTCCGCACGGTCTATCCCCAGGGCAACGGGGCCTGAAAGGAGAAAGGCAAGAACGGCGGCGAGCAGAACCGTGATAAGGCGGAGCCCCGCCTTTTTTCCGCCGCGCGCCGCACCGAGCAACGCACCAAAAAGGATGGAGGCCGCCGCAACGGCCAGAAGAATGGTAGAAAGCATGAGAAGGCTCCTTTCTGTATTGAAGATGCGGGATACATAGGCTTCTTAGATTATACATCAAGCGGTGTGAAAATACAAGTGGGGCGTCGGGCGTCGATTATTCGGCACTTGCCCCGTCATGGGCATGTGCCCTTCGGCAAACGGGGGCATAGGCACAGTAGTCGCAGGGCATGCTGTTCTTTTCGGCATGGGGGAGCGCGTGGGCCTCTCCTGCACCGATGCGCCCCGCGATAGAGGCAACCGTCGCCTCCACCTCGCGCGAGAGCGCACCCATTTCTTCAAGGGTGGCAAGGTTTTTGAGGTCGCCCTTTTTTGGGTTGCCCTCTTCATCCAGAGTCAGAGGAATGAAGCGCCCCGCCCCCTCGCTGTCCATGGCAAGAAGGGTGCTCGGCTCGTTTAGAAGGAGGCCGCTTCGTTTAATAAAGCCCTCCTTCACCTCGGACGGGGTTTCCACCGTGCGCGTCGCAAGTGAAAGCGAAAGGTACATAGCTCCCGCGGGCAGGATTTTTCCATTCTCGGGGTCAATGCCGAGCGAACGCGCAAATGCCTCGCGCTCGGTGTGCCAAAGCGAGAAAAGATAGATAAGCGTCTGAAGGTTTTTTCCACGGGCGATGTCCTCAAGAGAGAAGTTCTTCGTCCCTGTTTTGTAATCTATGACACGGAGGTAGGCATTGCCCTCGCTGCGGTAAATGTCCACGCGGTCAATCTGGCCGTTCAGCGTCACAACGGTACCGTCCTCCAGTGTGAGGGTAGGGGGCGCCGCCTTTTCGGTATCGGTGGCCGAGGGGGTATATTCGAAAAACAGAGGGGTAAAGGAGGAGTGCGAAAGCTCCTCGCGCAGCTCACGCACAATCTCTGCCGCGCGCTTGCCAAGCCTCTCGAAGCGGTGGCGTATGCGAGGCGTGATGTTCTCCTCGGAGGGGAACACGGTTGAGAGGTAACGGGCAGATATGTCCCCAATCAGCTCGGCAATGCTCGCTTCGTCAAGAAGCGAAAGCCTCTCGGAGGAAACCTCGTTGAAGAAATATTCCAGCACCGCGTGCACAAAGCTTCCGATTTCGGCATAGTGAATGACAATAGGGTTATCCTTTCCGAGACGCAGAACATATTCGCAGAAATAGGAAAAGGGACAGCTTACATACCGTTCGATGCGGCTTTGGCTGAGCGAAAGCCTTTTGCCGTACAGCGCTCTCATTTCCTCGGGGTCCACCGAGGCATAAGCCTCGTTCAGGGGCAAGGCGCTCCTCTCAAGATAGGGCACTGCCGTCTCGGACTCCGAAAGAAGCTCACCGATGGCATGCCGGAGGGTAGTGTCCTGCGTTTTGCCTAACGTCAGAAGGGCGCTCTTTTCATTGAAGACGAGACGGAGGTCGGTCATATCCTCCTCCTTGCGGATGGGAATACGGTCTGCAAGGAGGATAAGAATACGGTTGAGTGCCTCGCTCCGAGCGGCACGGGTATAGGAAAAGCCCGAAAGATAATAGGTAAGGGTTACGCCTTCGGAGGCGGCGGAGAAGGCGCGCAGAAAGCAAAAGTATTCGCGCGAGGCCGCGGCGAGGCAGTCCCTGTCAAGCTGAATGCCGCAGGAGGCGAGCCTTGTGAGCTCATCGGACGAAAAGCCGACCTCATCGGCCCCCTCACGGGGAAAAACACCCTCGTTCACGCCGATAAGATAGACGTGGCGCGGTGAGCTGAGCCGCAGGCTGTCTGCCGAGCCCACCGTTACCGCATCGACACGCGGCGGAATGGTGCGAAGCGATTTCGTCGAAAAGAGGAGCGAGAGAAGCTCAGAAAAGTCGGCACCCGAGAGGCGGCTCTCAGGGAGAAGCTCCACAAGCACATCAAGGGTTTTCACAATCGTTTCAAAGAGGCGTGCGTATTCGTCCGCGCGCTCGGTGTCGCCGTCCTCGGCATATTCCTGTGCTTTTTGATAGAGCTGCTCCTCTATGTGTAGATGGGACAGAAAGCTAAAGAGTGCGGAGGCATGCTCTTTAACAGCAAAGTCTTGTTTACAGAACGGTTCGAGAATGCGCAGAGAGGAAAGGATTTCCTCGCGGGTTTTGTTGAGGGCGGCAAGCTCCTGCTTGCGTGCCTCGGCCTCCTTCTCGCTCCTTGGGGCCGAGTAGCCCGCCGAGGAGATACGGAAGGGTATTTCCAGAAGGCGTCTTCCGTCAAGCGAGAGTCTTTCGGCATACAGCTCAAAGCAGTCGGCCTCCTCCTGCCCAATACCCGATAGCCCGCATTTCAGATAGGTTATCACGTCCTCGCGCCGCAGTCCGTTTCCCGCAGCGGCATAGGCGGCACGAATCAGCTTGACGGCCTCAAAGGCCGAGAGGGTACGCGGAAGAGAAAAATATGCAGGAATTCCGTAGCGCGCAAGTGCGCTGTCCAGAACGCCGCGGTAGTCCTCGGCTGTGCGCGCGATGATGGCAAAATCACGGTAACGCGCACCCTCCTGCACGCGCTGCGCGATATCGGCGGCGACAAGCTCGGCCTCGCTGTACGGAGTTCGGCATTCAAAGATGCGGATTGCCTGAAGGTCGCTGTCATCCTTTGGCGGCAGCTCCTGCCGCTTGTGCGAGAAGAGAGCGGTGGCAAGTGAAGCAAGAAGGGGTGATGCGGCACGGAGATTTTTGCCGAGCTCAACCGTCTTGACCTCAACACCTCCCTCGGCGGCAAGTGCGAAAAGCTCGCGCCTTGTGCGCTCCACCTCAGCATAGGCAAGAGAATGCACGGCCTCCTTTTCGGAGGGCATCGGCAGGGCAACGGTCAACTCGCAGTCGGCAAGAAGGCAGGCGAGCACATCGCGCTGAACGGCAGTAAAGCTTGTAAAGCCGTCAAGATACAGGTGGGCACCCGAGAGGGGGTTGCTTTTTCTTAGTATGTCAGCCATACGCGTGATGGCATCGGTGGGCAGGGAATAACCTGCGTCGGCAAGGCTGCTCTCAAAGGACGAAAGAAGGAGCGAGAGGTCGTGAAGCTTGGCGGCAAGGCCCGGTGTGTCGGCAAGCTCGGCCCCTGCCTTATCCAGCATGGCAGGCGAAACCGACGATATCTTGCATTCTCTCAAAAGGGAAAGAATTTCACGCACGCGCCCCGCATCGAGCCGCCGCTTGTCATGAAGCAAGGGGGCCACCGCTGCGGCGGCGTCACGCGCGAGGAGAAGCGAGACCTCCTCATCGGCATAGCGGGAGGCCACGCCTCCCCGAAGTCGGAAAACCGTGTCGGCAAGGCGGGTGAAGTTTGTGACCTCAAAGGAAAGAGGGGCGGAGGGCGGGAGACGGTGTGCCGCCTCTACCTCGGCATTCACGGTGCTTTGCTCGGGAACCAGCAGGAAGGCGCGATGCTTGTTTTGAATATCGGCTTCGATTTCGTGGAAGATGCGGGCGGTTTTTCCGCTGCCCGCGGCACCGAAAAGCAGGGTAAGCATACCGTTATTCGATAAGCAGCGAGTATCCGCCCCCCCGATGGGAGTGAATGAGCCGCTTATGGCTCCTTTCTATTTTCTTTCTCAGGTAGTGGATATAGACATTCAGGGAGTTCTCGGGGGTTTCCGCCGAGGGAAAAACCTCCTCCATAAGGCGGCTTCTTTCGACGGGGTTGCCCTCGGCAAGCCAGAGCAGGCGGAGGATGGCCGCCTCGCGCTCGGTGAGCGACACCGCCTCGCCCATCACGAAGACCGTGCGGAAATCCCCGTCGGGGTGAAGGAGGAGAACCCCCTCGCTCCCATCAATAAGACGGCGGAGCGACTCCATCGGGAAGGGACGGTGCAGAACGGGGAAGGGATACACGAGCCCTTGGGCACGCGTATACCCGATAAGCCGCTGGCCCTCACTCACGGGAGGCAGGGACGGAGAAATGTAATCGAGGTCAACAAGGAGAAGCTCGGCCTTTGGAATTTCATTCTCCTTCAAGAGAAGGCGCACCCTGAAGAAGTGCTCGGAAAGCTCAAGGAGCAGAGCTTCGGTGAAAGCGTCGCTCCCATTGGCGAGAAGGCAGGCGAGCCCCTTCATAGGAGCACCTCACGGGCGCAAGCTTCTTTTTCGCATGCGGCGGTCATATCCTTGCGACGGGCGGTAATGGCAATCATAAAAGCGCCTCCTTGTTTTCTGTCTTTATTGTAGCATGAAGATAGAAAAAAAGCAAGTAAAAGAGAAGAGAGCAGAGAGAGGGTGTGGGCTTCACTACGCGCTCTTTTGTGGTTTTCTCTTTACAAGACGAGCAAAATATGGTATAATAAGAGTGAAAACAATTCAAAAAAGGAGATTCGCGTATGAAAAAGAGAGTAGTAACCATTGCCCGTCAGTATGGAAGCGGTGGCCGCGAAATCGGGAGCCGTGTTGCCGAGCTTCTCGGTGTTCCTCTTTATGACGAGGAGCTGACAAGGGCAGCAGCAGAAGCAGGGAACCTTCACCCTGAGGTTGCCGAGAATGCCGATGAAAGGGCAACCGAAAGTCTTCTTTACAATTTGGCGCTTGGCATGGGCTTTCATGCTCCCGGTCAGGCTCATCTTCCCGTCAATGACCGTCTTTTTCTTTTGCAATCCGATTACATTCGCGCGCGCGCCGAGGAGGGCGGCGTCTTCATCGGGCGTTGCTCGGACTATATTCTGAGAGCCAACCCGAGCCGCTATTCTCTTTTCGTGCACGCCCCGCTTATGGAGCGCCGCGCACGCATCATGACCCGCCACCCCGAGCTTTCCGAGGGCGCGGCCCTTGACCTTATCCGAAAAACAGACCGCCGCCGCGCCTCCTATTACAGCTTCTATACGGGCGGCAAATGGGGGAAAAGCGAAAATTACCATATGATGCTTGACAGCCACGCGCTTGGCATCGAGGGCTCCGCCGCCGTAATTGCCGAGGCGGTAAAACGCTTTACCGAAGAGGATGCATGAGCTTACGGTAGGGCAGAACGATGCGGGGCAGAGGCTGGACAAATTCCTGTCGAAGGCCCTTCCCGATCTGCCGAAATCGCTTCTCTACAAGTCGGTACGGACGAAAAAAATCAAGGTTAACCGCCGCCGTGCCGAAATCGGCCAGCTTCTTGCGGCGGGTGACACGCTTCAGCTCTTTCTCAGTGATGAATTTTTTGGGAGGACAGAGGACCCCGTACCGATGCTTGCCTCGCTCCGTCCCAACATAAAGGTGCTTTATGAGGACGAAAACATTCTGCTTCTGAATAAGCCGAGCGGCGTTTCGGTTCACGAGGATACCCTGAACCGTACGAACAACCTCCTCGTGCATATGCAGGCCTACCTTTATCAAAAGGGCGAGTACGACCCACGCTCCGAGCAGTCCTTTGCCCCGGCTCTTTGTAACCGCATTGACCGCAACACGGCGGGCATTGTGATAGCGGCCAAGAACGCCGAGGCCCTACGGGTTATGAACGAGAAGATTCGTGGGCGCGAAATCGACAAGGGGTATCTCCTTGCGGTACACGGCACCCCGAGCCCCGGCGAGGCTACGCTTTCGGCCTTCCTCGTCCGTTATGAGGATGAGAAGCGGGTGAGGGTATTTGACCGCGAGCCGAAGGAGGGCGGGCTGCGTATTCTGACGAAGTACAAGACGCTTGCCACCGAGGGCGGGCTTTCGCTTCTGTATGTGGAGCTTCTCACGGGGCGCACCCATCAGATTCGCGCTCATATGGCACACATCGGCCACCCCCTTCTCGGCGACGGTAAGTACGGCATAAGCGAAAAGGACCGTGCCCGTGGGTATTCGCACCAGGCACTGGTCTCCTTTCGCCTCACCTTTTCCTTTCGCGGAGAGGGGACGGTGCTGGATTATCTGAATGGGAAAACGGTTTCGCTTTCTCCCGAGGAGGTCCCCTTTTTGCGTGAATTCCCCCACTTTGATTCCGCAAGTCTTGCCCGATACGGAGGATAGTCCCATGCACTATTTAGTTGTGTTCCTCATATCTATGCTTCCGCTTGTCGAGCTCCGCGGTGCCATTCCCTACGGGCTCAGCCTTGGTCTTGAACCGCTTTCCACCTATCTTATCGCCATTCTCGGCAACTGCCTGCCCGTTCCGTTTATCCTTTTCTTTATAAAGAAAATTCTCGCCTTTATGCAGACCTCGCGCGTGGCCTTCTTCCGCCGCGTATCCGGCTTCGTCACCGAGAAAGCCCAGAAGAGCTTCCACAAGGTGCAGAAATACGCGGTCTTTGGCCTCTATCTTTTCGTGGCAGTTCCCCTTCCGGGGACGGGTGCCTGGACGGGTGCTCTGATTGCCGCCCTTCTGGATATGAAAAAATCCTACGCCTTCGTGTCTATCTTTCTCGGGGTGATTACCGCCGGGGTGCTTATGTCCCTGATTACGGGCGGCGTTCTGGCAGGCCTTGATTTCCTTCTCTGAGGCACACTAAAAAACGCACCGAAGCTTCGGTGCGTTTTTTGTATGCTCTCTGCTTATTCGAGACTAAGGCGGGTTACGATAAGCCGCCGCGCGAGAAAGTAGGCTGCTACCCCGAGGCCCGTGAAGAGGAGGAAGGACAGAAGCCCCGAGAGCAGAATGGGGAAGGAGGAATACATATCCTCCATGCCGTAGCCAAGCAGAAGGGCGGCGCCGAGAAGGGTGGAAAGAAGCTCGGTTGCCGTGAAAAGCACAATACTGAACAGCACGGCGCCCAGCACCTTGTGCCGCTTGAAATAGGAGGCCCCCATCACCACGGCGGTATAGCCGAGCATAAGGGCGGAATACACCTGCGCTACGGTGCCGAGAATCGTGAAAACGGCAGCCGGTACGGCACCGCCTCCCTCAAAGGTGGAAAACAGGAGAAAGAAATCACGCACAAGGGCAAGCGTACCGTTCCCCTCCAGAAAAAGCTCGGGCAAAAAGAGAAGGATAAGATACGAGAGAAGCATGACAGCCCCCATCGCCGTGAAGTGCAGAAGCCCCGAAAGCACCTTGCCGCCAAAGAGCACCGTGCGCCGCATGGGAAGCATAAAGGTAAGATAGCCCTCGTCCGTAAACATGGTAGTATAAAAGCGGAAGAGAAGGAGGAAGGCGTACAGGAGCAGGAGAAGCGCGGGCATGGCTGTCAGCAGGAGAGAGCCGAGAGAGAGAATGCCGAGAAAGAACGAGGCAAAGGGGGTTGTCACCTCTATTTTGCCGAGCACCACCGCGAGAATGCCGCCGAGAAGCCCCGAAAGCGGCGAAAGCAGGCAAAAGAGAAGGGTGGTACGAAGGAGCGCACGGAAATCGTAATACAGCAGCTTTTTCAGCATCGGAACACCTCCCGGAAGATAAGGTCGAGCGATTTGCCCTCTGATTTCACCGCCTCGCTGACCTCGCCGTAGCGGATAAGGCGGCCTGACTGAATGAAGATGTATTCATCGAGGATAGGCTCCACATCGGCGATGAGATGGGTGGAAATGAGGACGGTGGCCTCGCTGTGACACAGCCTCCTCAGGATAGAGAGGGCGAAGTCCCGCGCGGCGGGATCCACGCCGCCAATCGGCTCGTCGAGAAGATAGAGGTCGGTCCTTCGGCTCATAATGAGAGAAAGCTGAAGCTTTTCCCGGTTGCCCTTGGAGAAGGCGCGCAGGGGCCTATCCATCGGGACGCCGAGGCTCGCTATCATCTCGGTGGCCGCCTCGCGGTCAAAATCGGCATAAAAGGCGGCGAAATAGTCAAGAAGCTCGCCCGCCGTCATCGAAAGGGGTAGACTGTTTCGCTCGGGGAGGTAGGAAATGTGCGAAAGCGCTTTCTCTCCGGGAGGGTTCCCTGCAATCCGTATTTCCCCCTCGGTGGGAACGAGCAGTCCCGCAATCAGCTTGAGAAGGGTGGATTTTCCACTCCCGTTCGGGCCGAGCAGCCCGATGATTTTTCCGCGCGGTAGGCGGAGGTCGGTGGGGAGCAGAGCCCTGTGGCTTCCGTAGGACTTGGCTACTCCCGACAGTGTCAGTATATCTTCCATGCTTACTCCTTTCGTTCCTTGAAGTCGAAGTGGGGTGCGGCAGTCTCTCTGTCATTCGGTTGTGTGGCCTCCTTGCCCCCGCCCCGAGAGGTGGGAGGGGTGAGGGTATCGTCGGAAGCGGTTCGCCGTCTTCGCTTCACGCACTGTGTCAGCAGATATTCAATCTGCCCGTTCAGCGAACGGAAATCGTCCTCTGCCCAGGCGGCAAGGGCGCTGTAAAGCGCGGGTGAGAGGCGGAGAGGAACCTGCTTTTTTGCCTTATCCTCCATCAGTAAAGGCTCCCCGAATTGACGACGGGGGTGGCGTCACGGTTCCCGCAGAGCACAACGAGCAGGTTCGAAACCATAGCGGCCTTGCGCTCCTCATCGAGGACAACCGTGCCATGGGCGGCAAGACGGTCAAGAGCCATCTCCACCATACCCACAGCTCCGTCTACAATCATCTTACGCGCATCAATAATGGCAGATGCCTGCTGACGCTGGAGCATGACGGCGGCAATTTCGGTGGCGTAGGCAAGGTAGGTGATACGCGCATCGACAATTTCAATGCCGGCATCGCGCACACGCTCGCCGATTTCCTTGCGAATGCGCTCGGCCACTACCTCGCTTGAGCCGCGCAGAGAGCCGTCATCGGCCACGCCGTCGCCCGTGGTGTCTACATTCGGTGCCATATCGTAGGGATAAAGCCGCACGATGTTGCGGAGCGAGGCATCGCATTGAAGCGAGAGGAATTCCTTGTAATTGTCCACGAGGAAAACCGCCTTGGCCGTGTCTACGATGCGCCATGTGACGGCGATACCGATTTCCACGGGGTTGCCGAGGCAGTCGTTGATTTTCTGGCGGTTGTTCGAGAGTGTCATAATCTTGAGCGAGAGCTTCTTCGAGGGTGCCTCAATGGCAGGGGAGCCCTTTTCGTTAAGAAGGATTCCCGTTGTGACGTCGCCGCTTTGACTCAGGCGTGTTTTGGCGGCAGGGTTGACTGCCACCGAGAAGGGATTGACGAAATAAAAGCCGTCGCCCTTGAGGGTTCCCACGTATTTCCCGAAAAGGGTGAGCACGAGGGCCTCCTGGGGGCGTAGCACCTTAAAGCCGAGGAAAAGAATCCAGCCCAAGGAGAGGTAGACCATGCCGACAGCAAAGAGGACGGCACCGAGGGTGTCGCCGTTATCCATGCGGATACCGCCGAAGATGCACAGAAAGAGTGCCACGGCAAAGGTGGAAATGACGAAAAGGAGCATAGGAATGCCGTTTTTCTTGGCACGCAGAATTTTTTCTTCCATAACAAAAAGCCTCCGTATATATGATATCAAAATGATATCACAACGGAAGCTGTTTGTCAAGCGGGTTTTATAAAAATTCCGTCAGGGATGGCAGCTTCCGCAGGCGGAAAAGCCAAGCCCTATAAGGTGCCCGCGCGTGCAGGAATAGGTATCGCGGTTTTCCTCGGCCATGCTGACGGCGTAATGGCACTCGGGCTTATGGAATTTCTTCGTGCTTGTATTGACAATATAGGTGAGCGTCGGCTCGGTGACGGCAGGGGGTGTCGCCGTGGTGGTTGTCGCCGCAGTTATCGGCGGCTCCGAGGAGAGAAAGCTCGTTCCGTCGGCATACGAAATAGAAATGCCGGGTTGAACGTTGTAGACAAAGACGTCGAAGGCAATCCCCTCGCCGTTGTCCTCCACCGAGAAGGCCTCCATACGGACACCGCCCGCCACAAGGTCGTTGCCGTTGTAGTAGGGGCTTACGCGGTACAGCACGTGGTTATCGGTATCCTTGACGTAGTCGGCCACCATATCCTCAAAGGGGAGCATACCGTCCACATTCATGTAGCGCGTTCCCGTAATGAGGTTTCTTTCGTTGGCGTTCTCGCCCGTCAGCTGAAAGCCGATGAGATGGCAGCGGTTGTAGAGGTATTTGCCGCTTACAATGTCGTATTTGGCGGTTTGCCAGCCTGAGGGCTTGACCGAGCCGATAGACTCGCGCTCCTCGGTGGGCATAAGGTCCTTTCCTACCGAGGCATGGACGACGCCGCAACGGCCAAGGCTGTCAAGCGGGCTGAAATATTCATAGGATTCGGCAGCCGCCAGAAGCTCGCTCGGCGTAAAGCTCGGCCCCTCCGCGGAAATGACGTAATAGGGAGAGCCCGAATACGCGGGAATTCCCTCGGGGGTGGGTGAGAGGCCGGTTGCGGGAGAGGGCGGCAGGGTGGTGTCCTCGGGGAAGGGCAAAAGGTCACAGCCCACAAGGGAAAGGAAGAGGACGAGAAGAAGCGAAAGAAGCGAAAGAAGCCTTATTTTCATTGCAGATATACCTCACGGATTAGGGTTTTGTGCGCATAGCCCGGGAGCTCCTGTGCCTCCGAAAGGTGGAAGGGTGGGGCATGCGGGTTGATATCAAGTGAAACATCGAAGGGGTAGACCTTGTCAAAGCGATACACGATAAGACGGGCGATGCGTGCGATATGTGGCAAAAGCGGCAACCCCTCAATGAAGCAGGTGTCATCCTCGCGGGCACTGTCCAAGGGATCCTCGCATACGACGGGAGATAGGCCCATAGAGACGAGGTATCGCTCCGAGAAGGGATGGCAGAGGAGCCGTCCTTCTTGCAAGCGGGCAAGGTCTGCGATGAGCGCGCGGTCACGGCTGACACGGCGTCCGAGAAAGAGCATGCCTCCTCGCATATCGGTGGCTACGGCAACCGTCATAGCAGGTCCTCCTTTCGTGCGGCACGCGCGACCACAAGTGCGGCGCCTCACATACGGTTTTTCGGTAAGGGGGGCTCCGTCGGCGGATCCCCCGTGCTGCCTCGTTTTGCGGAGGCACGCGCATGTACTTGAAGCCTTATACCAGAAGCCCCTCCAAACGGGCAACTAAGGGACGGTACTGTATCTCCTTTGCATCATAAAGGCAAAGGGAAGAGGCAAGCTCCCTCTCCAGAGAGGCGAGAAGGGTGCGGCAAAAGCGGCTGTCGGTTATGGGGAGCTCGACATTGGCTTCGTCAAGCTGGCGAAAGGCCTTTTTGGTAATGTTGCAGGAGCCGAGCGATACGCGCGCCTCGGTGAGAATCAGCTTCGTGTGCATCATTTTCTCCGAGAGGTAGACAGCAATCCTCTCTTGCCCTCCGGCCAAAAGCCTTTTGACTGCAAGAAGGTTGGAGTTGTTTTGAAAATTGGAGCGCCGCGGAATCAGAATACGCACGCGCACGCCTCGGCGCGCGGCATCGGTGATGGCAGCGAGAAAGCGCGGCAGGGGCGAAAGGTAGGGCATCACAATAAGAAGCTCTTTCTTTGCCGAGGCAATCAGCGAAAGATAGTGCTCCTCCATCTGAAAAAGGCCGCTTTCCTTGCAGTTGACGAGAAAGCGGCAGCCCGGGGCCCCGTCCTGCGGCATGCCAAGCCTCGCGGCGAGCAGGGCATCGACGTAGGCCTTCCCGGAAAAGGCTACCATATAGCCCCCGTAGGTGCGGCCAAGGAGGTCATGCTCCCTTTCCTTGTCCTCAATGTTCATGCTGCCGAGAAAGAGAAGGCTTCCGTCAAAAATATAATATTTCGAATGGTCGGCAAGGCACCTGTCGGCCTCTACCGTAATATTCCTGTGTGAGATAAATCGGCGGTAAAGAGCACTTTCCTCCTGCCGCCTGCCGCGGCCTGCCTCTCTGGCATAAAAGCGTGCAAGAAAGGAGGACTTTATCCGTTCCGCAAGGCCGACTCTCGGGTGGAGAAAGGAGAGACGGCATTCCTCGGCGCGCTCCAGAACCACCCCATAGCGGTCCTTGACGATGCGCACCCTTACCCCGCGCTCAGCGGCACGGAGAAGTGCTTCGGCCATCTCGCGGCCAATCCTGTCCTCTCGCCAGATAAACATATGAATTTCGATGGTTTCCTTTGCCTTTTCAATGGCAGAAAGCAGTGCGGGAAAGGCTTCCCTTCCGCTATCGTAAAGACGAAGCGTGTCCGAATCCATAGCTACCCCCGTAATTTTGGGTTAATACTCCGCAATCCTTCGGTAGGCTCCCTCGAGAGAAACCACAAGAAGGGGAACGAGCACAAGCTGCAAAAGAATACCGGGCAGTGAAAGCACAAAGGCCTCGGTGTAAAAATAGCTCCAGGTGAAGGACAGCTCCTTCATACCGAAAAAGAGAGCGCTGACTCCGCCCCAGGCAGCTCTGCCGAGGAGCATGGAGCAAAGGAGCGAGGGATATATGCCTCCTTTACTCCTTTTGAAGAGGAGAAAGAGGAGCCCTGCCGTAAGACCGTACACAAAAAGCTCAACCGCCATAGCCGAGGCCTTCGGGAAAAGCGTCGGCATACCGAAAAGGAGAGAACGGAGAAGAGGAGCTGTGAGCCCCACGGCACCGCCCCAGAGAGGGCCGCAGAAGAAGCCTGCCAGAAGGACGGGAATGTGCATCGGGCACAGCGCGTTCCCGACTTCGGGAATTTGCCCTGTGAGAAAGGGGAGATACAGGGCCGCCGCAAGAAAGAGGGCGGCTGTCGTCATATGCAGAATGCGGGTGCGTGTTGAGGTCATGATGATAACTCCTTTAAGAGGTGTTTGAGGGAAAAGTAAAAAGCAGGGCACGGGTGAGGGGCGAGCCACGAAGGCGGCAAAAGACCGCTCTTACACTCCGCTTCGGGCAGAAAGCCTTTCCTTGAGCCTCTTCCATACCGAGAGGGGGACGAAGAGGCCGCCGCATCCGCGCCCAAGCGAAATCCAGGGCTTGTTTTCGCCGTGATAATCGCTCCCCCCGGCGGCAAGGAGGCCGAGCTCCTTGGCGATACGAAGCGAAAGGGCGGTTTGCTCCTCGCTGTATTCGGAATAATAGGCTTCCATCGCATCGGGGCGGGCTTCCCTTGGCAGGGAGGTGACGAAACGGCGGAGGGTGTCCTCATTAAAGTCGAAAAAGGGGTGGGCGATTACGGCTAAAGCACCGATTTCGTGAAGCAGCAGAAGGCAGTCCTCGGCAGCGGGGCGCGGAGGAGGGGTGTAAAAGCCGTGACGGCGCCTGAGGCAGCCGTCGAAGGCGGCTGCCACCGTGGGGAAGCAGCCCGCCTCCACGAGGGCCGTGGCAATATGGGCGCGGTTGGGCACCCCCTCCGTCTTTTTTGCAATGGCATTGTAGTCGAGAGGGAAGCCCGCCGCGGCAAGTGCCTGAACGAGCGCACGGCTGCTATCCTCCTTCGCCTTGCGGTGGGGTGCAAGAAAGGCGGTGACCTCGTCAAGTCGGCTCTCCTCCAGTCCAAGGCCCAAGATATGAAGGCCCCCCTCCTTGTGAACGGCAGAGAATTCGATTCCCGCCACCGCCTCGACACGCCGCCCCCTTGCCGCAGCAAGAAAGGCGGGAATACCGTCAACGGTGTTGTGGTCGGTCAGGGCAACCGCCGAGAGCCCGATGGCCTCGGCCTTTTCTATGATGGTCTCGGGGGTGTCTGTCCCGTCGGAGAAGGTGGAGTGCGTGTGCAGGTCGCAAAAGTGTCGAGACATAGGGCCCCCTTTCGGTAAAATGTAAAGCTTACTTTTCTAAATCAGAGAATGCTTGGCGTGGCGAAGGGAGTGTAGCACGCACCGTAAAGATACCCGCTGTACGGGATCTGCTCCTCCTCAAGCTCGGGAATCGAGTCGATTTCGCCGCCAAGATAGGCGCGCAGGCGCACCTCGGCGGTTTCGAGACGGTTGGCAATTCCGCCGTAACGGATATCGTGAATTTCCCAGCCGAAGGGCTTGTAGTAGGTCATCCAGGCACGGCGGTCAGCCTCGCGGAGGACGGCCACATTCCTTCGGATTTCGGCGCACGTATCGGCGAGGGCGGCGAGAGCCTCACGGTCACCGTTGCGGTAGGCCTCGTGTAGGCGTACGCCGAGGCAGGTTTTGTCACGGAGGACGGGGGCAAGGGCACGCATTGTGTCGTAAGCGGGGGCAAAATAGCCCTCGGTGGCAATCGAGGCGAGAGATTCGCCGACTGCCGAATAGTAGGCGTGATATTCTTCGTGCGATTTCGTGAGATTTTTGTCAAGAAGACCGCACAGAGGGTCGTTGTAAAGCGCGGAGATGTTGGTGATTTCGCCGTTGCCGTGAAATTCCAGGGCTTCGGGGCGCTCAAATTCGGCGTAGGACATCAGCCCTGCGGCAAGCAGGCTCTCGTTCACACCCTCGTAGGAGTAGGAGCCGCGGTAATCGTAATCGGCGTACCAGGCAATTCCCGCCAGCGACAGGGGGAGCATGGCATCTGCACCGTTGTGCCACACGGTGGCAAGCACCTCGGTGACACCGCTTTCGCGGCAGGCGTCAAGGGCGGGGATCGTTTTGTTTCTTGAACGGGTAAAGAGAGGGGCATAGCCCGTCCAGAGCCAGACGCCGCCCGCAAAAATCGTGTCCTTTGAGAGGGGCTCGTGCTTTCTCAGCATCTCGGTATAGAAATCCTTGTTGGGGCGGTAGTAGTCCCAGAACACGGGCTGAA
>JAZSHY010000013.1:0-4144 GCA_045533505.1 Eubacteriales bacterium | reverse complement strand
GGTATGGCCCCCGACAACAGCGCCAACGCCGTTGCCGCCGCTAATACCCCCACTCTCTCGCGGCTCCTTCGGGAGTATCCCACGGTTCTCCTCCGTGCCCACGGCACAGCGGTAGGGCTCCCTTCGGATGACGATATGGGCAACTCCGAGGTGGGGCATAACGCCCTTGGCGCAGGCCAGGTTTTTGCGCAGGGAGCCAAGCTTGTGTCTCAGTCCATCGAGAACGGCAAGCTCTTTGCCTCCTCCACGTGGCAGACGCTTGTCGGGCGCAGCCAAAGCGGCGGCACGCTCCATTTCATGGGGCTCTTCTCAGATGGCAACGTGCATTCGCACATCGACCACCTGAAGGCCATGCTTGTAAGGGCCCGTGAGGACGGTGTGGCAAGGGTGCGCCTGCACATTCTGATTGACGGGCGTGACGTCGGGGAGACTTCGGCACTTGAGTATGTGTGCCCGTTTGAGGAATTTCTTGCCGACCTTCGCTCAGAGAGCTTTGATGTGAAGATAGCCTCGGGCGGCGGACGCATGCAGATTACTATGGACCGCTATGAGGCAGATTGGTCAATGGTGGAGCGCGGCTGGCAGACGCACGTTCTCGGTGAGGGGCGCACCTTTGCCTCTGCCGAGGAGGCCATCACGACCTACCGTAACGAGCTTTCCGTGATTGACCAGGACCTTCCTCCCTTTGTGATTGCCGAGGGCGGTGAGCCCGTCGGCAGGATTGAGGACGGGGACAGCGTGGTATTCTACAATTTCCGCGGTGACCGTTCCATTGAGATTTCCAAGGCCTTTGAGGCGGGCAGTGATTTTGACAAATTTGACCGCGTCCGTGTTCCCGACGTTTTTTACGCGGGCATGGTGGAGTATGACGGCGACCTGCATATCCCAAGTCACTATCTCGTGAATCCCCCCGAAATCACCAACACCATGAGTGAGTATCTGACCGCGACGGGTGTCACCCAGCTCGCTATCTCCGAAACTCAGAAATACGGTCACGTCACCTATTTCTGGAACGGCAACCGCAGCGGCAAATTCTCGGAGGAGCTTGAAACCTATATCGAAATTCCCTCGGATGTGGTTCCCTTTGAGGAGAGACCGTGGATGAAATGCGCCGAAATCACAGACCGTCTGATTGAAGAGCTCATGAGCGGCAAGCACCGCTCGCTTCGCGTCAATTTCCCGAACGGGGATATGGTAGGTCATACGGGGAACTTCCAGGCAACGCAGTGCGCCATGGAAGCGCTTGACCTCCAGCTTTCGCGTATTCTTTCGGTAGTGGAAAAGCTTCACGGGGTTGCCCTTATCACGGCTGACCACGGCAACGCCGATGAAATGTATGAAATCGACAAGAAGACCGGCGCGCCGAAGATGGGGAAGAACGGGAAGAAGGCCAAAACCAGCCACACCCTGAACCGCGTTCCTTGTATCCTCTTTGACCCTACTCACACAAGGAAGCTTCGTGAGGACGATGGCAGCTTCGGGCTTGCGAATGTGGCGGCTACCGTTGTCAACCTTTTGGGCTATGAGGCTCCCTCTATGTGGGGACCCTCCCTCCTGAAATAACAAAGAAAACGCTACCCAATGCATTGGGTAGCGTTTTGTGTTTAGCGGAGAAGACGGGCCTCTCCTTATTTGATAAGCTTCATAACCATCTTGTGGGGCAGAACCTTGGATGCAAGCTGGAAGAGCTGCATGGAAAGCGAGGGGACTACCATCTCGCGGCGCGCCTTGGCGGCGGTGTAGGCTGTCCGAACGACACGGCGGCTTTCCGACATAAAGAAGCGCTTGTAGCTGGCCACCTCGCCGTGCTTTTCGGCGGTAGTGAGAAAGGCGGTATTGACGGGGCCGGGGCATACCGCGGTCACTGAGATTTTCTTTGGGCGGAGCTCGGCATTCAGTGCACGCGAAAAGCTCAGCACATAGGATTTTGTAGCGGCATATACTGCAAAATCCGGCTGGGGAAGAAAGGCGGCTGCAGAGGCAAATTGCACGATGTGCCCACCGCTTTTCATATAGGGGAGAACCGTGCGGGTAATAAGGGTGAGTGCCGTGCAGTTGAGAGATACCATGCGGTCCTGCTCCTCCTCCGAGAGGGCCTCCACCTTTCCGCAAAGCCCGTAGCCCGCGGCATTGACAAGCCACAGGACCTCAGGGTTTTCAAGCGCGAGGCAGTCCGAAAGGATAGTGATGGATTCACGGTCAAGAAGGTCAAGCGGCAGAGTGCGGCAGGGAAGCCCCAGCTTCTTGGAAAGCCGCACAAGGCGCTCCTCCCGTCTTGCAATCAGCCAAAGCTCGTCAATATCTTCGTGGGACAGCATACGGGCAAAATCGCGCCCCATTCCGCTCGATGCTCCCGTAATAATAGCAATACGCATAAGAACCTCCTTACCGTTTGTTTTCTTCCATTATACACCAAAGAGGGGGGATGCGCAAGGGATGAATTGTGAATAAAGGGAAAAGATTTTAAAAAGAAGGGTAAAAGCAGAAAAAAGAAAAGATTTTTTTAAAAAAGGCTTGCATATTGAAGGAGAATGTGGTATACTATCCATTGCTTGGAGGCATAGCTCAGTTGGTTAGAGCGCTTGCTTGACATGCAAGAGGTCATAGGTTCAACTCCTATTGTCTCCACCAAAAAGGGCTATAAAAAGATATAGCCGCGAAAAGCCTTGATTTTCAAGGCTTTTTTGTTTTGTATAGCGAAGCCTTTTGTAAAAAGGGTTCGCACGTAAACCACCAGTCCGGCTGGCGGTCATGACTGCTTTTGGCGCCGTTTTAATGAGCCAGCCTCTTTTTATCGGTATAGCTTGGGATTCTCGGTGCGTTCCAGCAAGTAGTCAATTGAAACACCAAAATAGTCGGCAACGGCTACGAGGGTCCTGTAATCCATTTCTCGTTCCCCTGTTTCATAACGGCTGATGCTGTTTTGATTCATATTTAAGTCAATTGCCAGTTTCAACTGAAATATTCCCTTTTGCAAGCGCAATTGTTTGAGCCTCATTATGATCCCTTTTCAAAAAAATTTACATTTTTCGCGAATACTTCTTGACTTTATTATACCAATGTGGCATTTGCAATGAATGCTACGAAACCTCGGAATCACTGAGATCAAGCTGCGGCCCCCTTTGCTTTGAGTGCTATGAGACCGAGGTCGAGCAGATGAAGGAGCATTTTGGAAACAGCGCGTCTCAGAAAAAGAAACGGATGCTTTCGATGATTGGTTGGTACATCTTTGGAGTTGTCCTTCTTCTCGTCGTGGGGGTTTTTGGTGACGGAGGCTTTTATGCCATCGTTGCAGGTGTCGGCTTTGCCAGCTGGGAGTTCGCAAGAATGGGCTGGAAGCGTGGCGAAGAAGCGCATGCTGAGGAAGAGAGAAGCACGGCGTAACATATACGGTTACGGAAAATAAAATTGAGCGTAACGATGGGTTTTTCATGAAGCTTCTTTATGCGGCGCTCTATGCCGTTGTTGGCCTCGTTGGTACTCCCATCTTCTGTATTAAGCTTTTTCTTGACCGAAAGGAAGATATGGAATATTACGAAATGATGTCCGTCGAGCTTAACCGCCTGCGCGGTCTTGAATAAAAGAAACAGAAGTCCTCGTAAGGGCGTCACTCTTAGGGATTTAAATTGAATAATTTATAAAACTCGGCTTGGAAAAGTCGAGTTTTCTTTTGCCCACGTAAAACAGATTGAATTAAAGTTAATTTTATGTTATAATAAAGTCATCGATAAACAAGAATTTGACGAAATAGGAAACAAGATGAAATCATTAATTTGTATATGGCTTATAACATTGATTATAGATAACTTGCTACCGTTGACACTTGCGCGCTTCTATCCCCATTACAGCCATAAGAAAATGGCTCTTTCCGCTCTCGGCTCAAGGCAAAGCCCCGTGAAATGGGTATATAATGTATGGTGCATATTATCGGGATTTGTTTTCTGTGTTGCACCGTATACGTTATATCAAGAAAACAGCGGTGGATTGGCAATTGCAATATGGATATTACTTGCGATATACGGAATCGGTTGTGAAATCATATCAGGCTTTTGTCCGCTTAATGAAAACAGATACGACGAAGATGCGATACCAAAAATTCACGGAGGAGCTCCAGCTATTGGATTTATGTCATTGCTTGTTGTGC
>JAZSHY010000035.1:0-15241 GCA_045533505.1 Eubacteriales bacterium | reverse complement strand
CCCTCTTTGGCCTCGGCCAGGTCGTAGTACTTTCTGAACTGTCTCTCAAGAACGCCGTAGTAGCGTCTCGTGGTCTGCTTCTCGCGCAGGTGTCTGCCGTAGTCCTCGACCTTCTTACGGGCCATGCCGTGCTGGCCGGGGGCGGAGCCGCGCTTTTCAACCGGGCACTTGGCCGAAAGGCACTTGTCACCCTTGAGATACAGCTTCTTGCCTTCTCTGCGGCAAAGCATGCAGTTAGCACCAGTATATCTTGCCATTTTCTTATACCTCCCTTAGATTAAACACGTCTGCGCTTGGGGGGGCGGCAGCCGTTGTGGGGGATAGGCGTGACATCACGAATCAACGTGATTTCAAGCCCTGCGGTCTGAAGCGCGCGGATAGCCGATTCGCGTCCCGATCCCGGCCCTCTGACATACACCTCAACCGTCTTCATGCCCTGCTCTACGGCAGCCTTGGCAGCCGTTTCGGCAGCGGTCTGAGCGGCGTAAGGCGTGGACTTTCTGGAGCCCTTAAAGCCCATACCACCGGCTGTTGCCCAGGAAATGGCATTCCCGTGGGTGTCGGTGATGGTCACAATGGTATTGTTGAAGGTGGAGCGAATATGCGCTGCACCGGATTCAACGTTCTTGCGTTCGCGGCGTTTCTTTACAATTTTCTTGCCGCCAGTAGCTTTAGCCATCTTTCTTCACTCCTTATTTCTTCTTGTTGGCGATAGTCTTCGCCGGGCCTTTTCTGGTTCTGGCATTGGTCTTGGTACGCTGACCGCGAACAGGCAAGCCCTTTCTGTGGCGAATGCCGCGGTAGCAGTTAATCTCGACCATGCTCTTGATGTTCATAGCGACTTCACGGCGGAGGTCACCCTCTACATGGTAGTCGGCTTCAATCACATCACGAAGCTTCGCGACATCACCCTCAGTGAGGTCTTTGGCACGAGTGTTCGGGTCAATTCCGGTTTTTGCCAGAATGTCCTGTGCGCTCTTCGGCCCAATCCCATAAATATAGGTCAGGGCAATCTCGATGCGCTTGTTGTTGGGAATATCAACACCAGCAATACGAGCCATGGATATTACTCTCCTTTTGTTTTAATTTGACCGTAAGGCTTAGCCCTGTTTCTGCTTGTGCTTGGGGTTCTCGCAGATAACCATGACACGGCCTTTTCTCTTGATGATTTTGCACTTTTCGCAAATCTTCTTGACGGAAGGCTTTACTTTCATTACTGTATACCGTTCCTTTCAGAAACAAATTTTACTTTTTACGCCAAGTAATGCGGCCCTTCGTGAGGTCATAAATCGAAACCTCCACTGTTACCGTATCACCGGGCAAAATTTTGATGAAGTTATAACGAAGCTTGCCCGAAATGGGAGCTGTCACAATGTGACCGTTGGGCAGCTTAACCTTGAAGGTGGCGTTCGGCAGTGCTTCCAGCACTACGCCGTCTTCAAACTCAATAACGTCGTCCTTTGGCAAAATTATCCCTCCCCTCTTTCAATAGCTCATGAAACATCGGTAAGAATTTCGGGGCCGTTTGCCGTAATCGCCACGGTGTTCTCGTAGTGTGCGGAAAGAGAACCGTCTACTGTCACAACCGTCCAACGATTGGGCAAGATGCGAACATCTGCCCCCCCTGCATTGACCATCGGCTCGATGGCAAGCGTCATTCCCGCAAAGAGGCGAACTCCGCGTCCGGGTGTACCGAAATTCGGCACCTCGGGCTCCTCATGCAGCTCTGCCCCGACACCGTGGCCGACAAACTTGCGAACCACCGAATACCCGAAGCGCGTTACATGGGATTCCACCGCATTACCGATATCTCCCACGCGATTACCGACAAGCGCCGCGGCAGCTGCCATCTCAAAGCTCTCCTTGGTCGCCTTGATAAGCGCCTCTGCCTCGGGAGTAACCGTACCAACCCGAAAGGTTCTTGCCGCATCACCTGTAAAGCCTCGGTAGGAGGCCCCCACATCCACCTTGACGATATCGCCTTCCTTAAGAATGCGCTCCGCCGAGGGAATGCCGTGAATGACTTCTTCATTGATGCTGATGCAGGCTGCCGCCGGAAAGCCACCGTAGCCGAGGAACGTAGGGCGAGCCCCGCATTTCTCGATATACGAGCGAATCACACCGTCAAGTGCCTTTGTGCTAAGGCCCGGGCGAATCGCCTCTTCGGCGACCAGGAGGGCCTCTCCCGTAATGCGACAGGCATCTCGCATCTTTATGAGCTGTTCTGTATTTTTAATCGGAATCATACGTTCTTGACTCCCAAAGCCATGAGGGTACGAGCTGTGGTATCCTCTACGCGTTCGGCACCCTTGACACCGGTCAAAAGCCCGCGCTCGGCATAATAGGTTTTCAGCGGCTCGGTCTCCTCGTGATAAACGGTAAGCCTATCGAGCACCACCTTGGGGGCATCGTCACTGCGAACCGTCAGTGCCGACTGGCACTTATCGCAAACGCCCTCTTTTTTGGGAGGAAGCGATACCACGTGGTAGGTAGCACCGCAGGCACCGCAGACGCGGCGTCCGCTCATCCTTTCGAGGATTACCGCATCCTCTACCTCAAGGGAAATCACATGATCCGGGGCGAAGCCCATCCGATCCAGCGCCTCTGCCTGAGGCACTGTGCGAGGGAAGCCGTCAAGAATAAAGCCTTCTTGACAGTCGGACCTTCCGAGGCGTTCTCTGACAATCTCATTGACCACCTCATCGGGAACAAGCATGCCCTTTTCGATATAGCTTTTGGCCGCAACGCCAACAGGGGTACCGTCCTTGAGCGCTTGCCTTATGATGGCACCTGTGGAGATTGTGGGAATGCCGAAGTGGCGAGCCACAATCTCCGCCTGTGTGCCCTTACCGGCACCGGGAGCACCAAGAAAGACTATCTTCATGCGTTGCTCCTCAGGAAAGGAAGCCCTTGTAGTTACGCATCGTCAGCTGTGCTTCAATCTCGCGGAAGGTCTCAAGTGCAATTCCGATTACGATAAGCACCGAGGTACCGCCAAAGGTGAAGCCTGCGGCGAGCGAGGTGAGAGTCTGGGAGCCGGAGCCGACTGCGGAAAGCACAGGCTCCAGAACCAGAGGACGGACAACAATCGGCAAAATCGCAATCACGCTCAGGAAGAGTGCACCCATAAGGGTAATCTTGCCGAGGATTTTGGCGATATACTCAGCCGTCGGTCTTCCCTGACGAATGCCCGGAATCATACCGCCGTTCTTCTTAAGGTTGTTGGCAACCTCCACCGGATTAAAGGAAATGGTGATATAGAAGTAGGCGAATGCGATAATCAGGACAAAGAGAAGAATGGGATACACCCACCAGTTGGGGTCAAAAATCTTGTATACCGTGCCCCAGAAGCCCTTCGTCGCAGCCGTTACACCGCAAAGCACCATAATGGTGGAGGGCAGAGAAACGATAGACGAGGCGAAGATGACAGGCATAACGCCCGACATATTCAGCTGGAGGGGGAGATTGGTGCTCTGACCGCCATACATCTTGCGGCCAACCACACGCTTGGCATACTGAACGGGAATTCTGCGCTCACTGCCTGTGATGAAGATGATGAAGAAGGTCATGGCGAGAAGGCCGAGAATCACGAAGAGAACAAGGCCGATAGCGCCAAAGCCCTGGCCCACCGAGTTCGCGAAGCCGACGCGACAAACCGCATACAGCTGCTTGAACGTCTGGGGCAGCGAGCAGATAATGTTGAAGAAGAGAATGAGCGAAATCCCGTTTCCGAGACCGTTTTCATTAATCTTCTCTGCCAGCCACATGACAAGAGCTGCTCCTGCGCAGAAGCAAACGACAATGGCAACGGCATAGAGGAACCAAGCACCGCCGTCCTTAGACGAGGCACCGGTCACCAGCATCCCGTTTCTGGCAAGCAGAATGTAGTAGCCGATGGCGGTGACCACAGAAAGGATAACCGTCACAATGCGGGTCCATTTGTTGACAAACTGCTTGCCGGCTTCCCCGTCCTTTGCTCTTGCACCGAAGGAATTCGGGAAGGCTACCGAGAGAAGCTGAAGCACGATGGAGGCCGTGATATACGGCGAAACACCGAGCGCAAACAATTTTGCCTGTTCGAGCGCACCGCCCGAAAGAATGTTCATATACGAGAAGATCGTATCACCGAACCTATCGGTAAAGGTATCCGCCACCACAAAGGGGACCGGAATCACCGCTCCGATACGGTAGATGGCCAGGATAAAAAGGACAACGAGGAGCTTATGGCGAATCTCCGGCACTCCCCATGCCTTTTTCAAGGTCTGAAGCATTTACACCACCTCAGTCTTTCCACCTGCCGCTTCTATCTTCTCCTTCGCGGTATTTGAAAAGACAGCCGCTTTCACGGTAAGTTTTTTGGTAAGCTCTCCGTTACCCAGAACCTTGATACCGTCATCGGTGCGTGTCACAAGGCCGACTTCCTTAAGAAGCGCAGCATCTACCACAGCACCGTCTTCAAATCTCTCGAGCTGCTCAACATTGACAATGACAAACGTCTTGCCAAACTTATTGTGGAAACCTCTCTTAGGAAGTTTCCGATAAAGGGGAAGCTGGCCACCCTCAAAGCCGGGGCGAACGCCGCCGCCCGAACGGGCCTTCTGGCCCTTATGGCCTTTCCCTGCCGTTTTACCGTTGCCGGAACCGGGTCCTCTTCCCTTGCGGAACGATTCCTGAGTGGAGCCCTCCGCGGGTGAAAGTTCATGGAGCTTCATTTTGTATCCTCCTTCCTGTATTCCGCTCAAACAGTTTCGACCTTGACGAGGTGATGCAGAACGGCAATCTTACCGGCGAGCACCTTGTCATTGTCGTGAAGCATGCTGTCGCCCGGTCTCTTGAGACCGAGGGAGGCAGCCGTTGCCTTCTGATTGGGTTTTGCTGCAATCAAGCTTTTGACGAGAACCACTTTTACCTTTTCCATATCCATGCTCCTCCTCAACCCTTGATTTCATCCACGCTGAGTCCGCGCAGAGCCGCCACTTCCTCAGCAGTGCGAAGCTGGGAAAGTCCATCAAAGGTTGCCTTTACAACGTTGATGGGGTTCGAGGAATGGAGGCATTTGGCACGAATGTTGTGAACACCCGCCGCTTCCAGAACCTTACGGACAGAGCCGCCGGCGATGATACCGGTACCGTGGGGGGCGGGCTTCAGGAGCACGCGGCCCGAACCGAATTCACCGATGACCTCGTGGGGAATGGTGGTGTCGGAAAGCGACACCGTAATCATATTTTTCTTTGCATCTTCAATTCCCTTGCGAATTGCTTCGGGAACCTCGGCAGCCTTTCCAAGACCGTAGCCGACGCGGCCCTTACCGTTGCCAATGACCATCAGCGCGGCAAAGCGGGCGATACGACCACCCTTCACGGTTTTGGAAACACGGTTAAGTGCGATCAACTGTTCCTGATATTCGGACTCAATCGCTTCATTTCTTCTTGCCATGTTTATCTCCTAATCTTTTTCATTCATTTGGAGTGTGTACAAACCGAAGTCAGAACTTCAGGCCGCCCTCACGGGCACCTGCAGCCAGCTCCGATACACGTCCGTGGAAAATATAGCCGCCGCGGTCAAACACGACCTCGGAAATGCCTTTAGCGAGCGCGCGCTCTGCCAGCGCAAGCCCAACCTTCTTCGCCGCCTCTTTGTTGGAGCCCTTGCCCTCAAAGGAGGCCTCCAGCGAGGAAGCGGAAACGAGTGTCACACCGCGCGTGTCATCAATGACCTGTGCGGAGATGTTAGCATTCGAGCGATACACGCAAAGGCGCGGCTTTTCGGCAGTACCCGAAATCTTGGCGCGAACTCTGACATGTCTCTTAAGACGCTGCTTATTGCTGTCGATTCTCTTAACCATCTCTTTGGACTCCTTTCATTATTTACCGGTCTTACCGGCCTTGCGGCGAATCTTTTCGTTGGCATACTTGATACCCTTGCCAAGGTACGGCTCGGGAGGTCTCTTTTCACGAATCTGAGCAGCGATCTGGCCGACTGCCTGCTTCGCGATGCCTTTTACGATAATGGTGTTGGAATCCGGCACCTCAAAGGTGATGCCGTTGCCTTCCTCGAAGAAGACGGGATGCGAGTAGCCGAGGTTCAGAACAAGCTTCTTGCCCTGCTTTTCAACACGGTAACCGACACCCACAATCTCGAGGCGCTTGGAGTATCCGTTTGTCACGCCCTCCACCATGTTGGCAATAAGGGCACGGGTGAGGCCGTGAATGGCACGGACTTCCTTTTCGTCATTGGCACGTGTTACGGTGATTTCACCGTTTTCAAGTGCAATGCTCACAACAGGAAGGAAGGTTTCAGTGAGGGTGCCGAGAGGCCCCTTCACGGTCACAACATTTCCTTCCGCAATCGTCACCGTGACGCCGGCGGGGACGGTAATCGGGGCTCTACCAATTCTTGACATATTCTCGCCCTCCTTACCAGACGAACGCGAGGACTTCGCCGCCCACGTTCTCTTTTCTTGCTTTCTTATCGGTCATAACACCCTTGGAGGTGGACACGATAGCGATGCCGAGGCCGTTCATGACACGGGGCATATTCTCGCAGTCGGAATAAATCCGAAGACCGGGCTTGGAAACGCGACGCAAGCCGTGAATAACCTTCTGCTTACCGGCGGCATACTTCATGGTGACACGAATGATGCCCTGCTTGCCATCCTCAACAATCTGATAGCTCTTGATGTAGCCCTCGTTGAACAGAATCTCTGCGATGGCCTTCTTCATGTTGGATGCCGGGATGTCAACCGTCTCATGCTTGGCGTTGTTTGCATTTCTGATACGGGTGAGCATATCGGCAATCACGTCGGAAATTTGCATTGTAAAATCCTCCTTTATGCAAGTAAATGTTCTTGCTGCCGCACGCGGGCGGCGGCTGGTCGGTGGTAAAAGCCCGACGCGGACTTTCCTGCCGACAGAAAAGGGGTGATGGTATTACCAGCTGGCCTTGCGAACACCGGGAATCTCGCCGTTGTAGGCGAGCTCACGGAAGCAAATGCGGCAGATGCCGTACTTACGGAGATACGCATGGGGGCGCCCGCAGATTTTGCATCTGTTGTAGGCGCGGGTTGCGTACTTCGGGGTGGCCTGCTGCTTCAGAATCATGGATGTTTTAGCCATTCCTCATTCTCCTCATCTGGCAAAGGGCGCGCCCATCAGCGTGAGCAGCTCTTTGGCCTCTTCATCGTTTTTGGCAGTTGTGACAAACACAATGTCCATACCGCGAATCTTTTCGATTTTGTCGTACTCGATTTCAGGGAAAATCAACTGCTCCTTCAGACCGAGGGCGTAGTTGCCACGTCCGTCAAAGGCGTTCGGGTTGATACCCTTGAAGTCACGGACACGGGGAAGGGCGAAATTGAAAAGGCGATCCATGAATTCGTACATACGCTCGCCACGGAGCGTAACCTTGACGCCGATCTTCATTCCCTCACGCAGCTTGAAGTTCGAAACCGACTTCTTGGCGTAGGTAGGAACAGCCTTCTGCCCTGCTATCATCGAGATTTCTTCAATCACCGAATCAATAACCTTGGAATTCTCCTTGGCATCGCCGCAGCCGACGTTGATGACAATCTTGTCAAGACGCGGAATCTGCATCGGGCTCTTGTAGGAGAACTTCTTCATAAGCGCAGGAGCGACTTCGTTCTTATACAGTTCACTATATCTAGACATATCTTCTCTCCTCCGCTCAAATTTCCGCACCGCACTTGGGGCAGACACGGACCTTAACTTCCTTGCCTTCCTTGTCGGTGACAAACTTATGCTTAGCGCGAACACCCTTGTCGCACTTCGGGCAAACGAGCTGAACCTTGGAGGCGTAAAGCGCGCCCTCGGTCTCCACGATGCTGCTGACATCGCCCTGACGTCTTGCCTTGTTGTGCTTCTTCACGATGTTCACACCCTCGACCATCACCTTGCCCTCGCTGGGAGAGACGGCGATGACCTTTCCACGGGCACCCTTGCTGTCCCCGGAGATAACCACAACGACATCGTCCTTTTTAATATGAAGCGTATTCATCGTATTACCTCCTTAAAGAACTTCGGGAGCAAGCGAAAGAATCTTGGTGAAATCCTTATCGCGAAGCTCACGGGCTACAGGCCCAAAGATACGGGTACCGCGAGGGGTATTATCGTCCTTCAGAATGACGGCGGAATTCTCATCGAACTTGAGGTAGGAGCCGTCGGCACGACGGACACCGCTCACGGTTCTCACGAGAACAGCCTTGACCACATCACCCTTCTTGACCATGCCGCCGGGCGCTGCCTTTTTGACAGACGCCACGACGATATCGCCGATGCCGGCGTAACGGCGGCCTGAACCACCGAGAACGCGAATGCACATCAGCTCCTTGGCGCCGGTGTTATCGGCGACCTTCATCAATGACTGCTGCTGAATCACTACTGTTTCCTCCTATTTTCGGTAAGCTTTTTGACCTACCTACTATTCCTTGTTGAAACTTATTTCGCCTTCTCGATAATCTCGACAAGACGCCATCTCTTGGTAGCGGACAGAGGTCTTGTTTCCATCACTTCAACCTTGTCGCCAACCGCGCAGACGTTCTCGGCATCATGAGCATGAATCTTTGTGGTACGCTTCAAAATCTTGCCGTACTTGGGGTGACGGACATTGTCCTCGATTGCCACAACAATGGTCTTATCCATGCTGGTGCTAATCACCTTACCCACTCTTGTTTTTCTTAAATTGCGTTCGGTCATTTCGTTCTACCTCCCTCAGACGTTCTTCTCGCGGAGAAGGGTCATAACGCGTGCGATATCATGTCTTACCTCGGGAATTCTGTTGGGATTCTCGAGCTGATTGATCGCAAGCTGGAAGCGAAGATTGAATAACTCGTTCTTGAGTTCAGCAAGCTTTTTTTCGAGCTGTTCGGTAGAAAGCTCTCTCAATTCCTTCACTTTCACGGCTTATTCCTCCACTGCTTCTTCTGCGGCCTTGGTGATAAACTTGCACTTGATAGGCAGCTTATGCATAGCAAGACGCATGGCCTCTTTGGCGACTTCCTCCGCCACGCCGTCCATCTCAAAGAGAACACGGCCCGGCTTCACGACTGCCACCCAGTACTCGGGCGAGCCCTTACCGGAACCCATTCGAGTTTCGGCAGGCTTCTCGGTAATCGGCTTGTCGGGGAAGATTTTGATCCAAACCTGACCGCCACGCTTGGTGTAACGCGTCATCGCGATACGGGCAGCCTCAATCTGATTGCTGGTAATCCAGGCGGGCTCAAGAGCAACAAGACCGTAGGAACCGTGCGACAGGGTGTTTCCACGGGTCGCCTGGCCCTTCATACGGCCGCGCTGAACGCGTCTGTATTTGACTCTTTTCGGCATCAACATTAGTTGGTTCCCTCCTCTGCTCTTCTGCGGTTATCGCGGCGAGGGCCTCTGCCTTCTCCGCCCCCGGCAGGACGGCGACTGCCACCTGCACGGTCATTGCGGCGAGGACGTCTTTCATTGCGCTCGGCTCTCTCGGCGCGCTCGGTGCTTTCGGCAAGAACCTCACCCTTGTAAATCCAGACCTTAATTCCGATTTTACCGTAGGTGGTGTTGGCTTCCCAAAAACCGTACTCGATGTCGGCACGGAGTGTCTGAAGCGGAATCGTCCCCTCGTGATAATGCTCTACACGGGCGATTTCGGCACCGCCGAGACGGCCACTGCACGAAACCTTAATTCCCTTCGCGCCAAGACGCATGGTACGTCCGATGGCCTGCTTCATGGCACGGCGGAAGGAGGTGCGCTTTTCAAGCTGAGCCGCAATGCTCTCGGCCACGAGCTGTGCGTTCAAATCGGGGTTGCGGATTTCCACAACATTGACAATGACGGGGCGGCCCACCATCGCCTCAAGCTCAACACGGAGCTTTTCGATTTCCACGCCGCCACGGCCAATTACCATGCCGGGCTTCGCGCAGTGCACAAACACACGGACGCGGCTTCTGTCGCGCTCAATTTCAAACTTCGGGCAGCCGGCTGCCTGAAGCTTTTTCTTCAGATATTTTCTGATGTTATAGTCGGAAACCAGGGTATCACCGAATTCCTCATCACTGACAAACCATCTGGAATCCCAATTCTTGATTACGCCAACGCGCAAGCCGTGGGGATTAACCTTCTGTCCCATATCAGCCGACCTCCTTTTCCTTGACTGCCATTGTCACATGGCTGGTTCTCTTCAAAATTCTGAACGCTCTGCCCTGCGCTCTCGGCATCACTCTCTTAAGGGTGGGGCCGGGGCACACGAAGCACTCGGAAATATAAAGCCTTCCTGCGTCCATGTTGAAGTTATGCTCCGCATTGGCAACCGCGCTTTTAAGCAGCTTGATAAGCGGCTCGGATGCGCTCTTCGGCGTGTGCTGAAGAATCGCCATTGCAGTATCGGTGTCCTTGCCACGGATAAGGTCCAGGACAATTTTTACCTTGCGCGGAGAAATTCTGACATATTTGAGATACGCTTTCGCGATTTTCGTTTCCATTCTATGTCTCTCTCCTTTCATTTCCCGTTATTGGAGGTCTTCGAGCCCGCGTGACCCTTGAAGGTACGGGTGGGGGCGAATTCTCCAAGCTTGTGACCAACCATATCCTCGGTGATATACACCGGCACATGCTTTCTGCCATCGTGAACGGCAATCGTATGCCCGACAAATTCCGGGAAAACGGTGGAGGCACGGGACCAAGTCTTAATGACCTTCTTTTCACCCTTCTCGTTCATGGCCGCAATCTTGTCATAGAGGTCAGCCTTGACATAAGGGGGTTTCTTCAAGCTTCTGCTCATTCTCTTGTCTCCTTCCGCTTACTTCGCATTTCTGCGCTTCACAATGAATTTGTCGGTCCTTGCCTTGCGGTCTCTCGTCTTATAGCCGAGAGCAGGCTTGCCCCAAGGTGTTACAGGGCCGGGACGGCCAATGGGGGACTTGCCTTCACCACCGCCGTGAGGGTGGTCGCAGGGGTTCATAACCGAACCGCGGACGGTAGGACGAATGCCCTTGTGACGGGTCTTACCGGCCTTACCGAGCTTGACGGTCTCATGCTCGATGTTGCCGACCTGACCGATGGTGGCCTTGCACTCAAGACGCACAATGCGCACCTCACCGGAGGGAAGACGGACCTGCGCCACACCGTTCTCCTTCGCCATCAGCTGAGCCGTGGCACCGGCGGAACGGACAAGCTGAGCACCCTTGCCGGGATACAGCTCTATATTATTAATGAAGGTACCGACGGGGATGTTGGCGATGGGAAGCGTGTTGCCCACCTTGATATCTGCATCCGCGCCCGAATAAATGACGTCGCCGGCAGTAAGGCCTGCACTGGCAATGACGTAATTCTTCTTGCCGTCCTCGTGCTGCAAAAGCGCGATATAGGCGGTACGGTTGGGGTCATACTCCACACCGACAACCGTGGCGGGAGTGGTGTTCTTGCGCTTGAAGTCGATAAGACGGTACTTCTGACGGTTTCCGCCGCCCTTGTGACGGACGGTGATTTTCCCGTAGCTGTTACGGCCCGCATGCTTCTTCTTGGTGACAAGCAGCGACTTCTCAGGCTCAAACTTGGTGATTTCCTCAAAGGAGGGAGCCGCCATATGTCTGCGCGACGGCGTTGTGGGATTATACTTAAAGGTAGCCATTCTCACATTCCTCCTTCATTAGTTCATGCTGTCGAAGAAGGCAATGGTTTTGGACCCTTCCTTCAAGGTCACAATTGCTTTCTTCCACTCGCTGGTGTAGCCCATATGCACACCGAGGCGCTTGGGCTTCTTCTTCATGTTGATAGTGTTTACACTGGCAACCTCAACACCGAACATCTTTTCTACAGCAAGAGCGATGTCAGCCTTGGTAGCCTTACGCTCCACCTCGAAGGCATAGCGCTTTTCGGCAAGGCCCGCCATGCTCTTTTCGGTGATAAGAGGTCTTATAATCACATTTTCAATGCTCTTCATTATGCATAAACCTCCTCAATCTTCTTCACGGCTGCTTCCGCCACAATGAAGGTGTCGCAGTTGAGAATGTCATACACATTGAGGGCATTGCAAACAGCGGTCTTGAGACCGGGGATGTTAGCGCAGCTCTTGACAATCATAGGCGCGACCTCGGGAAGGACGATAAGCGTGCGCTTACCTGCCCCAAGGGCCTCAAGCATAGCCTTCATGGTTTTGGTCTTGTACTCGGTAGCCGTGATTTCGTTGACGACAATCATCTCGCCCGCGGCGACCTTAGAGGAGAAGGCGCTGAACATAGCAGCCTTCTTGGCCTTCTTGTTCATCGAAAGGCGATAGGTGCGAGGCTTCGGGCCGAGGGCGATACCGCCGTGAACCCACTGAGGAGAACGGGTCGAGCCCTGTCTCGCTCTGCCGGTGCCCTTCTGCTTCCAGGGCTTTTTGCCGCCGCCCGAAACCTCACTGCGGGTGAGGGTGGACTGGGTGCCCTGGCGCTGGTTGGTAAGATACATTCTTACAGCGGTGTGGAGGAGAGAAGCATTGATTTCGGCACCAAAGACCTTCTCAGAAAGCTCAATCGAGCCGACTTCCTTACCCGCCATATCCATTACTTTCATAGTAGGCATTGTACTTCCTCCTTCCGTTATGCTTTCACCGAATCACGGATAAAGACGATTCCGCCCTTGGCACCGGGAACGGCACCCTTAACCGCGATGATGTTGCGCTCGGCATCGACCTTGACGACGGCGAGATTCAGGATTGTCACCTGCTCGTTACCGTACTGGCCGGCCATCTTCTTGTTCTTGTAAACGCGCGAAGGCGTTGAGTTCGCACCCATCGAGCCGACCTGACGGTGGATAGGACCTGTACCGTGGGTCATCGAAAGGATGTGGTGGTTCCAGCGCTTGACAGCACCCGTGTAGCCGCGGCCCTTAGTCGTGCCCGTAATGTCGACCTTGTCGCCTGCGGCGAAGGTATCGACAGACACAACGTCACCCACGGAGAGAGCGCTGCAATCGTCAAGGCGGAACTCCTTGAGATGCTTCTTGGCACCAATGCCGGCCTTCTTCAGATGACCGAGCTCGGGGGCCGTGAGAACCTTCTCTCTGCAATCGTCAAACGCGAGCTGCAGAGCTTCGTACCCGTCATTCTCCACGGTCTTCTTCTGCGCCACAGGGCAGGGACCCGCTTCAATCAGCGTGACGGGAATCACATTTCCGACTTCATCGAAAATCTGAGTCATACCCAGCTTTTTACCGATAATGCCTTTTTTCATTTTTCCTCCTGGTTATTGGTTGGCGTTTTGAATTTTCCGCAAGCGGAACGTCAACTTGACCACAAGAAGTGGTAGGGAAACTTTTTTATGCCTTGATGTCCATATCGACACCGGCAGGCAGCTCAATGCCCATCAGGGCTTCAACCGTCTTCGACTGAGGGTTCAGAATGTCGATAAGACGCTTATGAGTGCGTGTCTCAAACTGCTCACGGCTGTCCTTATACTTATGGACGGCACGGAGAATGGTCACAACCTCGCGCTCGGTAGGAAGCGGAATGGGGCCGGAAACAGCACTGCCGTTTCTCTTGGCAACCTCCACAACCTTTGCCGCAGCGGCATCCACCAGCGTATGGTCGTAGCTCTTGAGACGGACTCGAATCTTTGCATTTGCCATGTTCATGTTCCTCCTTGATTGTTATTAAATGGAGGGCAGTCTAAGTGTACACCGTGCCGTGCGTTTCTTTTGCTCCCCAAAAGAAACCGAATTGCCGGGGGCGGCAATCCGGTGCGGCAAGGCGGCGCGCTCCCTATCGCGCATCGACTTCGCCCGGTATTCGGACATACTCCACGGAAATTCCCTGCCCAGGGTCGGCAGCAACCTTCCGCTTCTTCGCACATCAAGCCTTACTATTATACAATATACACCCCCGAATTGCAAGTCTTAACCTATTTTTTTGTAAAACTTTTCCCTACGAAAATATGAGAATTTTTCAACCATTTTTTGTGCAACATATACAAAAAATAGAGAAAACTCAAAAATTTCGCGCGTTTTGCGTCGTTTTCGGTCACCGAAAGCCTTTGTTCACAAAAAGTTCACACTTTGGCGGTACAATAACACTGTGGAGATGAGGGTGTGACGGTGAGGAGGTCTTCTCTCCCGCCTCGCACCCGAAAGCTCTCACAAATGACACCTATATAAAAAAAGGAAAGAAAGTTATGCAAAAAGGAACTAAGCTCCTCTCCTTCCTCTACCGCCTCACCCTTCCTGCTGTGGCAGTGGCGACAGTCGTTCTGCGCACGGTAGCTATGCTTACCGAATATGAGACGGAGATTGGCTTTTACAAAGATGCCACCCTTGCCATCGTAACGGCTGTCCTTCTTGTGACAACGGCGGCCCTTCTTGCGGTGACAGTCTACGACAGACGTGACTTTTTCCGTTTCACGGTGGAATACCATGAGCTCAGCACCCATTTTTCGGGCAGCTTTCTCGGTATCTCGCTTATTTTCTTCGCGGTAACACTTCTTATTGATGTGGCGTCGCGTACGGGGCTCCCTCTTTGCTTCGGCATTCTTACGGCGTTTTTCGCACTTCTCGGGTGCCCGCTTTTTCTCCTGCGGAGCTTCGGCGGCAAAGCACTCGGCTCTGCCAAGGCACTCCTCACCGTTGCGCTTTCCTATTTCTCTTTCTTTTTCACCGTATATCTCTGCTTTGAGGGCACCATGATGCTGGCCTGCCCCCCGAAGCTCCTGGCCATCGCCACCTGGTCGCTGGTCACCTTCTTCTTTCTGGGTGAGGCGAGAATTGCCCTTGGGCGCCCCAAGTGGCCCCTGCATACCTACATCACCGTCCTTACTGCCGTTTTCACCGCCGCCCTCTCAATCCCCAATTTGATTTATCACGCGGTGCGGCTGGAGCCCGTCCTCGAAAACACCGTGCATGACTTTGTGGTGTTTGCCCTTTTCCTCTACACCTCGGCACGTCTTTTTGCTGCGTTCTCGTCTCTTGCAAGGAGCGCAACCCCGGAAATCAGGGCTATTACCGAATTCAGGGAGGGCACGTCTGAGACGGCAGCCGATGCCTCCGAAAACGAAGCCGCCGCCCCCTCCCCCGAGGTGAACGAAGATGAAGAAGCTTCTGATCGTTGACGGCAACAGCACACTGAACCGTGCCTTTTACGGCATTCGCCCTCTCACAACCAAGGACGGGCTGCACACCAATGCGCTTTTCGGCTTTTTTCAGATTCTCTTGCGGCACACCGAGGCACTGAAGCCCGATTATATGGCCGTAACCTTTGACCTCCCCGCCCCCA
>JAZSHY010000001.1:0-43850 GCA_045533505.1 Eubacteriales bacterium | reverse complement strand
CCCCTGCTTGCAAGGCAGGTGCTCTCCCAGCTGAGCTACACCCCATATTGTCTAACAAATTAATAATATCACAAATTAAAAATTCTTGTCAAATCATTTTTGCAATATTTCTTATCTAAAAATAAAAAACACAACGTAGTCGCTCTTCCCTTAGGGATTTTAATTGAATAAATCATAAAACTCGACTTTTCACAAGTCGAGTATTCTTTTACCACGCAAAACAATATTGAATTAAATTTTATTTTATGTTATAATAAACTCACCGATAAATAAGAATTTGACGAGGTAAGTATGGCAAGCAGTAAAGAATATTTAGAGTTTGTATTGGATCAATGTAGCGGTCTGTCAGCCTGTGCAATGATGGGAGAATATGTGCTTTATTACGGTGGCAAGGTTGTTGGCGGTATCTACGATAACCGCCTGCTCGTCAAGCCTACACCGTCTGCGGTTGCATTGATGCCCGAAGCGCCGAGAGAACTCCCATACGAAGGTGCAAAGGAAATGCTTCTTGTGGAAGATATTGAGGACAGAGAGTTCTTGAACAAACTATTTGAGGCAATGTATGCAGAATTGCCCGAACCGAAGAAAAAGAAATAAACAAATTCCAATTTATCGAGTTGATATTCTTTGTAGGGAATTTTTTTGTGGAAAGATTTTCAAAAGTGTAGCACACTATACTTTGTAAGCAAAGTCGTGTGTTTTTGCAGAGCAAAAAAGTAAAGAGTAGCAAAATTTGCTACTCTTTTATAATGTCTAAAAAATCCCTTATAGGGAACGCCTTAAAACGGGGCCTTCTTTTTCTTTTGTGATGAAACGGAAAAGGGGGTGTCTCATTAAGAATTCAATAAAATCAAGGAAAAATCGAGAAAAAGGCAGTTTTTCATCCTTAAGACCAATGGGAATTACGAAGATGTGAAAAAAGATTCTATGTGTGCCATAGCACCTTTTTTTGTTTATCCAAGACCGAAGGATTTTAACGGTATCACGCTTTAGCGTGCAGGGCCCCTGACCTTGTCGGGTATGGCATAAGCCGCAAGGCTGCATCTTTCTGTCTCTTCACCGCAGGTCAATACGCCTCTCGGTCAGAGAACGGCGATTTCTGCTCTGAGCTGCACCTCTTTCGGCTCTTTTCGGTGCCGCGAGCTTGGGTATTGAACCCAAAGAGATTTTGTGATATAATATTGCTGATACGAAACATGAGGTAACGAAATGGAGAAGCATGTTTATTTTGCCCCGTGTGCCGATTACAGCGAGAAAGCGGTGCGCGAGGCCTTTGATGCCCTTTTGCCCGAGGGGGCGCTCGATTTTGTCAAGGAGGGCATGAGGATTGGCATTAAGGTCAATCTTGTCAGCGCCATGAAGCCCGAAACGGCGGGTGTCACCCACCCCGCCCTTGTCACCGAGCTCTGCCGTCGCCTTATCGCGCGCGGGGCGAGCGTTGTGGTGGGTGACAGCCCCGGAGGTCCCTTTAACGCCGCCCTGATGGCAGGGGTTTACCGCGTGTCGGGTATGACGGCGGTGGAGAGCGTGGGGGCGAGCCTTAACCGAGATTTTTCGCAAGAGGAGGCCGTCTTTTCCGAGGCAAGGGAGGCACATCGCTTTGTTGCCACCTCCTGGCTTTCCTCCTGCGATGCTGTTATCAATTTTGCCAAGCTGAAAACGCACGGCATGATGGCCTATTCGGGTGCCGTAAAGAACCTCTTCGGCACGATTCCCGGCACGTTGAAGCTGGAATACCACTATACTTACCCCGATGCCTCGCGCTTTGCCGATATGCTGGTCGATTTGAACGAATACTGGCGGTGCCCGCTTTCCCTCGTTGACGCGGTGGTGGGCATGGAGGGGAACGGCCCGACGGCAGGCACCCCCCGCGAGGTGGGGGCTCTTCTTGCCTCCTCCTCGCCCTATGCCCTGGATGCGGTTGCCGCCTCACTTATCGGCCTTGCGCCGGAGCGGGTGCCCACGATAGGGGCGGCGGCGGCGCGCGGTCTTGGCCCCGCCTCAGCGGAGGAATGCACGGTGTCGGGTGACTACCGTATCTTTACGGTTTCGGACTATCACCTTATTGAAACGGGTGAGGTCTCCGAGTTTTCGTCGCTCCTGCCGGGGCGCCTCGGGCGTCTCGCAGGGCGGCTTGCCACGCGCTTCCTCCCCTCGCGCCCCTCGGCGGTGCGGCGCGAGTGCGTGGGCTGCGGGAAGTGCGCGGGCCTTTGCCCCGCCCATGCCATCACGATGAAAAAGAAGCTCCCTCGCATTGACCGCTCGGCCTGCATCCGCTGCTTCTGCTGTCAGGAGTTCTGCCCCGTCGGTGCCATGAAGGTGGAGCGCCCCCCTGTGGCAAGACTTTTGAACCGAAGAAAAACAAAGAAAAAAGAGCCATGAGGCTCTTTTTTTTCTTATTCAAAGCATGGTGTGTAAACAAAACCTGTCATATTAACCATGCCGAGAAAAGGCTTGTAAGGTACACCGCCAAGGAGGCCCCGAGCGCTACCGTGAGAAGCGAGCGACCAAGGAAGGCGAGAAGAATGGCAATCAGTAGGCCTATGCTCGCCGAAAGGAAGCTTCCCGTAGAGGAAAACACGTCGGGAATGACCATAGCGGAGAGAACGCAGTAGGGCAGGTAATAGAGAAGGCTCCTTATGTAGCGTGAGGATATTTTTTTGCGGAAAAGCACAAAGGGCGTCATACGAATGAGGTAGGTGACGCCTGCCATCACGAGGATATAGGCAATCAGCTTGAAGGTCATCATAGGCTCTCCTCCTCACGGTCACGGATGGGAAAAAGGGCGGCAGCTATTGCTGCGGCAGCCACGGCTGCGATGATGATGGCAAAGCCGGGAGAAACGATGTTGAGGAGGGGGAGGTAGGCAATGAGGCAGCGAATGCCGACGGCGATACCGACACCGAGCAAAACACCCTTCTCACGCTTGGCGGGCGGCACCACAATGGCCACGAACATTCCGTAGATGGCAATACCGAGGGCGTTTTTTATGCTTTCGGGCAAAAGGCTTCCTGCCACGGCACCGAGCATTGTGCCAAGCGTCCACCCGAGAAGCGGCAGGAGGATAAGCCCATACATATAGAGTGGGGTGATTTCCTCACGCTCGGAGGAGGCAACGCCGAAAATTTCGTCGGTAATGCCAAAGGCTGCAAGGGCACGGTGGCCGAGCGAAAAGCCGGGGGCGAGACGCTGCGAAAGAGACAGCGACATGAGAAAATAGCGGATGTTGATGACGAATTGGGTGGCAGCCATTTCCCAAAGCGTGCCCCCCGCGGTGATAATGGCGAGCCCTGCCACCTGACCGGCTGATGTGAGGTTGGTAAAGGAAATGAGAATGGAGGCGAGAATACCAAGCCCCTCACGGGCGGCGGTAATGCCGAAGCCAAAGGAGACAGAAAGATAGCCGAGTGCTATGGGGAGGCCTCCTAAGAGTCCTCGGCGAAAGGCGTACAGCGAAGTGCTTTTCATAGCATGAGATTAAAAAACAAGTGAATCGAGCATCACAACAAGGGGAATTGTGAGCACCGAAAGCAGGGTGGAAAGTATGACGAGACGGCTGACATAGGCCGGTGCACAGTCATACTTTTCCGCAAACATGGTGGACGAGGCGGCAGCGGGGGTGGAGGCAAGAATAAGAAGGACAAGGCGAACCATTCTCGGCAGCGGAAGCCCGATTACCTGAAGCCCCAGCATAATAAGCATAAGGGTAAGCGGCAAAAGAAGGAGACGCAGGGCGAGGAAGAGATAGAGATGCTTATCGCGGAAGGCCTCTTTCACAGAAAATTCGTTCATGCGGAGCCCGATGACCACCATGGAAAGAGGGGCTACGAGGTCGGACAGCATGGCAAGGCTTCGGGAAAACAGGGAGGGCACCGAGGGGCCAAGACCTGTGGCAAGAAAGAAAACCCCTATATAGGAAGAAATGAGAACGGGGTGCAGAAGAACCTTGCGCGGTTGAATTTTCAGCTTAGAGGTCGTGGCTGCTCCTCCCTCACCGTCCCCCTCGCGGCCTGCTGTGCAAAGCCATACGCCGAAGGACCAGACAAAGAGATTGAAGCCTATGTTGTAAAGCGAGGCGTAAATGACCGCTTCGCTGCCGAACAGCACCTGAATAATGGGGATACCCATGAAGGCGGCGTTCGCAAATACCGTGGCGAAACGAAGCATACGGCGCGCGCCGTCCTCGGCCCGACGGAAGAAAAGAAGCGAAACGACAGCGAAAAGAAAATGCGCCAATAACGAAAAGCCGAGAACAAGAAACGCAGAGGTCCAGATGCTTCCGTCTCCGCGGTAGGCTATGTAAGCGTTCACAATGAGAGCCGACTGGGCAATATACAGGACAAAGTTGGAAAGCCCGCGCCCAAAATCGGGCCCGACAAGACGGAACCGCTTCAAAAGTATGCCGGGTATCAGCATAATGAGAAGAATAGAAACCTCAAGAATGAGGGGAAGTGCAAGGTCCATAAAAAAACTCCTTATGGTATAATACACGAGAGGGAAAGGCCGCCGTCCAAAGGCTCGGACGGCGGTTTTTTACAGCTTTTTGAGGGCGTCAAGGAGGGCGGCCTGCAGGCTCTTCGGGTCACAGTTGCCCTTGAGCTCCTTCATGCAGCGCCCGAAAAAGGCCATCAACACCTTTTCTCTGCCTCCCTTATAGTCGGCAACCGACTGAGGGTCGGCCTCCAGCACCCGCTTCACCACGCTTTCAAGCAGCGAGGCGTCGTTTGACACAATCATGCCGTTCTCCTTCGCGTATTCGGCGGGCGAGAGGGTGGGCTCATCAAAGAGGGCGGCAAGAATTTTCTTTCCGTTCGGACGGCTGACCGTTCCCTCTGCCACAAGAGCAATCAGCTCACCGAGCGTCTTGCCCGAGAGAGAGAGCTGGTCGTAGGTCATGCCACGGGTGTTGAGATTGCTCATTACCTCGGACAAAATCCAGTTGGCAACCTCCTTCGGCTTATCCACCACCGTGAGCGCCTCCTCAAAGCAGTCGCAAAGCGCACGGCTCTCGGTCAGCTTCCCGGCATCGTACTCCGAAAGCCCAAGCTCCTCGGTGTAGCGCGCAAGCTTCACCTCGGGGAATTCGGGCAGAGAGGCACGGATTTCGGAGAACCATGCATCGTCAATGACGATGGGCATGATGTTGGGGTCGGGGAAATAGCGGTAATCACCCGCGGTTTCCTTGGTGCGCATAGAGAAGCTTTTGCCCTTGATGTCGTCCCAGCGGCGCGTCTCCTGGCGAAGCGTTTCGGTGCCGTTCTCCAGCGCGTCAATATGCCTCGCCGTTTCATATTCGATGGCACGGGCTATGGCCGCCAAGGAGTTCATGTTCTTCATTTCGGTGCGCACGCCGAGCTTGCTGCTCCCCTCAGGACGTACAGAAAGGTTTACATCACAGCGCATGGAGCCCTGCTCCCAACGGCAATCCGACACCTTCGCGAAGCGAAGCAGCGAATGGAGACGCTCTAAGTAGGCAATAACCTCCTCAACGCCTCTGAGGTCGGGCTGGCTGACAATTTCAATAAGAGGCACCGAGGTGCGGTTGAAGTCTACGTGGGTGGTGTCGGGGAGAATGTCATGCACAAGCTTCCCGGCGTCCTCCTCCATGTGAATCTGCTTGATGCGAATTCCCCGTTTTCCCGCCGAGGTCTCAATCTCCACAAGGCCGTCCACCGCCACGGGGGCGAACCACTGTGTTGTCTGGTAGGCGGCGGGGAGGTCTGGGTAATAGTAGCTCTTCTTATCGAAGGTGGTCGTGCGGTTGATGCGGCAGCCGAGCATCATGCCCGCTGTTATACCGAGGTCCACCACACGGCGGTTGACCACGGGCAGCATGCCGGGCATACCCGAGCAGGCGGGGCAGACGTGCTCGTTGGGGCCTGCCCCGAAGGCAGCCGAGCAGGAGCAGAAGATTTTCGATTTTGTGGCAAGCTCTACATGAACCTCAAGACCGATAACGGTTTCGTATTTCATTTAGTTCCCCTCCTTTTCAAGGAGCTCACAGAGGCTGAGGAGAGCCCCCTCCGAGAAGGCCGGGCCGAGAAGGGCACAGCCGCCGTACACCACGGAGGGCAGCCCGGTCAGCGAGGCGGGTGCCGTATAGCGGTTTTCCTCAAAGACGAGGGTTTTGTCCTCCCCGACGCTCTCCTCCGAAAAGGCGGCGGAGGAGCAAACGGGCAGAAGAAGGGCATCAACCTCGGAAAAGAGGGCGGCAAGTGCCTCTGCCGTTTTGCGGCGGATGCGGAGGGCCTTGTCGTACATTTTTTGGTAGTTTTTCTCCGAGAGGACCTCGGAGCCAAAGAGAATGGCGTATTTGAGCAGGGGGCCGAAGGCCTCGGTACGGCTTCTCGTATACAGCTCGTCAATGCTTTCGTACTGCGAGGCGCGGTATCCGAATTTGACTCCGTCATAGCGAGAAACGTTATTGCAGAGCTCTGCCGACATCAGAATGGAAAAGGCCTCGTGCGCGGCGGCAGCGATAGGGAGCTTCACCTCACTGAGAGAGACACCGACGGACGAAAGCGCCTCTGAGAGTGCCGAAAGCCTTGCTTTCGTTTCGACATCGGTTGTGTCAAAGAGCTCGCTCACAATACCGATGCGTGTGACGGCCTGCTCCTTCGGGAGTGAGGCAGCCTTCGCCGCCTCATCGTCAAGGCTCGTGCCGTCACGCTTGTCATGTCCGGCTATGGCACCGAGGACCTCGCGGCATTCGGCAGCCGATTTCGCCATCACACTGACGGTTTCGCCCGAGCAGGCAACGGGTACGGTTCCATAGCGGGAAACCGTGCCGTAGGTCGGCTTCACGGCGACAAGCCCCGAGAGGGCGGCGGCACGGCGCGGCGCACCGTTCACATCCAGGCAAACAGCGGCCATCGCCTCATCCCGGAGGAGGACCTCGGCGGCGGCGTACCGCAGGGCACCGTCACGGAGGATGGGCCCCTGAGCCGAGGTCTCCCCGAGCAGGTCAAAGGCAAATTCGCCAACGGGGACCTTGCCGACAATGCCGTAGCCTGCGTCACGAAGGCGTGTTACGACCTCGGCGTCAAAAAGACTTTTATAGTTCGCCAGCATACGGGAGCCGGCGGTTGTTGGGTAGTCCTTTGTAAGAATCATATCGTCCAAAACCACTGCCTTTTCCGCAGAAGCTTCGGCCTTTACGGTATAAAGATTCATCGTGCTCTCCTTATTCCAGAACGCGCGGAACGCGCCAATAGCCTTCGCCGGCATCGGGTGCGCCGCTTTGCAGCTCCTCACGGGTGAAGGGCTGGCTGGCAACGTCGTCGCGCACCACGGTGCAAAGCGGCATCACATGCACCATTCGCTCGGTGGATTCGGTGTCGATGGCATCGAGCGAGGCAAGCCCTGCCATACGGCGGTCAAAGAATGCGAGGAATTCCATCTTTTCTTCCTCGGTTAAGGCAAGCTGGTTCAAAAGCTCCAGCCGCCGCAGTGTTTCTCTTTCCATAGTATCTCCTTATCAGTCGCGTACCTTAATGTGGACCTCACGCAGCTGCAGCTCGGTCACCTCGGAGGGGGCACCCATGAGAAGGTCCTGCGCGTTGCCGTTCAGGGGGAAGGCGATAACATCGCGGATGGTTTCCTCCTCGGCAAGAAGCATCAGCATGCGGTCAACCCCCGGGGCCATACCGGCGTGCGGGGGCGCACCGTACGAGAAGGCGGTGTAAAGCGCTCCGAATTTCGCCTTGACGTCCTCCTTGCCGTAGCCGGCAATGGCAAAGGCCTTCTCCATAATTTCGGGGTTGTGGTTCCGTACTGCGCCCGAGGAAAGCTCAACTCCGTTGCATACAATGTCATACTGGTAGGCAAAGATGTCAAGCGGGTCCTTGGTTTCAAGGGCTTCGAGCCCGCCCTGCGGCATGGAAAAGGGGTTATGTGTAAAGTCAAGTTTACCTGTGTCCGGATTTTTCTCGTACATCGGGAAGTCCACGATAAAGCAGAACTCAAACGCATCGTTCCGGATAAGGCCGAGCTCCTGGCCGAGCCATGTGCGGATTTCGCCCGAAAGGCGGTCAATCACCTTCGGGTTATCGCAGATGAAGAATAGGGTTTCGCCCTCCTGAATACCGACGAGCTCGGTGAGAGCCTTCTGCTGCTCGGGGCTCAGGAACTTGGCAATCGGCCCCTTGTACTCTCCGCCCTCCAGAGTGATATAGCCGATGCCGAAGGCCATGCCGATGCTGCGCGCGAAGGCATCGATAGCCTTCTCAAAGGCCTTCTTGCCGTCGCCGTCACCGTCGCGCTTCACAAGGTAATTGGCAACGATGCCGCGCACGAGCTTGTTCTTGAAGGGAATCGAGCGCCCGTTTACTGTCAGGAAATCGTTTTCGGCAAAGAAGGCGGTGAGGTCATGAATTTCAAGGGGGTTGCGGAGGTCGGGCTTGTCGGTGCCGTAGCGCAGCATGGCCTCGGCAAAGGTGATGCGGCGGAAGGGAGGCTTCGACACCTTCTTATCCGAAAACTTGCGGAAGGTGTTGTACACCACCTGCTCGGCTACAGCGAAGACGTCCTCCTGAGTGGCAAACGCCATCTCAAAGTCAAGCTGATAGAATTCTCCCGGCGAGCGGTCACCGCGCGCGTCCTCATCACGGAAGCAGGGAGCAATCTGGAAATAGCGGTCAAAGCCCGAGGCCATCAGAAGCTGCTTGAACTGCTGAGGTGCCTGGGGGAGGGCATAGAACTTGCCCTTATGCTTACGGCTCGGCACAAGATAGTCACGTGCCCCCTCGGGGGAGGATGCGGTCAGAATAGGTGTCTGAATCTCAAGGAAGCCGAGCGACTCCATTTCGCTGCGGAGAAAGCTCAGGACCTTAGCGCGCAGGACGATGTTGTCGTGAATCTTGCGGTTGCGCAGGTCAAGGTAGCGGTGCTTGAGGCGCACCTCCTCGCGCGTTGCGGTGGAGGCATCAATCTCAAAGGGGAGGCCGAGGCGGCAGGGACCGAGCACCTCAAGGCGGGTGGCCTTCACCTCCACAAGCCCTGTGGCAAGCTTCGGGTTCACGGTTTCGGGGTCACGCCCCTCCACGGTGCCCTCCACGAGAACCACGGTCTCCTTGGCAAGGCCCTTCAAGAGACTGTCGTCCGAAAAAACGACCTGTGTAATCCCATAGTGGTCACGCAAATCCATGAAAAGGACACCGCCATGGTCGCGCACGGTATCAATCCAGCCCGTGAGGGTAACGTTTTGTCCGATGTGTGCCTCGTTCAGCTCGAAGCAGGTGTGGGTTCTCAGCATACTGCAATACCTCCCAAAATTTATGGATAAAAAATGATAAACAGAAAACGGGGACGGGCGGAAGAAAACAAAAAATCCCTCCGTCCGAAAATGGGACGAAAGGACATCTTCCGCGATACCACCCAAATTGACTGCCAAGCGGCAGTCCTCTCATTTTGTTGCGGTTCTACTGACCCCGTAGGGCGTTCTTCCGCGGCTCAGGAGCGTTCTTCGCGCAAGACCGAATGCTATCTCTCACCTACCATAGCTCTCTTGGATTCGGCAAAATGCGGTACTCTTTCCGTCACAGCCCTTATTATGATATACTATCATAACACATTTTAACCGCCCTGTCAATATTTTTTTCAAAAAAAGGGGAGGCGCGGGGCGGCACAAAAAAACAGCCTGCCCCATGCCGCCGAAAGAGGGGGGAGAAAAAAGAAAAATGACCTTCGGACGCTCCTTGACAACGCCCGAAGGTCATCTGTGCTCGCTGTTGATATCTAACATCCTTTTTACTCCTCGCTTTCTTTTGTCTGCCCTTTGTCCTCATCTGCTGCCTGTGTGTACCGAAACGATTCTTAAGGAGAATTTCCTTTACGGTGCATCGGGAAAAAAGGCGATGGGGATTTTGCGTTCGGGGCTCTGGCACGCATCAAGGATTTACCTGTTGGAATGATTCCTTTCTCAAGCGTTTGCTCTCGCAGCCTCCTGCCGCGAGAAATCTATATCTCTTTCGATGCTTTGCGTGCGCCCCTGTGACCTCGGTACCTCTCGGAGTGCGCTCTCGCTCTTTGGCGGTATCGCGCTTTCCCCTGTACCTTTCCTATCGTTAGCCCATTGGTGTATCTCCCTTCTTGACTATAGTATAGCACAATCACGGGGACTTTACAATGCGCAATTTGTAAGAAATAAACAAGATTTTTTTGTGTAAAACGAAGAATTTGTATAAAATGCATCACAAACTCTTTACAAACCCACTGCTTTCATGGTATAATAACAGTGTTGTGCGGCATCCCTCTCGGGGTGCTTTGTTTTTTTTGCCGATTTTTCCTTTTGCTGTGCGAGGGGTCAGCGGCTTTTCACGGAGCATCTTTTTTTATAGCTGCGAAGCGCGAGGAGCAGGCAAAGGAAGAAGAAGGCAAGAAAGACGGGGAAGAGAACGGCGTTTTGATAGTGTACAACAAAGCCGAAGAAAAAGGGGGCAAGGGCAATTCCGAGGTAGGCGCTCCCCATCTGGATTCCCATAACCGACTGTGCCTCCTCGGTGCCGAAGCGCAGGGGCGTCAGGTGCAGAAGAAGGGGGAATACGGGGCCGTTGCCGAGCCCGATAAGGAAAAGTGCAACCACGGCGAGCATCGGGTGAAACGGCAAAAACAGGAGAAAAACGCCGATACCTAAGGTGCTGAGGAAAAGGGTAAGTGTTTTTTTGTGCGACATATGCAGAGCGAGCACTCCCGCAAGAAATCTTCCCAGCGTGATACCCACGTAATAGAGAGTGATAAGCCCCGCCGCCGCTTTGTTGCCGTAGCCCCTTGCCTCCACGAGAAAGGTGGCGCCAAAGACTCCGCAGGTGAATTCGAGAGAGCAGGAGGCGGCAAAGGCGAGGCAGGAGCTTTTCAGTCCGTTGAGCCTGAGCAGGCTCTTCCCGCCGCGAGAGCTTGTCGGCGCTTCGGGATGCGGGCGCTTCGCCTCCGCCCTTTTCCATAAGGGGAGGCTCAGAATAAGCATGGCGGTCAGGGCAAACTGAAACACCGTTGTGTAGGTGTAGCCATTCCTCCAGCCGCCCTCGCCACTCATCGAAAGCGACAGTACAAAGGGGCTGCAGCATACGCCGATGCCGTAAAAGCAGTGCAAAAAGCTCATGTGCGAGGGCTTGTAATTCAGCGCGACGTAATGGTTGAGGGCCGTGTCAATGCCGCCCGCGCCGAGGCCGAGCGGAAGCGAAAAAAGAAACATAAGGGGAAGGCCGGGTGAGAACCGAAAGCCGAGAAGGGCAAAGGCCGTCATGGCGGTGCTGAGCACCGTAACCCAGGCCGTGCCCAGCCTGCGGATGAGCCTTGTCGCGCAAAGGCTTGAGAGCACCGTGCCGAGTGAAATGCAAAGCGAAAGGTAGCTGGCAAGATTCGGCGATACCCCGAAATCCGTATACATGCTCGGCCACGCGGCTCCCAGCAGGGAGTCGGGAACACCGAGCCCGATGTAGGTTAAAAAAAGAATAATCAAAATAGCCGTTGCCATAACTTCTGCTCCCAAGATGCTCACCGTGCGGAAATACTTGGTTTTCAAGCAATACCGCGTATTACACGACTCATTATAGCATGAAATTCTCCAAAAAACAATACGTTTCGGCCCTCCTTCTCTTTTTTTGCACCGTGTGTGCCTGTGCCCCTCACGGACGGCTCTGGCTTTGCGAAAGCATGCGCTCACAGGCAATCAAGGCAAAGCCTTGCATGTCATCAATCTAAAGGAGGAATACACCCTGTGGCTTGGGAAAAATCCGAGAACAAAGTTCTCGGATTTTTGGAATGCTTGTGTAGTTGAACCTTCACCGCCTCAAGGATTTTCAGGGCTGTGTCGCGTTATTTAGCGAATTTGCAAAAGCCCATTCACTCTTGTTCTTCGTGCCGTTCCTCATCCTGCTTTTTCCTTGCAATCCATGCCCGGATCTCCTCCTCAAAGCATCCGGAAATGCAAAGAAGGAGCCCAAGCGGTGCCCCAATCAGAAACAGAATGTATCCGAAATCACTTTCGTATAGGATCACCCCCATCAAGGCGATCAGCAAAAAGGCAAAGCCGAGCAGCATCTTTTTAAGAGATTTCATTTTTTCACCTCCTTTCGCGAAAACAAAAGAGTTACCCGACACGGGTAACTCCCCAAAGCAGATCGCATCCCTACGTTGGCATTACCCAAATCAGGTGAAAGGTCCAAGATCGCACCTTCCTCTCAGCCTGTCTACAAGCTCCCGTATATTCTTTTCACTTAGTATAACACATATCGTCGTGTATTGCAAGGGGAAAGGGGAAAATGAAGCGCGCTATCAAGGCATAGCCAGTTAGCAATGCCGCCCTTGATGATATGCACCGCACGTTGTGCGGGTGATTCCATGCCAAGCCTGCGGCTTGGATAGAAAAAAGCAAGTCTTGCGACTTGCTTTTTTCTGGCTGGGATAGTTGGATTTGAACCAACGAAATGCGGGAGTCAAAGTCCCGTGCCTTAACCGCTTGGCTATATCCCAATTGCAACGAAGAGTATACCACAAAAAGGGGTGCTTGTCAATCTTTTTTTGAAGAACTCTTGCCTTTTTTTGTTTTTAATTTTATAATGTAGAAAAACCACAGGGGGGTGCCGATGAACGCTCATATTGAAACCGAGAGGAAATTCCTGATTGCCATGCCCCGTCACGATGCACTCATGCAAAGGGAGGGTGCGCGGTGTGACCGCATTTTGCAAACCTATCTTCTCTCCGAGGAGGGCACCACATGGCGGGTGCGCCTTCGTGAGAGTGCCGACGGGCACATCCGGTATACCGAAACCAAAAAGCGACGGATACATGCCCTTTCCTCGGTGGAGGAGGAGAGGGAAATCGGGGAAGAGCAGTATAGAGCGCTGCTCGGGCGTGCTGACCCCGCCTGCCGTCCGATTGAAAAGCTGCGGTACACGGTGCCGCACGGTGACCTCCTCCTTGAAATCGACGTGTATCCCTTCTGGCACAGGACTGCCGTCCTGGAGGTGGAGCTTCCTTCGCCCGAAACGCCCCTTGCGCTGCCCGACTATCTTCTCGTTTTGCGCGAGGTGAGCGATGACGTGCGGTACAAAAACGCGTCACTTGCCCGTTCCGTGCCTGCCGAATAAGCCACCGTTTGCTCAAAAAGCAGCGAAATCGTGCGGATTTGACGGCAAAAACCCACTCCTCTCATCACCTCACCACAAAAGCCGACGAAATTTTCAGACAAAAAACTTGTCAAAGTTCTCGAAAAAGGCTTGCATTTTTCTTGCGGATGGTGTAATATATTATGTATAATTAGGTGGATTTTTGCGGAGGCCGAATGAAAGCACTCGAAGAAAAGATTAAGCGCGAGGGGGCAGTGCTCCCCGGTGACGTATTGAAGGTCGGCAGTTTTTTGAACCAACAGCTGGATGTGGCCTTCCTTCTGGATATGGGGCGCGAGATTGCGCGGCTCTTTGCGGGCGAGCGGATTGACAGGGTGCTTACCATTGAGGCTTCGGGCATTGCGGTTGCCTTTGCCGCCGCGACAGAGCTTGGGGTCCCAGTCGTGGTGGCCAAAAAGTCTCCTGCCGCCAACCAGAGCGGAGAGATGTATTCGGTAGAGATTACCTCCTACACGCACAAAAATACGTATTTTGCCACGGTGGGAGCCGAGTATCTGCCCGAGGGTGACCGCGTTTTGATTGTGGATGATTTTTTGGCACGCGGCAATGCTCTTGTGGGGCTTTTTGAGATGCTTGGGACGGCGAAATGCCATGCCGTCGGTGCCGCTGTGGCCATTGAGAAGGCCTATCAGGGCGGCGGGGACAAGCTCCGCGAGGACGGCTTCCGTATTGAGTCGCTTGCCAGAGTGGCCGCCATGAGCCCCGCTGAGGGTGTCACCTTCGCGTGACGGAGCCCCGTATCGGTCAGGTTACAAGGGGGATTCTCCCTGTAAATAAAATTCTTTTGGAGGAAATAACCATGAAGAAGATCCTTTCCCTGGTCCTTGCTGCCGTGATGCTCTTCGGTTGCACTTTCGCCCTCGCCTCCTGCGGCGATCCTGAGGAAACACAGCTGCTGACACCCGTAGCGAAGGAAAACATTAAGTTCGGTCTTATCTGCCTGCACGATGAGAACTCGACTTATGACAAGAACTTCATTGATGCCGCCCAGCGCACGGTTACCGCGCTCGGCCTCGATGCAGGTCAGCTCATCATCAAGAAGAATATTCCCGAGGACGACGAGTGCTACGATGCTGCTGTCGAGCTCGTGGAAGCCGGCTGCCAGATTATCTTCGCCAACTCGTTTGGTCATGAAGACCACATCATGAAGGCTGCCGCCGAGTTCCCGAACGTGCAGTTCAGCCACGCTACGGGCACAAAGGCTCATACCTCTGCTCTCGGCAACTATCATAATGCCTTTGCTTCCATCTACGAGGGGCGCTTCGTTGCCGGTATGGTTGCCGGTATGAAGCTTGCCACCATGTATATGGCCGGCGTTTTCGAAGTGAATGCCGATGACGATGAGACCGATGCTGCCAACGAAATCTTCGAGGGCAAAATCGTCGACAACAAGCTCACCGTCGGTTATGTCGGTGCCTACCCCTACGCTGAGGTGGTCTCGGGCTATACCTCCTGGTTCCTTGGTCTTCGCTATGCCTACGGCATGATGGTGAAGCAGATGCCCGGTGGCGAGAATGCCCCTGACGTTCAGATGAAGGTTGAATACACCAACTCCTGGTACGACGAGGCCAAGGAAAACGAGAAGGCTCGTGCTCTTATCGACGGCGGTGCCGTGCTTCTTTCGCAGCACGCCGATTCGATGGGTGCTCCTCGCGCCTGCGAAGATATGGGCATTCCGAACGTTTCCTACAACGGCTCGACGGTTGCCACCTGCCCCAACACCTTCCTGGTGTCCTCCTACATTGACTGGGATCCTTACTACCAGCTTATCATCAACTCCGTGATCAACGGTGTCCGTATTCCCGAGGAATACTGCGGCGGCTTTGCCGAGGGCTCTGTGAAGCTCACTGCTCTCAACATGGACGTTCTTCCCGCGGGAACGGATGAGATGGTTGAGGATGTAATCGCCGAGTTCGAGAGCGGCAACTTCCAGGCCATGTCCATGGTGCTCTCGCTCATCACCGGCGACGAGAATGCTGTGTTCAGCGGCGTGTTTGATGTTGACGGCTTCACCGTTGACGGCGAGACGCTCACCACCTACCTTGCCAACGTCAACGACAACGATGATCCCTTCACGCCTGACACCGAGGTCATTATCGGCGGTGTGTTTGCGGAATCCGAATTCCGTGCTGCCCCCTACTTCGATGTCATCATCGACGGTATCATTGTACCGCAGTCCTGATTAGCTTATAGCGGGAGGCGGGGCTTATGCTCCGCCTCTCTTGTCTTTCCTCGTTCGTCTATTTTTCTCATAATATCGGAGGTACAGGCGTGAACGCTACACCTGCAATAGAGCTAAAAAATGTCACTAAGAGCTTTGGCCGCGTAGTGGCGAATAAGGACGTCAATATGGACGTCCGCCATGGCGAAATTCTGGCGGTTCTTGGTGAAAACGGAAGTGGCAAGACCACTCTTATGAATATGATAGCGGGAATCTACTATCCCGACGCGGGGCAGATTCTCATTGATGGCGAGGAGGTTGTGATAAAATCCCCGAAGGATGCCTTTGCACACGGCATCGGGATGATTCATCAGCACTTCAAGCTGGTTGACCTCTTTACGGCAACCGAGAACATTATTCTCGGCATTAAGGACAGAAAATACAATCTGCGCGAGACGGCTTCTTCTGTTGCCGCCCTTTGCGAGAAATACGGGTTTGAGCTTGACCCCAATAAAAAGATATACGATATGTCGGTTTCCGAAAAGCAGACGGTGGAGATTATTAAGGTGCTCTACCGCGGTGCCGAGATTTTGATTCTCGATGAGCCGACAGCGGTTCTTACCCCTCAGGAAACGAGGAAGCTTTTCGCAGTGCTTCGTAAAATGAGGGATGATGGAAAATCCATCATCATTATAACGCACAAACTGAACGAGGTGCTTGCCATCTCGGACCGCGTGGCGATTCTCCGCAAGGGGGAGCATATTGCCACCGTTAATACTTCAGAAACAGACGAAGCCGCCCTTACCGAGCTTATGGTGGGCCAGAAGGTTTCTTTGAATATTGACCGACCTATCCCTGTGGGTGTCGAAGAACGCCTTTCGGTTTCGCACCTCGAATGCAGGAACGTTGAGGGCTTTAAGGTGTTGGACGACATTTCTTTCACGGCAAACAGTGGGGAAATCCTCGGCATCGCGGGTATCGCGGGGAGCGGTCAGCGCGAGCTGCTTGAGGCCATCGCAGGGCTCCAGCATATCGACTGCGGCGAGGTGCTCTATCATGCTCCCGAGGACGGTGAGCCCGTGAATCTGCGAGATAAGACACCGCTTGAAATCCGTGAGCTCGGCGTGCGTCTCTCCTTCGTGCCCGAGGACCGCCTTGGCATGGGACTTGTCGGAGACATGGATATCATCGACAATATGATGCTTCGCAGCTATTCTTACGGCAAGTCCTTCTTCCTTGACAGAAATCCGCCGAGAACTCTCGCTGAGGACATCATTACCCGTCTTTCGGTTTCGACGCCGGGGGCCACCACTCCCGTGCGCCGTCTCTCGGGAGGGAACGTGCAAAAGGTTCTGGTTGGACGTGAGATTTCCTCGGCACCGACAGTTTTGATGGCCGCTTACCCCGTGCGCGGTCTTGATATCAATTCTTCCTATATGATTTATCACCTCCTCAATGAGCAAAAGCAGAATGGGGTTGCCGTTATCTTTGTCGGCGAGGACCTTGACGTTCTTCTTGCACTCTGTGACCGCATTTTGGTCATCGGCTCGGGGCGCGTAACCGGCATTGTCGATGCCCGCACCGCCACAAAGGAGGAAATCGGATTGCTTATGACGAAGGGAGGGCAGGAGCATGAAGCATGAGCTTGTTCATGAAAAGAAGCAAAAGGAGCCTCTTTTCCATATTGTGAAGAGAGAATCTTCAAAGGCTTCCACGCCCTACATCGTGCGTGCTGTTGCCATCGCGGCGGCTCTTTTGGTTTGCTCCGTGGTCACCCTTATCTTCACAGGGCAGAATCCCTTTGGCCTCTTTGCTGCGATGTTCAAGGCCTCCTTCGGCAGCTTCCGCCGCATTCTTACCATGCTTTCCAACCTTGCAATTCTCCTTTGCATTTCGCTTGCCGTGACGCCAGCCTTCAAGATGCGCTTCTGGAATATCGGTGCCGAGGGGCAGGTTCTCGCAGGCGGTCTTGCCACTGCGGCATGTATGATTTGCCTCGGTGACCTCCCTCTTGTCATTCTTATTCCTCTTATGCTGGTTGCCTCAATGCTGGCGGGCGCTCTCTGGGCCTTCCTCCCGGCTATCTGCAAGGCAGTATGGGGGACAAACGAAACCCTCTTCACCCTGATGATGAACTATGTGGCCATTCAGCTTGTCCGCTTCTTTGTCACGGTGTGGGAGAACCCGAAGGGCTCGGGCCACATCGGCGTTATCAGGAAGGGCAAGCTCCCTGAGCTCTTTGGTACGGAGGAAATCCTACCGATTCTTGTGGTTGCCGCCGTGACGGGGCTTATGTATATGTACTTGAAGTACAGCAAGCATGGCTATGAAATTGAGGTCGTGGGGCAGAGTGAGAACACGGCCCGTTACATCGGCATAAACGTCAAAAAGGTAATCATCCGTACGATGCTTGTCTCGGGTGCCGTCTGCGGCATTGCGGGCCTCCTCCTCGTTTCGGGCACCGACCAGACCATCAGCCCCGACACCGCGGGCGGTGACGGCTTTACCGCCATTATGGTGTCATGGCTTGCCAAGTTCAATCCTCTCTATATGGTGCTCACCGCCTTCCTCATTGTGTTTCTTTCGCGTGGCGGCGGAGAGATTGCCACAAGCTTTGACCTGAATCCCTCCTTCCCCGAGATTCTGACGGGTATCATTCTCTTCTTTATCATTGGGTGTGAGTTCTTTATTCGGTATTCGGTTCGCTTCCGTCATAAGCGGGACGAGATTTCTGCCGAGGACGAGAGAAAGGAGACCGTTGCATGAGCTTTCTTATCAACTTTCTTCAAAGAGCCTTGATACAGGGAATTCCGCTTCTCTTTGGCTCTACCGGTGAAATCCTTACCGAAAAATCGGGGAACCTGAACCTCGGTATTCCTGGCATTATGTATGTCGGCGGCATCTCGGGGGTTATGGGAGCCTTCTTCTATGAGCAATCGCTTGACGGAGCTCCGCTGAATGGCTTCCTTGCCGTTTTCATTCCCCTCCTCTCCTCGCTTCTCGGTGCCGCGCTCGTTTCGCTGATTTATGCCTTCCTGACCATCAGCCTGCGTGCCAATCAGAATGTGACCGGTCTTGCCATCACCACCTTCGGTGTCGGCTTCGGCAACTTCTTCGGCGGCTCTCTTGCCAAGCTTGCGGGGAGTGAGACTGCCTCCCTCAACGTGGTTGCCACCAGCAAGTTCTTCAAGGCCAGCATCGCGGGCGTAGAAGCCCAGGGGCTTGGCAAGCTTCTGCTTTCCTACGGCTTCCTCGCCTATGTTGCCATAGCGGTGGCTGTGATTGTGACGGTGGTGCTCCGCCGTACCCGTCTCGGGCTTCATCTTCGCGCTGTGGGAGAGAACCCTGCCACCGCCGATGCCGCAGGCATCAACGTTTCCGCCTACAAGTACGGTGCTACCGTGATAGGCGGTGCCATCTCGGGGCTTGGCGGCCTCTACTATGTGATGGACTATATGGGCGGCATCTGGTCGAACAACGGCTTTGGTGACCGCGGCTGGCTTGCCATCGCGCTTGTGATATTCGCGCTCTGGAATCCGAGCTACGGCATTCTCGGCTCCTTCGTGTTCGGAGGGCTGTACATTCTTCCTGTGGTTATCCCGGGGCTTTCACGCTCGATGGTGGAGTTTTTTGCCACCTTCCCCTATCTTGTGACTATCCTTGTTCTGGTTGCGACCAGCATGCGCAAGAAGCGTGAGACACAGCCGCCCGCCTCGCTCGGTCTTTCTTATTTCCGCGAGGAACGCTGAACCGAAAAACGCCCTTCGGGGCGTTTTTTCGTTATCTCGTTTTTTGGCTTTCCCCTTGCAAATTGGTGTGTAATATGGTAAAATACAATGAAAGAATCATAACATGTGAGGGAAAGATGGTTACAATCACCGAGGTAGAGCCCCATTCGAGAGCAGAAAAATGCGGGATTCTTGCAGGCGACATTCTTCTGGCCATCAACGGCCACGATATACGTGACGTCCTTGATTACAGGTTTTATCTTGCCGAAAAAAAGGTCGTCTTAACCCTTCTTAGGGAAGAGAAACCCGTGAAAAAGAAAATAAAGAAGGAGGTCTATGACGACATCGGCCTCATCTTTGCCACCCCCCTCATGGACAAAAAGCAATCCTGCCGCAACGGCTGCATTTTCTGCTTCATTGACCAACTGCCAAGCGGTCTGCGCGAGAGCCTTTATTTTAAGGACGATGATGCCCGCCTCTCGTTTTTGCACGGCAATTATATCACCCTCACCAACCTCACCGATGAGGACATCTCCCGTATTATTGAAATGCGCATTTCTCCGATTCATGTTTCGGTGCACACCACGAACCCCGACCTTCGCGTGAGAATGATGAAAAACAAGCGCGCGGGCGAGGTCCTTTCCTATCTTGACCGTCTTTCCGAGGCGGGTATTTCTCTCCGCGCTCAAATCGTTCTTTGCCGCGGTATCAATGACGGTGAGGAGCTTTCGCGTACGCTTTCCGACCTCGCGTCTCTTTACCCCGCGCTTGACAGCGTTTCGGTGGTGCCCGCGGGTCTGACCGCGCACCGCGAGGGACTGGAGCCTCTCAGTGCCTACACAAGCGAGGAGGCCAAGGAAATTCTTCTTACGGTTTCGCGCTTTGCCGATGCGCATTATGAGAAGCACGGGAGCCGCCTTTTCTTTGCGGCAGACGAGCTTTATCTTGCGGCAGGGCTCCCTCTTCCCGAGGAGGAGGCTTACGAGGGCTATCCTCAGCTGGAAAACGGGGTGGGGATGCTTCGCTCCTTCTATGAGGAGGCGTCGGGCTTCCTGCGCACGGTGGAGCCGCTCCCTCGCAGCCCCCGCCGCGTTGCGGTGGCAACAGGAGCTGCCGCACGCCCCATGATTGAAAAAATTGTAGCAGAGGCTACTGAAAAGCATGGAAATTTGACAAGTAAGGTTTACGAAATAAAGAATCGCTTCTTTGGAGAGAGCATTACGGTCTCGGGCCTTTTGACAGGGCGCGATATTGCTGCTCAGCTTAAAGGACAGGAGCTTTTTGACCTTCTGCTTCTTCCGAGAAGCACCCTGCGTGCCGAGGGAGACCTCTTTCTTTGCGGTATGACACCCAAGGAGCTTTCGGAGGAGCTTTCGGTGCCGATTGAGTTTGTCGGGGAGGACGGCGCGGCCTTTGTCGCGGCACTCCTCGGAGATGTATGAAAGGAGTGAATGAAATATGGCTAAGCCGGTTGTAGCCGTGGTAGGAAGGCCGAATGTAGGGAAGAGCACCCTTTTTAATAAGCTGATTGGCGAGCGCCGTTCCATTGTCGAGGATACCCCGGGGGTAACCCGTGACAGAATCTACGGTGATGCCGAATGGAACGGCAGGGAGTTTTTGCTTATCGATACGGGCGGTATCGAGCCGAAAACCGACGATATCATTCTTGCCAAAATGCGCAGGCAGGCGGAAATTGCCATTGAAAGCGCGGATGTCATTCTCTTCCTTTGCGACATTCACGCAGGGCTCACCGCCGATGACCGTGATATTGCTGTTATGCTGAAGCGCTCGGGCAAGCCTATTGTGCTTTGCGTCAACAAAATAGACCGTGTGGGCGAGCTCCCCTTTGAATTTTATGAGTTTTATGAGCTCGGCTTCGAGCGCGACCCGATTGCCCTCTCCTCCCTCCACGGGACGGGAACGGGTGACCTCCTTGACGAGGTGGTGGCGGCTCTCCCTCCCGTAGAGGGCGAGAAAACCGAGGACGGTTCTGTCTCGGTGGCCGTCATCGGCAAGCCGAATGCAGGGAAGTCCTCGCTGGTCAACCGTCTTGTCGGGGAGGAGAGGCAAATCGTTTCTCCTATTCCCGGTACCACGCGTGATGCGGTGGATACCATGGTGGAAAACGAGCTTGGCCGCTTTAATTTCATTGATACCGCAGGCATTCGTCGGAAAAGCAAGGTGGAGGACAAGATTGAAAAATATTCGGTCCTCCGTGCCAAAATGGCCGTGGAGCGTGCCGATGTGTGCCTTCTCCTCATTGATGCCGAGGAGGGGATTACCGAGCAGGACGAGAAGATTGCCGGCATTGCGCACGAGGCGGGCAAGGCTACCATTATCGTCGTCAATAAGTGGGATTTGATTGAAAAGGACAATACAACGGTAAACGAGACCAACAAGAAAATCCGTACCGCGCTCGGCTATATGCCGTACGCCCCCATTCTGTATGTTTCGGCCAAGACGGGGCAGCGCACAGGTCTTCTCTTTGAAAAAATTCTTGCCGTGTATACCGAGTCGAAAAAGCGTGTCACCACAGGCATGCTCAATGACCTCCTGAACGATGCCATCACTCGCGTGCAGCCCCCCTCGGACAAGGGGCGTCACCTGAAAATCTACTATATGACCGAGGCCTCGGTAGCCCCTCCCACCTTCGTGGTTTTCTGCAACAGCGCGCAGCTTTTCCATTTTTCGTATCAGCGGTATCTTGAAAACTGTCTGCGCACCGCCTTTGGCTTTGAGGGAACCCCCATTCGCATGGTCGTCCGCCAGCGCGGGGAGGAAATGCCGGACAAGGTATAGGGAGGAGCCGCATGTTTATTGATTCGGTTAAAATTTATGTGAAAGCCGGTGACGGCGGCAACGGCGCCGTTTCCTTCCGCCGCGAAAAGTATGTGGCGGCAGGCGGCCCCGACGGGGGTGACGGTGGCCGTGGCGGTGACGTGATTTTCCGCGTTGACAAGGGCTCCAACACCCTGCTTGCCTTCCGCTACAAGCGCAAATTCGTGGCTGAATCGGGGGCGCCGGGCCGCGGTGAAAAGTTCCATGGCAAAAGTGGCGAGCCCCTCGTCGTTCTCGTGCCTCCCGGAACGCTTATCAAGGAGCCGGATACGGGCCGTATCCTTCACGATATGTCCTCGGAGGGCGATTTTGTCGTGTGCCGCGGTGGTCGCGGAGGCTGGGGTAACCGTCATTTCTCCACTCCCACGCGTCAGATTCCGCGCTTTGCCAAAAGCGGTACCCGAGGCGAGGAGCGCGAGGTTTTGCTTGAGCTGAAAATGCTGGCCGACGTCGGTCTTGTCGGCTTCCCGAATGCGGGCAAGTCCTCCATTCTTTCGCGCATTTCATCGGCAAGGCCCAAAATCGCCAATTATCAGTTCACCACCCTCTCGCCCAACCTTGGTGTGGTTTCGGCGGGCGAGGAGGGGGGCGGCTTTGTGGTTGCCGATATCCCGGGGCTTATCGAGGGGGCCTCTCAGGGGCTCGGTCTCGGTCATGCCTTCCTCCGTCATGTAGACCGTTGCCGCCTTCTGCTTCATGTAGTGGATATTGCCGCCACTGACGGGCGCGATCCCACCTCTGACCTTATAAAGATTGATGAGGAGCTTGCGCTTTACAGCCCCGAGCTTGCCAAGCGCCCGCAGATTGTGGTGGCCAACAAGTGTGACGCCGTCCTTCTTGAGGAGGAGAGTGTGCAGCGCTTCGAGGCGCACGTTGCATCTCTCGGGCGTGAGCTTATTTATGTCAGCGCCGTGACGGGCGAGGGCTTGGATACCCTCGTTCACCGCACCGCCGCGCACCTTGCCGAGCTCCCCGGTATGACGGTGTATGCCGACGAGGTGACACCCGAGGAACGCTCCACCCGCGGTGCGGGTGAGAGAATCACCACGGTCCGTCGGGAAAATCACACCTTCTTTGTGGAGGGCGAGTGGCTCCGCAATCTTCTCGGTCAGGTCAACTTTGAGGACCGCGAGTCCATCGCCTTTTTCCAGCGCGTTCTTCTCAAGGAGGGGGTTATTGAACGCCTCCGTGCTGCCGGAATTCAGGATGAGGATATCGTAAATATCTACGATTTCGAGTTTGAGTTTCTAAATTGACAAAAAGAAAAAGCACTCCGCGAGGGCAGTCGCGGAGTGCTTTTTCCGTGTTTACGCGAGGGTGGCCTTCTTGATTCGCATATCGGTGCGGGGCCTGTCGCGGAAGTCGGTGGGGACGGCGGCAATCTCGTCCACGGCATCCATGCCCTCGGTCACGCGCCCGAAGGCGGCGTACTGACCGTCGAGATGAGGGGCGTCGGCATGCATGATAAAGAACTGCGAGGAGGCCGAGTTCGGGTTCTGCGCGCGCGCCATGGAGATAACGCCGCGGGTGTGGCGGAGCGAGTTCGGATGACCGTTAGCGGCAAATTCGCCCACAATGTTCTTCCCGGAGCCACCCATACCTGTTCCCTCGGGGTCACCGCCCTGAATCATAAAGCCGGGGATGACGCGGTGGAAGATAAGCCCGTCGTAAAACCCGCGCGAAACGAGCTCCTCAAAATTTTTGACCGTCTCGGGGGCGATATCGGGGTAAAGCTCCAGCTTGATTTCTTTACCGTTTTCCATTTCAATAATAACCATACTGCTGTTCTCCTTTATGCTTTTTGATAAAATAATCCTTTTTGCTTTTGAATATACTAAGAAGGTAGAAAAGAGGCGCACGGCTCCTCAGTTTTTCGGAGGTGGGATATGAAATTTAGAGAAATTCCTTTTGAGAGGTGGGCATCGCTTCTTCTCACGGTGGCACTCGGCGGGCTTTTTCTCTATCTTTCGCTTGCCTACCTTTTGCCTGTGGCCCTTCCGTTTCTTCTTTCTTGGGGGCTTGCGCTCCTTTTGCGCCCCCTGAACTGTGCGCTCGGCAAGCGTCTTCGGCTGCCTCAGCGCCTGGTTGCCTTTTTTACGGTGCTTCTTGCGCTTTCGCTCGTGTTTTTTCTTGTGTACGGCGTTCTTTCTCGCCTCGTCGAGGAAATCCGCAGCGCCATCGCCTATCTAAACAGCAGCCCGGGGCGCCTTTCTGACTTTCTTTCCGGGCTTTTGCCCGGGGAGGGCGGGCTTCTTGCCGGGCTTGACAGCTTTTCTGAGGACATCACCGCCCATATAGCCGATGCCCTGATGGCAGCCCTGCCACCTCTCCTCGGCAGCGCGGTGCTCTCCTTGCCCGAGGTGCTCCTCTTTATCCTTGTTTCGGTGGTGGCGGCCTTTTATTTCAGCCTTGAGCTGGGGAAGGTGCACAAAACGCTCCTGTCGCTTCTGCCTGCCGGTCTGCGAGGACCTATGAGACGGATGCGTGCCGATGCCTTCCGTATGGGGCTTTCGTATCTCCGCTCCTACTGCATTCTCACGGCTGTCATTTTTCTTATTATGCTTATTGGCCTCTGTCTTCTCGGAGTGGAGTACGCCCTGCTCCTCTCGGTCCTTCTCGCGGCGGTGGACATTCTGCCTGTTGTGGGAGTTGGCACGATTCTTGTTCCTTGGGGTGCGGTGTCGCTCGCGCTTGGTGACAGCGGCCTCGGGATAGGACTTCTCGTGCTGTTTGCGGTCAGCGAGGTGGCACGTCAGGTTCTGGAGCCGCGTCTTGTCGGGGCGGCCCTTGGCATTCATCCGCTGCTCTCCCTTTTTTCGCTGTATGCGGGTGCGCGGTTCTTCGGGCTTTTTGGCTTGCTTCTCGGCCCTCTTATGGCAGTCGTTTTGAAGATTGTGTTTACACCGTCTTCGACTGAAAAAACAAAAAACCCGTCAAACGACGGGGTTTCTGTCGGTCAAGCGCGCTCGACCTTACCGGAGCGAAGACAACGAGAACACACGTAAACGGTTTCGCGATTGCCGGCAACAATAGCCTTCACCTTGCGGATGTTGGGCTTCCACATACGGTTCGTCTTACGGTTCGAGTGGGACACGTTGTGACCAAAGGTAACACCCTTTCCGCAAACACTGCATTTTGCCATTTCTGGACACCTCCTGCTCTTCATCCCAAAGGGATGATATATCTGTAATTTTTTTGTATACAAATCACGCGTTCACTATTATAACACAATCCTTTTCAAAATGCAAGTCTTTTTTCCCGTTTTTCAAAAAAATACTTCTTGCAATCGCGTATCTTTTGTGGTACAATAAAGGTAACTTGTGAAAGGGGAGCGAATTATGAACAAATTTTTGCAAATTGTCGGCTATCTTACCAGCGTGGCAGTCGCGGCATGCGGTCTTTTGTGGCTGTATAACAAAAGGTGCGAGTACCTCATGGAGCAGGAAATGGAAGAGGAGTGCGAGTGCGACGCTTGCGAAGGCGACGAGTGCGACCTCGCCGAGGACCTCGCTGAGGAGGCTCCTGTTGCCGAGGAGGCATAAGCCGCTCAAAAAAGGGGAATTGCGCCGTTTGCGCAATTCCCCCTTTTTTTGCGTAGGAGCAGTTTCTTTTTTGTAGTGGAAATTATTTTACGAAATTTATTGCTTTCCGAGAGAGAATATGGTATAATAGGCAACACGACAGACAAAGAGGTGATAGTATATGCAGGTTGCAGTATTGGGGTGCGGCGTCGTAGGGCGCGGCACTGTGGAATTTCTTATGACAAATGCCGAGAGAATTACCGCGCGCACAGGCTGCCCCATTACCGTGAAGTATATATTGGAGCGCAGAGAGCTTGAGGATTTTCCCTACGCCGACAAAATCGTGCGTGATTTTGACACCATTGTGAATGACCCCGAGGTAGATGTGGTCATTGAGGCAATGGGAGGGAGCCACCCCGCCGAGGAATTTTCGCTCCGCGCTCTCAGGGCGGGTAAGCACGTCGTAACCTCGAATAAGGAAGTGGTGGCCAATTTCGGCGTTTCGCTGCTTGAAACCGCCGCCGAGAACGGGGTGCAGTATCTTTTTGAGGCGAGTGTCGGTGGGGGTATCCCCGTTCTCCGTCCTCTCGGGGAGGACCTTGCCGGGAACGAGATTGACAGCATTGCCGGTATCCTGAACGGTACCACGAACTTTATCCTGACCGCGATGTTTGAGGAGGGCAAGCCCTTTGAGGAGGCTCTTGCCGATGCTAAGCGTCTCGGTTATGCCGAGCAGAACCCTGCTGCCGATATTGAGGGGCTGGATGCGTGCCGTAAGATTGCGATACTGACGGCTGTTGCCACGGGCAAGCTTGTCCGTGTGGACAGCATTCACACCGAGGGCATCACCAAAATCCGCGCTGAGGACGTGGCTGCCGCCGAGAGCCTCGGCTATGCCATCAAGCTTCTCGGGCGCATGCTCCGCACACCGCTTGGCGACCTCTTCCTGATGGTGGCGCCCTTCCTGGTTCCCGCCTCCTCGCCGCTGTACCCCATTTCGGGTGTCTTTAACGGCGTTCTTGTGCACGGCAATTTTGTGGATGACGTCCTCTTCTTCGGGCGCGGTGCGGGGGCCGAGCCTACCGCCTCTGCCATGGTGGCTGACGTTCTGCATCTCGCTATGCACGGCGCTCCCTCCCTTCCTGTTCGCTTTACGGCGGCAGCTGAGGGAGACGTAACCGACTTCTCGCATTTCACGTGCCGCCGTTATGTCGCGCTTTCCGGGGTGGACCGCAATGCTGCCGAAATCTTCTTTGGAGATGCCGAGTTTCTCCCCGAGGAGAAGGGGCTTGCCTTCCTGACCTCCGAGCTTTCCGAGCGCGAGCTGGAAAATAAGCTGGAGCGTGTTCGGGCAGCCGGCGGTGAGCTTCTCTCGCACATTCGTGTTCTTTAAGGCTTCATAAGTCCGTACTCTTCTGTAAGGGTACGGATTTTTTTATGGTTTTTGAGGAGCGCTGTGGTATTGATAAGGCTCATAAGCCCGAGGATAAGGTCGCAAAGAGACCATGCCCCCTCGGTTGATATCAGCGAGCCGAGCGTAAGGCTCAGGGAAAAGGCGATGGCGTAGATAAAAATGCCAAAGCGGCGTGATGAGAGCTTCCCGAGCGCGCATCTTCCGTATTCCACCCAGCAGGCTACAGTCGCATAGGCAAAAAGGACAATGGCAAGCAAGACAAGTATCTCGGCCCCTCGGCCAAAGACGGTTCCAAAGGCTGCTGCCACAAGCGCCGCACCCGAAAGAGAGGGGAGTGTATCGAAGGAGGACAGCACCGCGAGCGCGGTCAGCGTGCACATTCCGACTGTGTCAAGAAGCACCTCTACGATGCCGAAAAGCCCCTGCTGTACGGGCGGTGCTGTGGCGTGGGCATGGGCAAAGGGCGCAGTGCCCGCCCCCGCTTCGTTTGAAAAAAGGCTTCGCATGAGCCCTGCGCGCATGGCGCGTGTAATGCCGAGCCCCATAAGCCCGCCCCCCGCGCTCCTCAGCGAAAAGGCATCGCCGAGAATACGGAGAAGCACCGAGGGCAGCGCCTCGGCATGGACAATAAGCACGCAAAGCGCCGCGAGCGTGTAGAGGAGGGTGACAAGCGGAATCAAAATGCCGGAAAGGCGTGCCACCGCGCGGTAGCCTCCAAGAAAAAGAAGGAGAGTGATTCCGCTGAGAAGGAGCCCTACCGCAGGCGGATACAGGGGGACGGCATCGCAAAGGGCATCGGTAATGACACGCCCCTGCAAAAGGCTCCCCATCGAGAGCGAGAGCGAAAGCGTGAAAAGAGAGAAGAGAAGGGCGCACGTCCTGCCGAGGGTCGGCCTGATATAGGAAAGCGCGTCGCCCTCCGCCCCTTCTCCTCGCGAGGCAAGGGCAAGCGTGATTTCGGCATATTTCAGGAAGGCCATCACGGTTCCGCCGAGTATCATCCAGAAGACCGAGCCTGCGCCTCCCACGGTGAGTGCCACACCGACGCCTGCGATATTTCCGACGCCGAGCGTTCCCGCAAGGGCCACCCCAAGGGCAGAAAGCGAGGAGCGCAGCTTACCGCCCTCCCCCATTGCCTTCACCGTCCTTATGGGATGCCGCAGAGGGAAAAAAGAAAGACGGATAGCGAAAAAAAGACCTGCCGCCAAAAGGAATGGCGGCAGGCAGCTTCCCAGCAAACGGGTACATAAAAAATCAAGAATCTGCATATTCCACCTCCCTCTATCCTTATGCGGCGGAGTGGAATTTTATGTGGCCCTTCGGCCTTTAATCGTTCGTCTGCGCGCGCAGGCGTGCCGCCTGTGCCTTCAAACGGGTGGGGGTGTCGAGAATGCGCTTGCGGAGACGGAGCGACTTGGGCGTGATTTCCATGAGCTCGTCATCGGCAATAAATTCAATGGCCTCCTCCAGAGACATGCTTCGCGGAGTAATCAGGGTAAGCGCCTCGTCGGCACCCTTGGAGCGCACGGCGGTAAGGTGCTTCTTCTTGCACACGTTGACCGAGATATCTCCCATCTTGGGGTTTTCACCGACAATCTGCCCTTCATATACCTGCACCGAGGGGCCGACAAAGAGAGGCCCGCGGTCCTGGGTGTAATAGAGGCCGTAGCTTGTGGTTTCCCCCGTCTCGCTTGCTACAAGCGAGCCCGTGAAGCGGACGTTGACGTCACCCTTATAGGGGGCATAGCCGTCAAAGAGGGTGTTCATAATTCCCTCGCCGCGGGTATCGGTCAGAAATTCGCTGCGGTAGCCGAAGAGGCAACGGGAGGGAATGCGGTAAAAGAGGCGTTGGCGGCTTCCGCGCAGCTGCATATCCAGAAGCTCGCCCTTTCTCGCACCGAGCTTTTCCATGACGGCACCGAGGTAGGCCTCGGGCACATCCACCTCAAGGCGTTCCATCGGCTCGTGCCGCTTCCCGTCTATCTCCTTGTAGAGAACTCTCGGGGTGGAGCAGCAAAGCTCGTAGCCCTCTCTCCGCATGTTTTCAAGCAGAATGGAGAGGTGCATCTCACCGCGCCCCGCTACACGGAAGCTGTCGGTGGTTTCACCGTCCGAAACACGGAGCGAAACATCCCGCAAAAGCTCACGGTAAAGGCGCTCGCGCAAATGGCGCGAGGTGACATACTTGCCCTCGGTCCCGGCAAAGGGGCCGTCGTTGACCGAAAAGGTCATCTCGATGGTGGGCTCGCTCACCTTGACGAATTCGAGGGCCTCTGGGGCCTGCACGGCGGTAACCGTGTCACCGATGGTGATGTCGGCAGCACCCGAGAAGCAGACAATATCTCCGACCTTTGCCTCGGTGACCTGTGTGCGGCGCAGTCCGTCAAACTGATAAATGGAGACGATTCTTGCGCGGTCTGCCTTGCTCTCGTCGTGAAAGTTCACAATCGCAACGTCCTGATTCTGGCGAATGGTGCCGCGCTCAATGCGCCCGATACCGATGCGCCCGACATAGTCGTTGTAGTCGATAGAGGAGACCAGAAGCTGAAGCGGTCCCTCCTCTTCGCCCTCGGGCGCGGGGATATAGTCCACTATAGTGTCAAAGAGGGGCTTGAGGTCTACTCCCGCCTCATAGGGCGAAAGCGAGGCGGTGCCCGCACGGCCCGAGCAGAAGAGCATAGGGGAGTCGAGCTGCTCATCGCTGGCGTCGAGGTCCATAAGAAGCTCTAAGACCTCCTCCTCCACCTCTTCGATTCTCGCATCGGGGCGGTCAATTTTATTGATGACCACAATCACGCGGTGGTTAAGGGCGAGGGCGCGCTCAAGCACAAAGCGCGTCTGGGGCATGGGGCCCTCTGCCGCATCGACGAGAAGAATGACACCGTTTACCATCTTGAGAATACGCTCTACCTCGCCGCCGAAGTCGGCGTGCCCGGGGGTGTCAACAATGTTAATCTTGATGCCCTCATAATGGACAGCCGTGTTCTTGGCAAGAATGGTGATGCCGCGCTCTCTTTCGATGTCGTTGGAGTCCATGACACGGTCTACCGTTTCCTGATTTTCACGGTAGATACCGCCTTGGTGGAGCATTTCGTCTACCAGCGTTGTTTTACCGTGGTCAACGTGCGCGATAATGGCGATATTGCGTAAATCGGTGCGTTTCAACTTCTTTTCCTCTGTTTCATAGTTTTTTAACTTAAATATTATAACATATTTTCGGGAAAAAACAATACCTTTTTTCAAAAAATACAAAAGAAGACAGAATCCGAGAGGTGCCCTGCTTGACAAAAGAGACAAAGCGAGGTATAATGAGTTGCAAGTGTGTGGCGCGGCTGCGCGGTATGGTGCCGAAAGGTGTTACCGTGAGGAAAGTCCGGGCTTCATAGGGGGAGGATAACGGATAACGTCCGCCGAGGGTAACCTTAGGGAAAGTGCAACAGAAATAAACCGCCGCTTTGCGGTAAGGATGGAAAGGCGAGGTAAGAGCTCACCGATTCTGCGGTAACGCGGAATGCCATGTAAACCCTATCCGAAGCAACACCTTTGGGTGGCGCCCATGCGCCGCGGTTCCCCGCCGCAGTCCCGATGGTGGCAGGAGGAGGCTCCGAGCCTTGTGGCAACACAAGGCAAAGATAGATGGTCGCGGCCCACGCAAGTGGGTACAGAACCCGGCTTACAAACACAGTTGCAGAGCGCCGAGCATCGGCGCTCTTTTCTTTTTCGGCAGGCGGGACGCCTTTGACAGGACGCGGCTACGCCGGACTCCATGACTTCGGGCGGGGCCCATGACGAATTTTGTGGCATTTTGCAATAAGTAAAGAAAACATTACAAAACAAAAATGTGAACACACTGTGTCCTTTTTGAAAAGACGGGGAAACAATCGGGAGGAGCCGACACGCGCCGTCAGGGAGCGATTCTTTTTTGTGAGCGGAGTGTTACCAAACAGAAAACATACCAAAGACAGCCTCTGCTTTTGTTGCTTTTGCTGAATTTTGCCTTATATACTCTGTTAACTCTTTACAAAAGCTTCCTTTTGTGCTATAGTAAAAAATGTTTAGCGATAGCATCATAAAATCACAAAAGACTATGAAAGGTATGGGTATTTGAATTATGGAATCTTCACAGAAGCGCTCCTTTTGGGATAGGCTCCGCGCCTTCCTCGTTCGCAAGGACATTGTCTTTTCGGGCAAGCGGTACGGCATTGACGCCCTCGGCGCCATGGCCTTTGGTCTTTTCGGCTCCCTGCTTATCGGGACAATCTTTAATGCCATCGGCCTTATTCCCGGTCTTGCCTTCTTCAAGGAGATAGGGGCCTACGGAGCCAAGGCGGCAGGGGCAGCTATGGCAGTGGCCATCGCCTTCGCCCTGAAGGCGCCTCCCTTTGTTATGTATTCGGTGGCTCTTGTCGGTATGATGGCCAATACCGTGGGCGGTGCGGGAGGACCTCTTGCCGTTCTTCTTATCACTATTGTGGCAACCGAGCTCGGCAAGGCCGTTTCCAAGGAAACCAAGGTAGATATTCTTGTGACTCCCTTCGTCACGGTTTTTGTCGGTGGCGGTCTTACGCTTCTTCTTGCGGGATACATCGGTAAGCTTGTGAGCTATGTCGGTGCCTTCATCGGTTGGGCAACCCTGCAGCAGCCCTTCATTATGGGGCTTCTTGTTTCCGTGGTTGTGGGTATTGCTCTCACCCTCCCCATCAGCTCTGCCGCCATCTGCGCCGCCATCGGTCTTTCGGGCGCGATGGTGGACGGTGTCATTCCGGAAAACGCCGAGGGCCTGGCCCTTGCAGGCGGTGCTGCTGTGGCAGGCTGCTGCGCGCATATGATTGGCTTTGCCGTGATGAGCTTCCGTGAGAACCGCTGGGGCGGCCTTGTCTCGCAGGGTATCGGTACGAGCATGCTCCAAATGCCGAACCTTGTGAAAAATCCGAGGCTTTGGATTCCCCCCGTTGTGGCTTCTGCTGTCACGGGGCCGCTTTCCACCTGCCTTTTCGGCATGAAAATGTACGGTGCGGCCATCAATTCGGGCATGGGCACCTGCGGCCTTCTCGGCCCTATCGGGATTATTCTCGGCTGGTATGGCGGTGAATATCCCGGCACCGTCGGCTTCGTTGACTGGCTCGGCCTTGTGCTGATTGCCTTCCTGCTCCCCGCGCTTATTTCGTATTTTGTCTGCCTCCTCCTCCGCCACGTGGGCTGGGTGAAGGAAAACGACCTGTTCCTCGGCTGATATAAGAAAAAAGGTATGGATACACTCCATACCTTTTTTCTATTGCTTTATTCGGGCAATTTGCAGACGTCCACCCATTCGCAGTCACCGATAAAGCTCTGAAGCTCGGCAAGAGAGAGCTCAATGGCGCTGTTTGCGCTTCCCGCTGCGGGGAATACCGTTTCAAAGCGGCGGAGGCTTTCGTCAAGATACACTCTCACGCCCTCGGCCACCGCAAAGGGACATACCCCTCCGACGGCGTGGCCTACCGCAGCGGCGACCTCCTCATGGGGGAGCATTTTGGCCTTTTCTCCGAAGCGGTCCTTAAACTTGCGGTTGTCTACCTTAGCATCCCCTGCCGCAACGACAAGTATCACTCCCGAGGAGAGACCGAAGGAGAGGCTTTTGGCAATTCTCTCGGGCTGACAGCCGAGCGCGGCGGCGGCAAGCTCTACTGTGGCACTTGAAACCGGAAATTCACGAATGCGCTCGGCGGCGCCGAAGGCGGCAAGATAGGAACGGACTTTTTCAATAGACATACAAGGCTACCTCGTTTTTCGTCGTTTTTTCCAGTATAACGAAAAATCGTGGGGGTTGCAAGCCTTTTTCTCATCTTTCCGCAAAAATCAGACAATTTCGACGTGGTAGGCCTCTAGGAACTCATCAAGCTCCACAAGCCACGCGAGAAGCTGCGGGCGTGCCATAAGCTGACCGAACCAGGTGACGTCCTCGCCCGCAAGGAGGGAGTTGAGCTTATCTCTGTTCAGAATGGGGGCAAGACGGGAGCCCGGGCGAAGGAGCCTTGCCGTCAGCATCTCGCGCACGAGAAGCTCGTAGCGGGGGTTGTGTGTTTTCGGATAGGGGCTTTTTTTGCGCGTAAGAATTCTCTCGGGCAGAACCCCCTTCATGGCATTGCGGAGGAGAGCCTTCTCCACCCCACCCTCAAACTTAATGCTCCACGGCACATTATAGACGTAGGAAAGAATACGGTGGTCGGCAAAGGGAACGCGTACCTCAAGGCCGCGCGCCATGCTCATGCGGTCCTTGCGTGCGAGAAGATTTGTCATAAAGTAATTGACCGAGAGCCATGTGGCAATGCGTGCAGTCCTTTCCTCGGGGGGCTCATCCCCCGTCAGCGGCGTTTCCGCGATGGCTCTCTGCGTGACCTCGTAAAGTCGCTCGCGCCCCTCCTCTATCCGCGCGATTTCGGGGATAAAGAGTGAGGCGCGCACGGTTTCCTCATGAATCCAGGGGAAGTGACCGCGCGAGAGCATTTCGGCACGGTAGAACCAGGGGTATCCGCCGAAGATTTCATCGGCACATTCGCCCGAGAGGGCTACGGTGTGCCGTTTTTTCACCTCGCCGCAGAAGTAAAGAAGCGAGGAATCAATGTCCGATTGCCCCGGCATATCCCGCATGCGCGCGGCCTCGGGCAAAAGGGAGGCCACAAGCTCCGTCCCCGCCGTGAGAACCGTGTGCTCGGTTCCCAGCTCGTTGGCAAGCCATGCGGCATAGTCGTCGTCGCAGTTGGGCTGAAAGAGGGTGGGGGCATAGCCCTTGTTGTCCTCGTATTCAAAGGAGTAGGTGGCAAGCCGCTTTCCCCGCTTTCGGTATTCCTCTGCCGCAATGGCCGTTATGACCGAGGAATCGAGCCCGCCCGACAGGAAGGTGGCAAGCGGCACATCGCTGACGAGCTGGCGGCGCACCGCGTCTGTGAGAAGTGAGCGCGTGCTTTCTATGGCATCCTCCCGTGTCACCGATGCCTCCTCCGCCGAAAGCGTCCAATAGCGAGAAAGCCGAAGCCCCCTCTCGTCCACGACTCCGCATGTGGCGGGCTCCACCGCAAAGATACCGTCGAGAACACCGCTTCGCGGCAGGGTAACGGGGGAGAGATAAAGAAGCTCAAAAAGCCCGTCTTTTCCGAGGCGCGCGGGCATACCGCTGCCCGTGAGAATGGCCTTTACCTCGGAGGCAAAATAAAAGACACCGTTGTATTCGGCATAATAGAGCGGCTTTACCCCGAGGCGGTCACGGGCAAAAAAGAGCGAGTCGGAGGCCTTGTCATAGACGCAAAAGGCAAAAATGCCGTTCAGATGGCAGGGGGCCTCCTCACCAAAGAGTATATAGGAATAGAGCACAAGCTCGGTGTCGCAGCTTGTGCTCGGGCGGATGCCCGCGCGGCGCACCTCCTCCAGCAGCACATCGCTGTTGTAAAGCTCGCCGTTGTAGACGATGGTATACTCCTTGCCGCGGTAGGTAACTGTCATGGGCTGAGCACCATGCTCGGGGTCAATGACCGAAAGTCGGTTGTGGCCGAGTGCTACCCGTCCGAAGCGGTAGATGCCGGAGTCATCGGGCCCGCGGTGGGCCATTGTCCTGCTCATGCCCTCCGGGGAGGGGCAGCACCCGTGGCGATAGTCGTAAATTCCGCAGATTGAGCACATAATAGACCTCCCAAAAAAATCATACACCTTTAGTATATGCTCCTTCGGGTGGTGGGGGGCACAGAAGACAGAAAAAAGCAGGAAGGCCGTGCACGACCTTCCTGCTTGACTTTTCACGCTTGGCCCCGTTTTACCCAGCTTGGCATAGGATTTTCCGGATAGGGAGGAAGCTCGGGAGGCGGCGTATAGCCGTCCGTCCTGTCAATCGCGGCTTTTTGGCGTTCCGGAAACACAAAAACCACATTCCCGCCCGAAAGCTTGAGGGCGGCCTCAAAGGGCCTTCCGCTTTTGGGAGATACAAAGCCCGTGAGCACCTCCACCTGCCCGTCCTTCAGAAGCCGCCTTGCGAGAGACAGAGAAATAACGCGCCCGCAAATCACCTCGTGAATGGTGAAACGGCAGTTCTTCTCGCGGTAATTGGCACAGCCGTATCCGAAGCTCGTGCGGCGCACGGTGCCGCCGCAGAGGGGGCAAACCCCCACCTCGTCTCCAAAAAGGCCCGTGTCGGTTTCTTCATCGTGCGAGGCAAAGACCTTGCGGATTTCCTCCTCAGCGAGGGAAACGCTCTCCTCCACCGTAATCTCGCCACGATAGACACGCTTTAGCGCGCGTCCCAGTTCACTTGTTTTGTATTTGTCCATATTGATGCCTAAGCGCAAAAGCGCCTCAATGAGGTATTCGCCGCTCGGCAGAATGGTATAGACGTCCTTTTTTAACTGGATATATCCGCTTTTCTTCGCATTGTCGATAATGCCTGTTCGGGTGGCCTCGGTACCCAGCTCCAGTCCCTCAAAAATGGCACGGTAATCCTCGGTGTCGTCACGGGCCTCGCCCCCCTCCTCGTGCGTCTCCGAGAGGGCGGCCTTCTCCTCCTTGAAGGGGTTTTTCAGGTAGTTGTTGAGGGTTTCGATGGTGTAGTGCTTCGGCGGTGCGGTTTCCTTTTCGACGGGGGCAAAGGCAATCTCCACGCGGTCTCCCTTTTTAAGAGGTGGCAGGAGCTTGTCCTTGATACCTGCATCGTCATACTTCGTCCAGCCTCGCTCAAGAATGGCCGTGCCCTTCAGCGTGAACACCTCAAGCTCGCCCACCGAGATTTCAAGCTCGGTTTTCTCTATGCGGCATTCCTCACTGCAGAAGACCGCCACAAAGCGGCGGAACACGGTGGAATAGACCTGCATTTCGGTGGGAGAGAGCTTATTCTTGTCCGGTATTTTATAAGTAGGCGTCAGTGCCGAATGCGATTCGATTTTAGAGTCGTCAAAGACCTGCTTCGTGTCCTTGAAGCGTACGGGATATCCAAGCGCCGCCACCCCGGCAAGAATCTTTCTCACCTTATCCTTTTCTGCCGTTGCGAGGTATTCCGAGTTGGTGCGGGGATAGGTGAGGTACCCCTCCTCGTAGAGCTTCTGGATGATGGCAAGGCTGTCACTCATCGACATTTTGAAGCGCTTGCCGAGCACGTTTTGCAGGGTGGAGAGGGAGTATAGCTTTTTGGGGGGCAGGGTGGTCTTTTTGCTCTTTTGCGCCGTGACGGTTGCCCCTTCCGCGTTCAGTGCCTCACAAAAGGCGGCGGCCTCGGCACGCTCGCGCTCCGAGAAGCGTCTCTTGGAGGTGAGCTCCACCGTCTCGCCGTTGGTTTCGGCTCGGCTGGTGGGAGAGAGGTATTTTTCCGGCACGAAGCGGCGTATTTGCATATCGCGGTCATAAATGGCCTTCACAATCGGAATGATAACGCGCCCCACGCGCAGAAGCCTCCCCGTCTTCAGGGTGGCGTACCGTGTGAGGTTTACTCCGTAAAGCCAGTCGATATAGGTGCGGGCATAGCCCTCGGCGGCAAGGCTGTTGTAGGCCGCCTCGTCCTGCATTTCGGCAAGGGCCTTGGCAATCGTTTCGGGTGTCTGGTCGGGGAGCCAGAGACGGGCAACTCTTTTTTTTGTGTGCAGAGCCTTCCGCACACAGGTGCGAACGATGATTTCGCCCTCGCGGTCAGCGTCTCCCGCATTGATGATGAGGTCTACGTCGGGGCGGTTGCAGAGGGCCTCAATAATGCGGAATTGCTTGACAATGCCGGCATCGGGAGACTTGCCCGAACCCTGGCGCAGTTCATAACGGAAGGTCTTCGGGAAGCAGGGGAGATTATCCATTTTCCAGCGAGGGCGCTCGCCCTCCTTCGGTGCTTCGCCGTATGCCTCCACGTCGGCGAGGGAAAAAAGATGCCCGAATGCCCAGCTGACAAGATAGTCGCCGCATTCAAGATAGCCGTCACGCTTTACCGAGCGAGCCCCAATGCCCGCGACAATGTTTCTCGCCAGCGAGGGCTTTTCGGCAATAATAAGCCTCATATCTCTTCCTTCCCTTCCGAAATTTATAAATTATTATACCACCCTTTTTGCGCGAAATCAAGGGGAAAGGAGAAAAGAGCCAACCGCGAAGATTGGCTCCTTTTGTCTTGTTTTAGGTGAAGTGGAGAACATTTGTCCTTTCCCGTCGGCTCCCGTTCCTCTCTCCCGTATGACGCAAAACGGCACCAATATGCCGAAAAATGGGGAAAGTAATCTTTACATAATGGCGCAAAAACGGACAAAATGAAAGAAAAAACCGTTAAACGCACAGTCCGTCACTCGGGGATGGGTTTAGCCCTCCCTCTCCTCAAGAAATTTCAGGAAGGCAGAAAAGGCATGCGGAATGGCGTAGGTCCTGCGCAGCTCACACGGCTCGGCAAAGGTAAGACCGCCGCCCTCCTCACGGAGCACAGCGAGATAGGAGCGCATATGCCATTCCTTGTGGGTGAAGATGTGCTTTGCCGGAGGCCCCTCCTTCACATCAAGAGGCGAGAGCCCGAAGGAGGCAAGATAGTCGCGCACCTCGTCGGGGGAGAGATGCCCGCCCGCGGACGGGAATTCCCAAAGACCGCCGAGAAGGCCTTCGTCCTCACGGCGGAAAATGCCGATACGGCTGCCGAGAAGGAGGAGGAAGACGGTGCGCTCCTCTATGTGCCGTGTCGCGCGCTTTTCGCGGTAGGGGAGGCTTTCTGTGAGCCCCTCTCGTCTTGCGAGGCACAGCTCCGCGAGGGGACAGCTGTCACAACGCGGAGCGCCGCCCGGGATACAAAGCTGCTCGCCGAGCTCCATAAGCCCCTCGGTGAAGGCGCGTGCTCGCTCGGGCTCTTTGGGATAGACGGCGCGCAGGGCCTCCTGCGCGTCGCGTCTTACAGTCGGCAAAAGAATGTTGCGGCTGTCCCCTGTAAGGCGTGCGAGCACCCGAAGAACGTTGCCGTCTACGGCGGGCTCGGGCTTGCCGTAGGCGATGGAGGCAATGGCCCCTGCCGTATATTCACCGATGCCGGGGAGCGCAAGAAGCGCCTCTCTCTCGCTCGGCAGGCTTCCTCCGTGCTTTTCCACAATGAGGCGCGCGGCGCGCTTGAGATTGTGCGCGCGGCGGTAATAGCCAAGCCCCTCCCAGACCTTTAGGAGAACGTCGTCATCGGCAGAGGCCAGGTCAAAAACAGTGGGGAAGGCAAGCAGGAAACGGCGGTAATAGGGTATGACGGCAGCCGTGCGCGTCTGCTGGAGCATAATTTCAGAAATCCATACATGATAGGGGCTTGGCTCATCACGCCACGGAAGAGGCCGCCGCACTCTCTGATACCACGAAAGCAGCGGCTCTACAATAGCAGATAAACGCGACATAGGCCTTCTCCTTGCTTTTTTTCTTCAGTATACCACAAAGGGGAAGAAAGGTAAAGTTTTTTTTGACAAAAAATAATGCGTATGGCATTGACAAACTATTTGTATTCTGTTATACTAAATATGTATAAGAGAAATTATCATCATTTTTCTAGGGAGGCATCCATGGAATATTTCAAGATTACGCTTCGTCCGCACAAAGTCCTAAAGAACGCTTCGTATTGCGAATCTCTTATTTGGGAAAGCTTCAATATTCTGCGTAAAACAGGGCAGGTATATGAGAACTTTCAGGTGGTGGCTGAGGACGGCGCCTATGCGGTGTACGTCATCATGCCGGGTGCCGATGCGTTGGATTTGAATGTTTGCTCGGAGGAAACGGTTGAGAGCATTAAAAAGCTTGCGGCTATCTTCTCTCTTAAGGTTACCTCTCTCGGCAGCATTGTGAACTGTGATGATTCCTGTCTTTGCGAGGCTCCCTCCTGGTATATGCTGTATACCGATATCGGCATGCAGGAAAGCCCGCTCTTCTGCGGTGACTGCGGCAAGCCCGTGCCCCTTTATAAGCTTCCTGCCGTTCTTGACAAGGAGGGGGAGAGCCGTTTCCTTGTGTGGCAGAGCCAATACCGCGCGTTGCACCAGCTTGACATACAGAACTATTCTCCCGATTACACAGAGCGTGAAATTTACGACCCCACCTCGCGCATCAATAAGATGGGGCGCGCCCTCTGCCGTGCCATTGAGGGAGCGAAGTCGGTTCCCGTCTTCTACCATCTTGAGAGAAAGAAGGCTATGGAGGACAGCTGTCCGCTCTGCCACAGAGAATGGAGCAGGACAGCCAATGAGGAAATTTCCTCGCAGCTCTGCACCTTCTGCCGCATTGCCGTAGGCAATTGAACCGAATAGATAAAAACGGGCATTTGCCCGTTTTTTATTGAGCTTTTTCAATAGGAGGACAACACCTTGATTTCCGATAGGATTACCGCATATTTTGCCGAACGCCGTGAACAGATGCTCGCGCGTCTTTCCGAGCTTTGCGAAATTGCTTCGGTGGAGGCCGAGGGCGAGGAGGGGGCTCCCTTTGGCGGGGAGGTATCACGCGCACTCAGCCGCGCTGCCGCCATGTTCCGTGAGGAGGGCTTCGTTACCGAGTGGGGAAGCGATAGGGGATATTTTCTTTCATTTTTCGGAGAAGGGGAAAGGGAGATAGGCATCTTTACCCATGCCGATGTGGTTCCCGCAGGAGAGGGCTGGCAAAGGACGGCCCCTTTTTCGCCATACCTTTCGGACGGTGTCCTCGTGGCTCGCGGTGCCGAGGATAATAAGGGTGGGATTGTTGCCGCCCTCTATCTTCTTATGGCGGTGCGAGACCTCTCTCTTCCGTGCCCCGCACGCCTTGTTGTGTTTGTAGGGGGGGATGAAGAAACCGGAATGCGTGATATCAAGGCCTTTTGCCGTGAGCACACGCCTCCCGCCATTTCCTTTGTGCCCGACAATACGCCTCCTTTCTCGCTTGGAGAAAAGGGGATGCTGCGAGCTACCCTTGTCTCGCCTCCCGTGTTTTCTGATATCCTTGATTTTCAAGGGGGAGAGGCTTATAATGTGGTGCTGGCACGGGCTACTGTCACCCTGCGCTACAGAGAGGCACATCTCGCGGCTCTTCGGGAGCTTGTATCGGGGCAGGAGGCACTGTCACTAAAAGCCTGTCTGCAGGAGGGGAAAATCCTTCTCACGGCACTGGGAAGTGCGGCACACGCTTCAAGGCCCGAGGGGTCAAGAAATGCCGCTGCCATAGCCGCCGAGCTCCTTTCGCGCGTCACCTCCTTGTGCACCGAGGAAAGGCAAGTGCTCCGTACGGCGGCGCGCTATCTTTCGGACCCCTTCGGCAACACGCTTGGCATAGGAGGAGAGGACGCTCCCTTTGGTCGCCGCACTGCCGTGACGGGGGTTGTGCGCTTTTCGGAGGGGAGGCTTTTTCTCTCTGAGGATATTCGATTCGGTGCCTCAGTATCTGCGAGAGTGATTTCGGAAGAGCTTCGGAGGGAGGTAGAGAAGGAGGGCTTCTCGCTTATCACGGAATCGGTAAGCGATGGCTTCGACCTCGGCGACGGCAGCCTCTTTTCCGATAGGCTCCTTTCGGCCTACCGCCGCCTGACGGGCGAGGCGGAGGCCGTGCCCTATCGCAGCGGTGGCGGCACCTATGCCCGCCATCTGCCGCGTGCTTACAGCGTAGGGCTTTCGGTACCAAGTGTCGGCCCCTCGCCCGACTGCCTTGCCGCTCTCGGCTATGGCGGGGCGCATGAGAGGGATGAGTGCCTTCCGATAGCCTCCTATCTTGCCTCCCTGCGAGTCCTTACCGAATTTGTCCTACTTGCTTCCGAGAACGATGAAAATGAGTAAAGAATACTTTGCAAAATGCGAAGCCTGCCCGAGACGGTGCGGTGTGAACCGTCACGCAGGAGAGCTGGGGCGTTGCGGCGTGCCTGCTGAGCCCGTGGTGGCACGCGCTTCGCTTCACGAATGGGAGGAGCCGCCGCTTTCAGGCACGCGCGGCTCGGGCACCGTGTTTTTTTCGGGCTGCTCTCTTGGCTGTGTCTTTTGCCAGAACGGTGCCATCGCGCACCACGGGCAGGGGATTGCTATTTCGGAGGGGAGGCTTGCAGAGATTTTTCTCGAGCTTGAGGAACGGGGGGCGCATAACATCAACCTGGTTACTCCTACTCACTACGCTCCGCTTCTTGCCAAGGTTATACCCGAGGCACGCCGCGCAGGGCTTTCGGTGCCGATTGTCTACAATTCCGGCGGCTACGAGCGCGTCGAAACACTTGCCCTTTTACGAGGACTGATTGACATTTACCTCCCCGATTTCAAATATGCGGATTCCTCTCTTGCCGAGCGCTATGCGGCAGCCCCCGACTATCCGACGGTGGCGGAGGCCGCCCTCTGCGAGATGATATCGCAGTGCCCGTATCCTGTCCTTGACGGTGACGGGGTAATGCACCGCGGTGTTATAGTAAGGCATATGATGCTCCCCTCGGCCTATCGCAATTCGCACGATGTCGTGAAGCATCTTGCCGCCTATCGCGAGCATATATACATCAGTCTTATGAACCAGTATACGCCTATGCCGGGCGTGGAGGAGCGCTTTCCCGAGCTTGCCGTTCCGGTGCCTGCAAGGGAATACCGCCGCCTTGTTTCGTATGCAGTGCGTCTCGGTATCACGCAGGCCTTCGTGCAGGAGGAAGGGACGGTCTCCGAAAGCTTCATTCCTCGCTTTGACGGTGAGGGCGTCGTGAGGTGAAAGACGAGAGGTCTCCCTTTCTTCGCTTGTGACTGAAAAAGGACAGAGAAACGACTCTCTGTCCTTTTTGCTTTGCAATCAGCCGAGCCAGGTGGAGCCCACCGTGACTTCTGCCGTAAGAGGGACGGAAAGAGAGGCCGCGCTCTCCATTTCCTCCTTGAGAATGGCCGCGGCACGCTCGGCGTCTTTCCTGTGCGCCTCCAGAATCAATTCGTCATGCACCTGAAGGATAAGGTGCGCATCCAGCCCCTCCTCGCGGAGCCTCCTGTGGACTGCAATCATGGCAGCCTTTATGATGTCGGCTGCCGTGCCCTGCAAGGGGCTGTTTCGTGCGGCGCGTTCACCCGCCTGGCGCACGAAATACTGCGAGGCAGAAAGCTCGGGCATATAGCGTCTTCGCCCGAAGAGTGTCTCGGTGTAGCCAAGCTCACGTGCCTGTGAAACCACCCCGTTGAGATAGCCTGCGACTCGCGGGAACTCGGCGAAGTAGGATTCGATATACCGCTTGGCATCGCTTTGAGAAATGCCGAGGTCCTGGGCAAGCGAAAAGGCAGAGATGCCGTAGATGATGCCGAAGCTTACCGCCTTGGCCCGCTTGCGGAGCTCGGGCGTCACGGCTTCCTCGGGAATACCGAAGGCGCGCGATGCCGTGCGTGTGTGAATATCAACGCCCTCGCGATAGGCGTTTATCATGGTTTCATCCCCCGACATGTGGGCAAGCAAACGGAGCTCAATTTGCGAATAATCGGCATCTATTAACACATAGTCCTGGCTTTTTGTAATGAAATATTTACGAAATTGCCGCCCAAGCTCGGTGCGGATAGGGATGTTCTGGAGATTGGGCTCGGTGGACGAAAGTCTTCCCGTTGCCGTGACAGCCTGCTTGAAATCGCTGTGAATTTTCCCATCGGCATCGGCAGCACGCAAAAGCCCCTGTGAATAGGTGGAGCGGAATTTCGAAAGCTGACGGTAGTCGAGAACCGCGGCCACAATGGGGTAGTCACAGGCAAGCGAACCGAGGAGCTCCGCATCGGTGGAATAGGCAGCACCCGGCTTTCGGCGCTTGGGGTAGGGAATGCCGAGCCTTTCAAAAAGCACCTCTCCCAGCTGCTTGGGGGATTGAATATTAAAGGCAATCCCCGCCATATCGGTAATCGAATCGGCGGTTCGCGAAACGGCTTCCTCAAGCTCCCTGTCAAAGGTGCGGAGCCCTTCGGTATCCACACAGAAGCCAACCGCCTCCATATCGGCGAGGACGGAGGCAAGTGGGAGCTCAAGCTCCTCCAGGACATGTAGGGTATCGGCTTTTTTCAACCTCTCGGTCAGAAGGCCGTGAAGGGCGAAAAGACGGTGGGCGGAGGGGGTGTCCTTGCTCGGCACCTCGCCAAGATAGGAGAGGACTGTGCCCTCCTCGGTGGCATGGTTCCCTGTCGGATTGTCCACATAGGCGGCAAGGCTTACATCAAAAAGAGGGGCCCTCGGGAAAATCCCCTCACGGCGCAGGGTATGATACCAGCCTTTGGCGTCGAAGACGATAAGAGAACGCTCAAAGAGAGGAAGAATCGCGGTCATAGGTCCGCGGAAGAGGAGCCTTTGTTCCGCATTGGCAAGGGCAATCGCTCCGTCATCGCAGGCAGAAAGGGCAACCCATTCGCCGCGCAGGGCGAGAATCTCGTCTGCGCCAGCCTCCCGATAAGGCGGCTCATCGGCTTTTTTGCTGTCGTCTGTCTCCTCCCCGCAGTCAGGCATAAGGCCGAGACGGGATATCAGATGGAGAAGCTCATACTTGGCGAGAACGCGGTAGAGCTCCCCGGCGCGCCCGCAAAGCCCCGAGAACGCAAGGTCACGAAGCGTGACGGGCAGGGGAACCTCGGTGTTGATGGTGGCGAGAAAGCGCGAAAGCTCCGCATCCTCGCGGCCCTTTAAGAGCTTTTCGCGCACGCCCTTGGCGATGCTCGGATCGTCAAGGTGCTCATAAACGGCTGAAAGCGTACCGAAGTCCCCAATCAGCTTATAGGCGGTCTTTTCGCCTATTCCGGCAACACCGGGAATGTTATCGGAGGCATCTCCCATCAGAGCCTTGGCCTCAATGAGAGACTTGGGAGCAAAGCCGTATCTTTCGGTAAAAAGAGCCGTGTCGTAGCAGGCGGTTTCCTTGCTTCCGACCAGAATCACACGCACGTGCTCGTCAATCAGCTGTAAAAGGTCACGGTCACCCGTGAGAATGTAGGCAGTGGTGTCGGGCTCGCTGTGGGCGAGGCGGGCGAGTGTACCCTGAAGGTCATCGGCCTCGTAGCCCTCCTTCTCCAGAACGCAAATTCTCATGGCGGAGAGACATTCCTTTACGTAGGGGAACTGCTCACGCAGCTCATCGGGAGCCGGCTTGCGGTTTGCTTTATAGAGGAAGTCGGATCGTAGCCA
>JAZSHY010000010.1:0-98060 GCA_045533505.1 Eubacteriales bacterium | reverse complement strand
GAGCGTTGTTTACAAAGGTGTCGGTTGGAATCCGTCTGGTGGCAAATTAAATCTTTTTTATCCAGAAAGGTAGAGGGAAATGTTTGAGGACAAAACGCTGAAGTGCAAGGATTGCGGCGAGGATTTCGTGTTCACTGCCGGGGAGCAGGAGTTCTATGCGGAAAAGGGCTTCCAGAACGAGCCCCAGAGAGGCAAGGCTTGCCGTGATGCCAGAAAGAATGCCGCCAAGGGAGCGCGTGAGATGTTCACCGCTGTTTGCGCAGAGTGCGGTCAGGAAGCGAGAGTGCCCTTCAATCCGACCGAAGGCAAGGCTGTGTACTGCAGCGATTGCTTTGCGAAGAGAAGACAACAGTATTAAGCAAAAAGAAAGGTGTACCGCAGTACACCTTTCTTTTTGCTTTTTTTATGCCTCATCGCGGAACTGGAGTGTATAAAGCTCCTTATAGAGCCCACCTTTTTCCATCAGCTCCTCATGGGTACCGCGGTCAGCAATTCTTCCGTCCTTGACTACGGCAATCTCATCGGCATTGCGGATGGTAGAAAGGCGGTGTGCCACAACAAGGGTAGTGCGTCCCGCACAGAGCTCATCCAGTGCCTCTTGAATCAGCACCTCCGTGGTGTTGTCCAGTGCGCTCGTGGCCTCGTCGAGGATAAGAATGGCAGGGTCCTTCAGAAACACACGGGCAATAGAGAGCCGTTGCTTCTGCCCGCCTGAAAGCTTAACACCCCGTTCTCCGATTTCTGTGTCATAGCCCTTATCAAGTGTCATGATATATGAATGGATGTTGGCGCGCTTAGCCGCCAGCTCCACCTCCTCATCTGTGGCATCGGGCCTTCCGTAAAGAATGTTTTCGCGAATAGTTCCTACAAAGAGAAAGACATCCTGCTGTACGATTCCAATGTTGCGGCGGAGTGAGGAGAGGGTAAATTCACGGATGTCTGTGCCGTCAATCAGAATGCTTCCTCCTCCATTCTCATCCAACGGATAGAAGCGGGGCAGAAGGTGGCAGAGTGTCGTTTTTCCGCCGCCGGACGGGCCGACAAGGGCAAGCTTCTTGCCTTTATCAAGCCGAAGGCTCACATTGTGGAGCACCTCCTTGCTTTCATCGTAGGAATAATTGACGTCGCAAAACGCAATTTCGCCGCGTACATCCTTAAGCTCGCGTGCCGAGGGCAAATCGCGCTCAGGCTCTTCGTCCATAATCTCAACGAAGCGGCGAAAGCCGCTGACGCCGTTCTGGTACTGTTCCATAAATCCGATGAGGGTTGAAATCGGATTGATAAAGAGGTTGACCGACACAATAAAGGTAGAATAATCTCCAAAGGAAATTTTCCCTGCGTAGAGGAAGAGACCGCCCGCAATCAGAACAAAGACATTGAAAACGTCGGTGATGAACGAGGTGGCGGCATGGTATTTTGCCATCGCATCATAGGCCATTTTTGAGGATTCCACAAACTCGCGGTCCCCCTTGCTGAATTTCTCTGTCTCGCGCTCGGTGTTTGTATAGGCCTTGGTGACACGAATGCCCGTAATACTGCTTTCCATCGATGCATTGATGGTGGCGTTGCTCTTACGCCTCTCGTCAAAGGCCGTGCGCATAACCTTGCGAAAATATACGGAGGACAAAATAAGGAGAGGAACCGAAGCAAAGATAATGAGAGTCAGCACCCAGTCAATCGTCATAAGGTAGCCGAAGGATAGAAGCAGCATCACCGAGCTTATCAGGAGGTTTTCGGGGCCGTGGTGCGCCAGCTCGCAAACCTCAAATAGGTCGCTTGTCATGCGCGTCATAATCCGCCCGGTCTCATGGTTGTCATAAAAACGGAAGGGGAGCTTTTGCAGGTGAGCAAAGAGGTCCTGCCTCATGGCAGACTGCATCTTCACACCGATGAGATGCCCGTAATACATCACAAAATAGCGGAGAACGAGGCGCAGAAGATAAAGCCCCAACACAATAAGCCCCGCAATCACCACCGCGCGGTACATGCGCTCGGGGATATACAGGTTGAGCATTTTATTGGTCACAATCGGATATACCATGCCGATGGCCGAGATGAGAAAGGCCGCCAGCATATCAAGGAAGAGCATTTTTTTGTGAGGCTTATAGTAGCTGATAAAACGTCGTAGCATAGGAGTTCCTTAATCTTTTTTGTCTTCATTATACTCCGATTTTTTTCTGCTGTCAAGAATGCAAAGGGGTTTGTCCCGCTCTTTTCTTTTTTTCAGAAACGACTTGTCAAGGGAGGGCGCCTTGTGGTATAATATAGAGTAGAATATTTTATCTTAAAGAAAAAGGGAACCGCTATGGAAGAAAAAGACAAAGCTCGGATGCCCGGGGCGAGAGCGAGGAAGGGTGATACCGTTTCTCGGTCAAAGGAGGACGGAGCTCTCCTCGGCGGGCGCAACGCCGTACGGGAGCTTTTAGCAACAGGACGCTCCATAGACAAAATTTTTGTGTCAGCGGGAGATAGGGAGGGCTCTATCCTTTCCATCATTCGCGAAGCGAGAGAACGCGGGATTCCTGTTTTGGAGGTGGATCGTCGTCGGCTGGATGCCCTTGTGGGGCATACCCATCATCAAGGCGTGGCCGCCGCTGCCGCCATGGCAGAGTACTGTGAGGTGGACGACCTGTTTGCCATCGCCGAAGCGCGTGGTGAGTCTCCCTTTTTTGTGATTGCCGATGGCATTGAGGACCCGCACAATCTCGGAGCTATCATTCGTACCGCGGAGGTTTGTGGTGCCCACGGCCTGATTCTTGCCAAGCGTCACGCCGCAGGTCTTACGCCGGTTGTGGCCAAGTGCTCCGCAGGGGCCATCAGCCACCTTGCTATCGCAAGGGTATCCAACCTCGCTTGCACAGTAGAGGAGCTCAAGAAGCGGGGCGTTTGGATGTATGCCGCTGATATGGGCGGTGCCGCTTATCACACCTATGACTATCGTGGTGCTGTGGCACTTGTGCTTGGTAGCGAGGGTGACGGTATCTCACGTCTTCTTAAAGAAAAATGTGATTTTGTAGCATCTATACCGATTTACGGTAAGGTGAATTCCTTGAATGTATCGGCAGCGGCAGCTATTTTGCTTTCTGAGATTGCCCGTTGCCGTCATACTTGATAAAAAGGAGGGAAATGCTTTGTCGGATTGGGAAAACCGTTCGGAGGAAGCCTCGGGCATAGAGGACGACTTCGAAAAAAGGGCCGCCTCCCATCCATCGGGGGAGGGCGTCCATGAAATCAACACTGCGTATGTGCAGGATCTTCTCTCGCGCCTCCGCGCCGAAATGCGCATGATATCTGAGGAAGAAGAGAATTATGAGATAGAAAACGAAGCAAGCACGGAAGCACCTCTCGCCGAGGAGGCTCCCTCTTATGAGGAGGTTGCCTCTGCGGAAGCACCTCTTGCCGAGGAGACTCCCTCTTATGAGGAGGCTGCCTCTGCGGAAGCACCTCTCGCCGAGGAGACTCCCTCCTATGAGGAGGTTGCCTCTGCGGAAGCACCTCTCGCCGAGGAGGCTTCTTCTTCCGAGGCGCAGGTATCGAAGCCACAGTCAACGACGGGCATTTGGGAGATAGCCTCGGTGGCTTCGGAGGCCGTAGCAGCCGAACGTAGGGCGAAGCGCCGCCTCTTTTCGGCACGACTGCTCTATCGAAGGGGAGAAAGGCCAGATGCCATCCCCCGTGATGCGGGAGACTCCACCTCGCTTTTTGAGGACGAAGCCGAAAAGGCAGATGGGCTTGGCACAATGCGCCCCCAGGACTTTTTTATCGCGGATTTTCGTCACGACCAGACTCCCGGCGTCGGAATGAACGAGGAATATGTTTCGCGCAATCAGATAGAAACGATTCTTTGCCGATACAGTGCGGAGGGGAGGCAGCTGTCGCTTCGTTTCTTCCTCTCGCTATTTCTCTCGCTTTTTGTCCTTGTTTTTGAAAATCTTCCGCTTTTCGGAGTCTCGGTTCCTGCGCTTTTTGGCATAACGCCACGGCTATATGCGCTTTTGGATATCGGGTGCCTTGCAGTCTCGCTTTTGCTGGCGGCTGATATTTGCCGCGAAGGAATACACGGGCTTTTTGCGTGGGAATTCAGCAGCGCGTCGCTTGTCGTTCTTTCGTCGGCTACGGCGCTTGTGTTCTCGGTATTCAGCCTTATCTTTGGCACAGCCGAGGAGGCACCGCTTGCCGTTCTTCCTGCCACACTTGCCGTAACTCTGGAGCTTGGTTTCCTGCGGCTCAAGCTCTCCGATGAAGAGACGAGCTTTCTGCATTTGTGCGAATCGGGCGATAAGCTTGCGGCAGAAATCCTGCCTTCTACCTATGCGAAGGAGGAATCCGACGCACTCGGGCGACGCCTTCGCAATGTGCTGAGAGTGAAGAAGGTTGGCTTTGTGACGGGGTACTTTGCCCGTACCAAGCAAAAGAGAGACGATTATCGGCTCCATACGGTGCTGTCGCTTTCCTCCGTTCTCATTCTTTTTGTCGGTACCCTTCTTTTTGCCGTGCTTCGTCCCGAGGCCGGTGCCGCTTCTGTGCTTACGTTTGCCTCCTGGCTTGCGGTTCCACTCTCTCTTTCAGTCTTTTTCGGCGCGCGCCGTATCCCCTTCCACAAGCTGGTGGAGGTTGCCGATGCCCACGGCACCGCCGTCTTAGGGGAGGCCTCGGCAGAGGAGTATGCCGCAGTGGAGGCCGTTTCCTTTGAGGATGTTGAGGCTTTCCACACTCGCCATGTGCAGGTGCGCCGCATTAAGCTTTACGAAAACAGCCCTCTTGACGAGCTGCTTTATCGCATGTCCAGCATTTTCGCTGTGCTTGGCGGCCCGCTTGACGGAGTTTTCCGTGTTTCGGCGGCGGAGCTCGGACTTTCGCGCGACGTTACTGTCGAGGATACCGCAAGGGAGGGGCTTACGGTCACGGTGGACGGTGCCGAGGTTCGGATAGGGAGATGGGGGTATTACCCTCACGGCTTCCTTGAGCCCTATTATGACAGCGAGGATGCCTACAAGGAGAATGCGGGCAATATCAGTATTCTTTATGTTACGGTAAACGGCTCGGTATGTGCCAAGCTATATATCGAGTATCACGTCAGCCGCCGTTTCGAGCGCATGGTAAAGCAGTTACAGAAAAACGGTGTTGCCGCGCTTGTGCGCAGCTTTGACCCGAGCATTGAAAACACCCTTCTTGCTACTGCGGTGCATACCACGGGGCTTACGATAAAGGCGGTTCGCAAAAAGCCCTCTCAGCTTTGCGATTTCGCGGTGGCCCGTATTGACAGCGGTCTTGTGACGGGAGCAGGCTCGCGCGATCTTCTTTATACCTTCCTCCTGTGCCAGAACTACCGCAAGGTAACACGGCTTTCCCGCATTCTGAAAATTCTTGCGGTTCCGCTTTCACTAGCCTTCTGTGCCATTCTGTATGCGCTTGGCATTGCCTCCCCCTTCTATTCGGTATACAGCACCGCCGTTTCGCTTGTGTGGCTTTTGCCGATTATCCTTGTATCGCGCTTCTATTTTCAAAAGGAAAAATGACTGTATGAATGTTCGTAAGTATCCCGAGCTTCTTCGTTCTGTCGAAAAGCCGGGCCGTTATACAGGCGGAGAACTGTATGAAATCCGAAAGAGCCGTGACGCGGTTGATGTTCGTGTTGCCTTCTGCTTTCCCGATATCTACGAAATCGGGATGTCCAACCTCGGCATGCGGATTCTCTATGAGTGCCTGAACGCCGAGAAAAACGTTGCCTGTGAGCGCGTCTTTGCCCCGTGGGTGGATATGGATGCGAAAATGAGGGAGCACGGACTTCCGCTTTGCGCGATGGAAAGCGGTGACCCGATTTCGGAATTTGATGTGGTGGCCTTCACCATGCAGTATGAGCTTTGCTATACCACGGTGCTTCATATGATGAAGCTTGGAGGTATTCCTCTTCTCGCCTCCGAGCGCGGTGAGGATTCCCCCATTCTTCTCGGCGGCGGTCCCTGTGCGTACAATGCCGAGCCGATGGCCGATTTCTTTGACATCTTTTCTATCGGTGAGGGAGAGGAGGCTCTGCCCGAGCTTATGGCTCTCCTTGCCAGAATGAAAAAGGACGGGAGCTATACAAAGGCTGCCTTTCTGCGCGAGGCCTCGCATCTTGAAGGCTTCTACGTTCCCTCTCTCTATACCGTGAGCTATTTTGAGGACGGGCGTATTTCGGCCATTCAGCCGCGCTTCCCGGACGTTCCCGCCAAGGTGAAGAAGCGTATCGTTTCCGACCTTGACCGCGCGCGCGTGCCCCTTTTCCCGGTTCTTCCGTATATCGAAACGGTGCATGACCGCGTAATGCTTGAAACCTATCGCGGCTGCATTCGCGGCTGCCGCTTCTGTCAGGCGGGTATGGTGTACCGTCCCGTGAGAGAGCGCTCTGTTGATGCCCTTTGCGATATGGCCGCCTCCCTGATTGCCAATACGGGCTATGAGGAAATCTCACTCGTTTCGCTCAGCATCAGTGACTATTCGCATGTTGATGAGCTGACAGACCGTCTCCTCACCTTTACCAATGAGAAAAAGGTAAACCTTTCTTTACCTTCTCTTCGCGTGGACAGCTTTACCAAGGAGCTGATGGACAAAATCTCCACGGTCCGTATGGGCGGTATCACCTTTGCTCCTGAGGCAGGTACGCAACGCCTGCGCGACGTGATTAACAAGAACGTGAACGAGGAGGACCTTTTGCGTGCCACGGGAATCGCCTTCGAGGCAGGCAAGGGGAATGTTAAGCTGTATTTTATGCTCGGCCTTCCTACCGAGTGTGACGAGGACCTCATGGGGATTTCCACCCTTGGGAGCCATGTTGTGCACCGCTATTTTGAGGTGCCGAAGGAAAAGAGAAGCGGGCGTGGCGTTTCGGTAACGCTCAGTGTTTCCTGTTTCATCCCGAAGCCCTTTACCCCCTTTCAGTGGGAGGCACAGGACAGCCTTGAGGAGCTCACGCGCAAGCAGGAGTATCTCAAAAGCTGTATTACAGACCGCCGTGTCACCTACCATTATCACGACGCGAGGGTTTCGCGCATTGAAGCCGTCCTTGCCCGCGGTGACCGACGCCTTTCGCGCGCACTTCTCCTCGCCGCCGAGGAGGGAAGATATCTCGATGCTTGGGACGAATGCTTTTCGTATGAGGCATGGTGCGATATCTTTGAACGCGCGGGGACCGACCCGAGCTTTTATGCCAACCGCGCCTTTGGCAGGGATGAGGTTTTGCCGTGGGATATGATTGATTGCGGCGTCAGTAAGGCCTTCCTTCTCCGTGAGCGTGACCGTGCCTATGAGGGGAAGACCACTCCCTCCTGCGCCGAGCACTGCTCGGGCTGCGGAGCTTCTTCACTGGGAGGTAAGACAACATGGTGTCCCTGATTGCTAAGGAGAGAAGAGGAGATTCTCCTCATATCACTCTTCGCTTCCGTTACAGGAAGAGTGGTGCGCTTGCCTATGTCTCTCACCTTGATGTCCTTCGCACCTTCACAAAGGCTACCCTTCGTGCAGGGCTTCCGCTTTGGTATTCCGAGGGCTTTTCCCCTCACCCAAAGCTTGCCTTTGCCGCGCCCCTTCCCGTAGGGCAGGAGAGTCTTTGCGAGTATGTGGATGTTCGGCTCGCCGCCGATACCTCGCCGAAGGAGGCGATGGCGGCTATGAATATGACTCTGCCTGACGGCCTGCGCATTACGGCGGCAGGCTATCCTGCGGCAGCCTTTTCAATGGTTGCTTTTGCCGAATATCGAATAACGGTCATCACCGAGGGCGGGAGCCACGAGATGGCTGCCACGCTCGCGAAAATCCTTCGCGAAAAGCCCCTCACCGTCTTTAAACGCTCCAAGGCAGGGGCGCGAGACGTGGATATTTCGGGGAATATTTTTTCGGTGACCTCCGAATTCTCCGATGGGGCTATCCGACTTCATATTGTCCTTCGCGCCGAGGGCGGCGCCTTTATGAACACAGACTATCTTTTGCAAATCCTCCGTGAGAGGGCGGGTATCCTTTGCGGGAACCCCCTTTCAGAATCGGCAACGGTGCTTCGGCTGGCCCTTCTCACCGAGGATGGAACTGTGATTGAGGAAGAGGAGCTATGAAATATAAAACCTTGATTTTTGATTTGGACGGTACCCTTCTTGATACCATTCGTGACCTTGCCAATGCGGTGAACTTCTCGCTTCGCAAGAACGGCTACCCCGTCCACGAGCTGCCTGCTTTTTTTCCTATGGTGGGCAACGGTGTGGCCAACCTTGTGGCACGCGCTTTGCCGGGCGGGGCGGAAAACCCCGACTATTCCCGTGTTTATGACGATTTTCGTGCCTATTACAGTGAGCATAAGGAGGACGAAACGGCCCCCTATGACGGAATTCTTCCTATGCTTTCCCGTCTTTTTGAGGCAGGCCTGCCAATGGCGATTGTGTCCAACAAGTTTGATGCCGCTGTCAAGTCGCTTGCCGCGACCTATTTCGGAGATACCGTAAAGGTGGCGGTGGGAGAGAGCGAAACCGTAGCGCGCAAGCCCGCGCCCGATGCCGTCTTCGTCGCGCTTCGTGAGCTTGGCGTCTCTCCCTGCGGTGCTGTGTTCATCGGAGACAGTGAGGTGGATATTGAAACCGCTAAGGCCGCCGGGCTCCCGTGCCTCTCGGTTTCCTGGGGCTTTCGCTCCGAGGCCGTCCTCAAGGCGGCGGGGGCCGAAGCTATTTTCCATACTCCCTCTGAGCTTGCGGAGCACCTTCTTTCCGAATGAAGAATGCCCGTGTGCTTAGCACGATACAAGCTAAGCACACGGGCACTCTTTTTCTCCTACACAAGGTCCGAGAAGCAAAGGGTGAGGTCGCGGCGCATATCCCGCAGAATGGCGGTGAGCTCGCCGCAAAGAATACGGTATTCGGCGTCATCACGCACCTTAGCCGCCTCGGTTGTTCGCCGCAGGACACTGTTAAGCTCATCCACCCTACCGTGAGGGAAGAGTGCATTGAGCAGGGTGAGCTCGCCGAGAACGCGCTCGGAAAGTGCTGTAAGTGCCTCCTCCGATTCATGGCTCGGCATATTCTCGTCGGGCAGCGCCGCAAGATAAGAGGAGAGGCGTGCGGTACCGACGAAGGTGAGTGTCAGCACCGACGCGACGGTGAGCACTACCGCGCTGAGCGCTATGATAAAGGCCTTCACGCCGATTCCTCCTTCTTAATAAGATTGGTTTCTCCCCGTTCGTTTACCGTGAGCAGGAAGACAAGCTCCGGCTTTGTGCCCTCCTTTTCGCAAACCGCCCGTAGCCAGACCTCGTCGCGTCCGATATAGGAAAGCATTTTCCTGTCAATGATACCGTCCGAAACAACCGAGTGGGAATAGCCCACCTCGCTCACTTGCTTGCCGATTGCCTTCGGGGTGAGCGGCTCGGCGTCGCTCCTCGGGAGGAGAGAAAACTTCCCGTTTTCCTCCAGAATGGCGTAATAAATATCCTGAATATCGCGGTATCCCTGCTGCCGCACCTCGCTCATCAGCTCCTCAATCGTGAGCCGCATGCGTAAAAGCTCCTTCTGGTTGATTTTTCCGCGGTCAATCAGGATAGAGGGACGGGCTTCAAATATCTTTTTCAGAAAATTGATATGCCCCTTCAGGAAGGTAATGATGATTTCCGCCGCGGCAATCAGAAGGAGTGGCACGGTCACATGAAGCAAGGGAATTTCGGGGTCCTCAATCGGCAGGGAGGCCAGCTGGGAAATCAAAAGGGTTGTGACAAGCTCAGACATTTCAAGCTCACCGACCTGGCGCTTTCCCATCACGCGAATTACCGCGGATATAATAAGGTAGATGAGGGCAGTTCGAAGCAGAATAGCAAGCATAAAAAACTCCTCCGTTTCCCACAGTATGGGGATAGAGAGGAGTTTTTATGCTAATGGCTTTCTGCGGTAAGAGCAATCAGAAGTGAGAGATTGTCCTCCTGCTCTTCTCCCGGCGAACGTGTTGTGCGGTTGCGGCTCCGCGCACCGCATACGGTGCATTCGTGTGTAATGATGTAGCCGCGCCTGGCATCAGGCTCTGCAAAAAGAGGACGCATCTCTCCGCGGCACGTATTTTTCCTGTCTCCCGGCATGACATCCACATGAAGCGACCAAAGGCAAAAGGGACAATGGTTGCGCGAGGTATAGCCAAGCGGCTTTACCTCCCTCTGACAGTGGGAGCAGATAAAGCCGGCATCGTTTTTGGAAAATCGCTTGGTTTCCATATACTGCTATGTGTCTCCTTCATAAAAAAGAAAATCCGTGCCATACTATGTAGGCAGCTATTGCTGTCGGAGGAACCTATAATGAAGAACAAGATAATAACCCTGTTTCTCGCCGCCTGTCTTCTTTTTGCCGTCACAGCAGTGACGGCGGTGGCTGCCCCGGTGACGGGGAACGTTGGCGACGATGACGGTGTTGTGACAACCATTGTGACGACAACAGGAAGCCCTGTGACAACCAGCGGGCAGGGAAGTGCGGCACCGGCCACAACAACGGCGCCGAGAACCACAGTAGCTCCCACGACGGGCGCTGTTACCACAAGCCCCACAACCACTCAGTCTATGACCGATGACGGCGAAGGGGGCCGTATGGTGGGTATTATATTAGCGGTTTTGATAGCCGCTGCCATCATCACCCTTGTGGTTATTCTTCTTCCCCGTATGCGGAACAGAAGAGACCGTTAAGGGAGGAGGACTGCCAAGCTTTTTGGCAGTCCTTTTTCATTTTCCCACGCAAAAATGACTGAATATTTCCTGAACGACGGCCTCGTTTACCGTGCGTCCGTCTACCTCGCCCAAAGCCTTGAGGGCTTCTGTGAGCTCAAAAAGCACCATATCTGTGGGGCTTCCGTCGCGGTGACCGTTCAGCGCCGAAAGGAGCGCGTCGGCGGCGCGGCAAAGCGAGGCATACTGCCTCGCGGAGGCAACGATGGGGGCTTCTCCTATGCGAAGCTCGCCGTCGGTAAAAAGCACTTCGATAAGCGAGGTAAGCGGGGCAAGCTCCCCCGCCTTTGCCGAAAGGCGCACTATATGCTTGACATGCCGTTCGATTTCGTCTGCTTCAATGGTCTCCTTGAGGTCACATTTGTTAAGGACTGCAATCCGTAGGGCATCGCCCTTGTCCTCGCGAAGGAGCTCTCTTTCCTCCTCGGAAAGCGGGTGCGAGGCATCGAAAACAAGCAAAAGGAGGTCAGCATCGCGCATGGCGGAGCGTGCACGCTCCACACCAATCCTTTCAACAGGGTCTTCGGTTTTTCGCAGCCCCGCGGTATCGGAAAGACGGAGAAGCACTCGCCCGACGGGCACCGTTTTTTCCAGTATATCACGGGTGGTACCCTCATATTCGCTGACAATGGCAGCCTCCTCTCCCAGAAGAAGATTATAAAGGCTGCTTTTTCCGACATTCGGGCGGCCCACAATGGTAGCCCGCACACCTTCGCTGATGGCACGGCCCGTGCGATAGGTGTCGGCAAGCGATTTTATTTTTTGATAAAGAGTCGAAAGGCGCGCTTCAAATTCCTCGGGCGAAAGCTCGGAAAGGTCCTCGTCGGGGAAGTCAATCACAGCCTCGGCGGCACTCACAAGAGAAAGCCCCTCGCGGAAGGCTTTGTCAAGCCCCTCCGAAAGAAGGCCGCGTGCCGCTGCCATTTGCACTTGGGCCATGCTCCTCGCATCCAGAAGCGAGGCAATTGCCTCGGCCTCGGTGAGACCGAGTTTTCCAGAAAGATAGGCACGGCGCGTGAATTCTCCGGGCGCCGCAGGCACGGCTCCTGCTACAAAGAGGGCCTCCAGCACCGTACGGGTAATCAGCACGCCTCCGTGACAGGAAAACTCAACGGTATCCTCTCCGGTATACGAGCTCGGGGCAGGGAAGGAGAGGGCAAGACCGTCGTCGATGGCCTTCCCGTTTTCAAGGAAGTCGCCGTAAAGGGCTATGCGCGGAGCCTCCCTGAGGGTGCGTTTTCCCCGTGGACGGAAAACCCTTTCGGCAATGGTAAGTGCTTCGCTGCCTGAGAGGCGTATAACGGCGACCCCACCCTTGCCGGGTGGGGTCGAAATGGCAGCTATCGTGGTGCTCCACTCACACATTGTCTTCGGTTTCGGCAGCCGTCTCTGCGGCGGAGGTGCTCACCTCGGCCTCGGAGCCCTCGGCTTCCTCGGCAAGGGCGGCGGTGCCGCGCTTGTCGGTCAGGAAAATGACAATCTTGCGATTCTGGTCGCTTCCTACGGAATTGGTGGAGACACCGTCGATTCCCTGAATTTCAGAGTGGATAATACGGCGCTCATAGGCGCTCATGGGCTCCAGCATAACGCTGCGGCGGTTTTTCAGAGCCTGTGCGGCCTTGCGGCGGGCCAGGGCGCGCAGGGTATCCTCACGCTTCTGGCGGTATCCCTCAATGTCAATGGTGACACGGGTTTTGATTTTCTCGCCGTTCTCGTTCTTCTGGGCGGCGGCAAGGTTGGCAAGGTATTGCAGGGCATCGAGGGTGTCGCCGTGATGGCCGATAAGGCTGGAAGCGCTCTCACCCGTGATGGTAATACGGAGGGTGCCGTCGCTGGAGGTGTAAAGGGTAGCCTCGGCATCGAGCCCCATGTTGCGGATAAGCGTGCAGATGAAATCGAAGGAACGGTTTTCACCGGGGGCAACCTCAACCTTTTCAAAGGTCAACTCACTTTCGGGAATCACTACACTCCGCATGGCGGTGCTTTTTTGCTTGGCATCGCGCACGGCCTCCTCAATTTCGGCACGGCGTGTGCTGCTGGCGGATTCGCCCTTGCCGCCCTTGCCTCTGCGACGGCCTCCTCTGCGAGAGCTGCCCTCGCGTTCTCCCTTGCGCCCATCGTCCGAGGCGGCAGGTGTCTCGGAGGTGCCCTTTTGACGCTCACCGCGCGGGCGGCGCTCGGGTGCATCGGGGAGTTCAATGTAGGCACGGACCTTGGCAGGGCGTGCGCCAATGCCGAAGATGCCGCGGGTGCCTAAATCAATAAGCTCAAACTGAACGTCGGCATCCGGCTGTGCGCCAAGTGCCGCGATAGCATTTTCCTTTGCCTCGGAAAGGTCCTTTCCTGTGGCGGTAATCTCTTTTATCATACAGATATCCTTCCTTAATCGTTATTCGTCATCGTTTTCTCTGCGGGGCTTGAGAGGCGCGGCTTCAATGCTGCTACGCCCTCCCTTTTTTCCGCCCTGACCTCTGCGGGCCTGCGGCTGCCTCGGCGGCAGCTCGTCCTCATCGTCGTCATCAATGTGATGGAGAGAGCGAGGGCGCACGGGGGGCTCTTCGGTATTCACGCTCTCGTCGGCGCCTGCCCCCACTCTGCGGCGGGGTGCCTTGCCGCGGAGCTCGCGCTCTGCTGCCTTCAGCTCCTCCTCGGTAAAGGTGGGCATAGGCATAAGCTTGGCAAGCAGAAGCGTCTGCCCGATGCCGAGAATGGCCTGAAAGAGCCAGTAAAGCCCAAGGGCCGCGGGGAGAGTAAAGGCCATAAAGAGTATCATGAGGGGCATCATAAGGTCCATGATTTTCATGGACATTGCCGCCTCGGGATTTTGCCCCTGTGTCATCATGGGATTCAGCTTGCGCGATATCTTCATGGTGAGGAACTGGGCGGTAAAGACGAGAAGGGGGATGATAGCTCCCAGCGAAATAATGGCAGGTGCCACCGAAAGGTTAATAATGCCGAAAAGGTCGAAATTCGGTAAATCAACCCCGGCAAGCACATCGGGGAACGCATCGGGAGAGGTGATTTTTCCGAGAATTTCAATTTCGTTGGCAACGTTTTTTACACCCGTACCCTCCGCGAGTGCTTTAATGGCATCTGCACCGAGACGGCAGATATAGGTGAGAGGGCGTTGGATGATGCGATAAAGAACGATAATAAGAGGGAGCTGAATCAGCATGGGAAGGCAACCCGAAAGAGGAGAATAGCCCTCCTTCTGCTGCATATCCATGATTTCCTGCTGTTTTTTACGCAGGGTTACCTGGTCGGTGCGGCCTGCATACTTTTTCTCAATCGCGTACATTTTGGGGCGGAGCTTTGCCCCTTTGATTTGATTCTTCTGCTGCTTGATGCCAAAGGGCAGAAGAACAATCTTCACAATAAGAGCAAACCAGAAAAGTGCCAGCGCATAGCTTTCAAACCCAATGGTATAGTAGCAAAAGCGCATGACATACCCAAGTCCTTGAGAGATGGGATTCAGGATAAAATCAAACATTAGTATTCCTCCGTTTCATAGGATTCCTCATTCTCCTCCCATGACCTGCTAAAGGGGCGGATTCCTTTAAGCGGCACAGGGTCATACCCTGCGCGGCAGAAGGGGTTGCAGCGCAGAACACGCCAGCAGGAAAGGAAAAGCCCGACAAAAAAGCCACGTTTTTCAAATGCTTCAATAGCATAGGCGGAGCAGGTTGGAGTGAACCTGCAGCAGGACGGTTTCAGGGGGGAGATAAGCCTTCGGTAGCCGCGTATCAGCAGAATGCAAAGCTGCTTCATACGCAGAGCCCCAGCTTGCGAAATGCGCGCACAAGGTCGCGCTGAAGGTCATGGCTCTTTGCGTTCACAGCGCGCTCACGCGCGGCAATCACAATAAGATAGCCGACCTTGATGGGCGCTTCTTCGATAGCGGCACGGTAGCCCTCGCGAAGAATGCGCTTGGTGCGGTTGCGCACCACAGCCGAACCGATTCTTTTGGATACAGTGAGCCCGAGGCGATTTACCACAACGTGGTCGGGGTGCGCCTTTGCCAGCCTCTTGGCGGCATAGTCGGGCAGAAGATATACGGCAAGCCGCTCGGTCACATACCGCTTGCCCTTTGAATACGCTTTTGTGAACAAATGGTTTTCTTGGATTGCGGGGAATTTCATAGCATTGCCTCCTCTTTGGCAAACAAAAACTCCGATAACGGCCGAAGCGGATATCGGAGTTTATTGTCGGCACACATCAATAGGTAAGCTGGGCTCTGCCTTTGGCACGTCTTCTCTTAAGAACTTTTCTACCGTTAGCGGTTGCCATTCTTTTTCTGAAGCCATGCTCCATCTTTCTCTGCCTTTTCTTAGGCTGATAGGTCCTCTTCATGGCGACACCTCCTTCTCTGGGATACGAGTGAATTCTATAACTTGCGTTACAGAAGCGGTTATAGACTTGTCCCGCGCGTATTCATACTCATACATTATACGATAGAGAAAGGCATTTGTCAAGTCCTTGTTTGAAAAAATCGCAAATTTGTGTGAATGGGGCTCTCCTTCCTGTGAGGAAGGAGAGCCCCATCGGGGAAACATAAAAAGCCCCGAATGCCGTAGAGGACCTTCGGGGGCAGAGCTCACTTTAGGGAATCAGGCCTTCCAGAGGCTGTGGAGATTGCAGTAGGCATACACGGCCACGACCTCATCTCCCTCGCAGAGCGAGAAGCATACCTCGGGCGGCGTGTTGGGGGAGAGGAGCTTGCGCTGGTTGCCGAGCTTGGTTTCCACAGAAACCCATTCGATAAAATGCTCGGGTGTCATCGGGTGGGCAACCGAGCCGACGGTAACAAGGAGTCGGTTCCCCTCCAGACGGTAAACGGGGACGTGCTTTTCGACGGAGGCATCGGTGGTTCCCGGAATGATTTCCGTCATTCTTTCGCCGCAGCATACCACAGGCACGCCGCTGTCCTTTACAAAAGCGATGATGTTGCCGCAGTGCGCGCAACGGAAAAATCTCTGCTTCATAGAATTATCCTTTCAAGTCATAGATACTGTGAAAGACTACGCTTCACTGCTTCTATTTTACTTTACGGTGCCGCCTCTTTTCTGTGATAAGGTCACAAAAAGCCTCCCGGAAAGCGAAAAAAAGGCACAGGAAGCCGGGGCGCCGGTCACCTGTGCCTTGCTACTCAGTAGTATTTTGCGCGTTTTTTCTTGCGGATGTAGAGGAAAAGGAAGAGGGCAATTCCACCACCCACGATAAGGGCTGTGATAATATACACACCCGTGTCGCCTCCGCTTCCGATTTTCAGCTCCTCCCAAAGGGAGTTGGCATAGTTCAGGGTTTCTGCGTCAAGGTTGCGGTAGTAATAGGTGGGATAGCTGCCGTCGCTCAGGTCGGGGTAGAGAACCTCGTCCTCAAAGAGCTCATATTCCTCATCCAGAGCCACGGCGTCGTTCGGGGTGGCATAGTAGATGTATTCGGCAATATCACGGGCAATGTTGTATTCCTCGCCGCCTACGGTAACACTTGTGGAAAGGGCAAAATCAATGAAGCGCTCTGCCGCGAGCTTGCGCTCGGGCGGCGTGTTTTTGGGAACGCAGAAGGCGTCCACAAAAATGTTGGTGCCCTCCTTGGGGTACACAAGTCCGAGCGACTCATTCTCCTCCTGCATGGTGTAGAAATCGCCGGCATAGTAGGGCGCAAGGGCAGCTGCGCCGCTTTCCATTTTGTTGAAGACCTCGTCCATGACATAAGCCTGCACAAGCGGCTTCTGCTCCCTTAGCATTTCAAGTGCCGCGTCCCAACGTGCCCTGTCCCCGGTATTTACATAGTTGTCGGTTTCGCTTGTGGCACCGTTTTCATAGCTGAGAACAAACTGCGGAATACCGAAGGCATCGCGGGAGTTATTGAAGTTCAGAATCTGCCCGCGGTATTTCTCGTCCCACAAAATCCGCCAGGAAACATCGTCACGGACGTAGGGCTCGCCGTTCTCGTCAATCCCCTCAAAGTCCGAGAGGTCCACCATGTCGCGGTTGTAAATCAGTCCGACAAGACCGTAGGTATAGGGGACCGAGTAAAGCCCGTCGGGGTCATAGTCGGGCCGATGGAAGCGCTCGTTTATGTTCTCAAAATGAGGAATGTTGTTTTCAAAATCAAGAGGGGCAAGCGCATCCTCAATAATCAGACGCTCCACCATGTAGTCGGAGGGAATGATTAAATCGATTTTCGAGGAGCCGTTCTTCAGCTTGGCATACATCTCCTCGTTGGAGGAAAAGATGGAGTAGACAATCTCAAGCCGTTCTCCGTATTCCTCGTAGTAATACTCCTCAAAAAGCTCGAGAACGTTCACCGAATCATCAGCGCCGAGGGGCATATATTCTCCCCAGTTGTAGATGTAAAGCCGTGTCACCCGGGGGCCGCACGAGCTCATGCCGAGAATCGGGAGAAGGAGAAGGACAGAGAGGAGGAGAAGAGAAAGGATTCTCCGCTTCATTTTGCCGCCTCCTTTCTCTTCTTGCGGGCAAGCCTTGCCTCGCGGCTTTCCTGCCGTGCGCTCATCACGTTGGAAAGCACAAGAAGCAGGAGCACCGTTCCGAAGATAAGGGTGGAAAGTGCATACATATCGGGCGTTACGGTGCGCTTTGTCATGCCGTAAATCACAATAGGCAGGGTTTGAAAATCCTCGGTGTTGAAATAGCTGATGACAAAGTCGTCCAGCGAGAGCGTGAAGGCCATCAGAAAGCCCGAAAGGATACCGGGGAGTATGGCGGGCAGCTCGACACGGAAGAAGGACTGTATCGGCGTGCAGCCAAGGTCGCGCGCGGCCTCGGGCAGGTGCTTGTCCATCTGGCGGAGCTTTGGCAGCACCGAGAGAATGACGTAAGGGATGTTAAAGGTTACGTGAGCAATGAGAACCGTGAAGAAGCCGAATACGCTCGTGAGTCCGAGGACGGTCATCACAAAGGTGAAGAGCAGGGCAAGCGAGATACCGGTCACAATGTCGGGGTTCATCATCGGTATGTTGGAAACCGACATGAGTGAATTCTTGAGATAGCGGTTCTTCATCTTAGAAATTCCGACTGCCGCCGCCGTACCGATAACCGTCGCAACGAGCGAGGAGACAATGGCAAGGATAAGCGTGTTTTTTAGGGCCTCCATAACCTCGGCACGCGCAAAAAGCTCACGGTACCAGTGGAGTGAGAAGCCCGAAAAAACCGAAAGGCTTTTCCCCTCGTTGAACGAGAAGAAAATCATAATAAAGATGGGGGCGTACAAAAACACAAGGATAAGCCCCACATAAAGGCGGGACAGGATTTTTGACGAACGGCTCATACCACAATCCCTCCTTCCTCATCGCCGAAGCGGTTCATAACCGCCATGGAAAGGAGTACAAGGACCATGAGGACAAGAGAAAGCGCGGCCCCCATGTTGTAGTTGGTGTTTGCCATAAACTGTCGCTCAATGGTGTCACCGATGAGGTCAAAGCTGCCCCCTCCCATCTTCTGCGAAATGTAGAAGGTGGAAATGGAGGGAACAAACACCATGGTAATGCCGGAAATCACCCCGGAGAGCGAAAGCGGCATTATGACCTTCAGCATGGTAAGAGGGCCGTTGCAGCCGAGGTCGGAGGCGGCCTCCAGAAGCGAGGAATCAATTTTTTGCATAACCGTGCAAATCGGCAGCACCATGTAGGGCAGGAAATTGTAAACCATACCGAGAATAACGGCACCGCTTGTGCCGAGCATCTTCCATTCGGTCCCGAGGATGGTGTTGATAAGCCCGTTTGCCTCCAGAAGATTCATCCAGCAATAGGTGCGAATCAGAAGGTTCATCCACATGGGGAGCATGACAAGGAGAATCAGAACGCCCTGCGTGTGCTTCTTCATGCGGGATATGAAAAAGGCAAGCGGATAAGCGATAAGAAGGCAAACGAAGGTCGCAATAATGGCAAAGCAAAGCGAACGCAGGAAGATAGTAATGTAATCAGCCGTGAAAAGGTCAAGGATATTGGCGAAGGAAAAGGAGCCGTCCTTGTCCGTGAAGGCATAATAGAGCACAAAAAGGAGAGGTGCTATGATAAAAAGGACACTCCATACGATATGCGGGGCTGCGCTGGAGGTGCGCAGGATATCGGCGCGCTTCACGAGCATTCTCCGTCGGGGTTTGACAGCTCGTCCATCTCATCGCTGTACGTGCTGTAATCCCCGAACATGCCGGAAAATTCAGACTTCTTCATGATGTGAATGGCATCGGGCTCAATGTAGAGGCCGATTTCCGCGCCCTCACCCACAAAGTCGGTGGTTTGAATCATCCATTTGAAGCCGTCGATATCGACAATGATTTCATAATGCACACCCTTGAAGGTGACGGAGGAAACCACGCCGCGGAGCATACCGCGCTCCACCTCAACCACGTCCACGTCCTCGGGGCGCACCACAACATCGACGGGCTCGTTCTTTTCGAAGCCGCCGTCCACGCATTCAAAAAGGTGGCGGGCAAAGTAAACGCGGCGGTCCTCGCGCATAACGCCGTCGAGAATGTTACTCTCTCCGATGAAATCGGCGACAAAGGCGTTCTTCGGCTCGTTATAGATGTCGGTGGGTGTGCCGATCTGTTGAATGACGCCGTTGGCCATAACCACCACGGTGTCAGACATAGAGAGCGCCTCCTCCTGGTCATGTGTGACGTAGATAAAGGCAATTCCTGTCTGCTGCTGTATATTCTTCAGCTCCTTCTGCATATCCTTGCGCAGCTTGAGGTCAAGGGCACCGAGAGGCTCGTCAAGAAGCAGAACACGCGGCTTGTTGATAAGAGCTCTGGCGATGGCGACGCGCTGCTGCTGACCGCCCGAAAGAAGAGTAACGTTTCTTCTTTCAAAGCCGCGAAGGGCAACAAGCTCAAGCATTTCCTTCACCCGTGCCGAGATTTCCTCCTCAGGCACCTTCTGCAAGCGTAGGGCAAAGGCAATATTCTCGTATACATTAAGATGAGGGAACAAGGCGTATTTCTGAAATACTGTGTTTACCTGACGCTTGTGGGGAGGGAGGTCGTTGATCTTCTTCCCGTCAAAGTAAACCTCGCCTTCATCAGGGGTGACGAACCCGCCGATGATACGCAGGGTTGTGGTCTTGCCGCAGCCCGAGGGACCCAAAAGAGTAACAAACTCGTTGTCCCGGATATAGAGGTCGATGGAGTCAAGAACCTTTTCTCCGTCAAACTCCTTGGTAATTCCTCTTAACTCAATGATTTTTTCCATTTCTTGTTCGTCAAAGTCTCCCTTCTCTTTGCGGCGTGTCGCCGTATAGTAATCGAATAGCATTATAGCAGAATATACGACAAAATGCAATGATTTTTTTTAAAAAATTTTTGGCAGCGCGGGTGAGCCTCAAAACCCCTCCTCGGCACGCCTCTCGCAGCCCCACGGGAAGCATTTTTCGGGAAAAGAAAAACCGCCCGAGGCGGGCGGAAATTCACCTTGTGGCGGCACGTGCCATGAGCGAAAGAAGAAGCAAAAGCGCGCCCCCTCCTCCGGGTGACAGCAAAAGATAAAAGAGGGCAAAGGCAAGTGCGGCCAGAGAGAGGAATGAGAGGAGCTTAAAGGTGCGCTCGGCGGCCCTGAGCGGCAGCATAAGCGCCAGCGCGGCAAAGAGAGCACGGGCCCCGTCACTCCCTCCGACGGGCAGGAGGTTGCAAAGCGCGGTAAGAAGGTGTACCGCGGCAAGTGCCGTTTGCGGCACGGCCTCATCGCACCAAAAATGCGTGGTCAGGGCAAGGGAAAGGTTGGCAAGGGGGCCCGCAAGGGCAATCCAAAGCTCCTTTCGGTAAGGCAGCGGTCTTGCGGGCTCAAAGGTGAGCCCGCAGAGCACGGCGAAAAGACGGGGGCAAGGCTCACCTGTGAGCGCAAAGGCGGCAAGATGTCCTCCCTCATGCAGCAGAATGGCCGAAAGAAGAATAAAAAGCTCGGCTCGGGTGCAGAGGCAGAGGAGGGGCAAAAACCAGAGGAGGACAAGGGCCGCCTGCTTATTCGTTCGGCTCAAGCTGCAAAAAGGCGACAATCGCCTCCTCCTCAAGCACGTTCTGAAGCACAGTGTCTACCTCTTCGTGCGGAAAGAAGCGCACGCCAAGCCCTGCGAGAAAAAGGGCAACTGCCAAAAGCAGGGCGGCGATAAGCAGAGTGCGGTGCGCACTTGGCTCAAGTGGCTCTGACGGGGGCTTCTTTTCAAATGGCATTGGCTCACCTCCGGGGGGCTCGGGATGAAATCCCGGCTTTTTTAAAAGCCTATGCGAGAGGTCCTTCCGATATGCCGCAAGTTTTTTTGAATCTTTGTGGCAAGGCTATTGACAAAGCCTTTGCGCGAGAGTATAATATAGAAGAAGATAGAGGCGCACAGGACAAGAGTACTGTCGGCAAAGGGCCCCTCGCAAGGGTGCCGCACGGGAAAGGGAAATGTGCCGAAGAGGGCTGAGGCGAAAGGCTTTTCTGGTAAAGGGAATAACATCCTGTTTACTGTCGCTTATGCGGAGTGCTATCGGCTATGGCTGTTTTTTGCCTTTTGAAGTAGCCCTCCGTATAGGAAGGGCTTGTTTTTTTGAAGAATGATAAAAGACAGAAAGGGAAGGCTATGAAAAACAAAACTATTTTTGAAGGCGCTGCCACCGCGCTTGTTACACCCCTGACGGAGGACGGTATTGATTACACTGCCTTTGGCAGGCTTATCGATTGGCAGATTGATTCGGGCATCGATGCTCTTGTTATCTGCGGCACAACGGGTGAGGCCTCCACGCTTACCGACGAGGAGCACCGTGAGGCCATCCGATTCGCGGTGGAAAGGGTTTCGCACAGAGTGCCCGTTATTGCAGGCACGGGCTCGAATGACACGGCGTATGCTGTGGATTTGGCATGCTTTTCGGAGGCCGTGGGAGCTGACGCGCATCTTGTGGTGACTCCCTATTACAACAAGGCAACCCAGAAGGGGCTCGTCAAAATGTACGAGACGATAGCCGATGCCTGCTCGCTCCCGATGATACTTTACAATGTCCCCTCGCGCACGGGAGTGAATATTGAGCCCGCAACCTATGCGGCCCTTGCCGACCATCCCAACATCGCCGCCATCAAGGAGGCGGGCGGCAACATCTCGAAGATTGTGGAAACGGTTGCGCTCGTAGGGGATAAGCTTGACCTCTATTCAGGCAACGATGACCAGATTGTGCCGATTCTCGCCTGCGGTGGCCGCGGCGTGATTTCGGTGCTCTCCAACCTCCTGCCGCGCGAGACCTCGGAGCTCTGCAAGCGCTTCTTGCGCGGAGATGTCAGAGGGAGCATGCAAATGCAGGCACACTATCTGCCCCTTGTCGGTGCGCTCTTCTCGGAATGCAACCCGATTCCCGTGAAGGCCGCTATGAACGCCATGGGCTTCTGCGAGGACTTCCTCCGTCTGCCCCTGACGCCGATGGAGGAGGCACATCGCGAGACCTTGCTCTCGCTTATGAGAAAAGAAAATCTTATCGGTTGAGGACTGATTATGAGAATGATTTTGACAGGTGCCGCAGGGCGCATGGGCCGCGAAATGCTGGAGGCGGTGGCCCGCACCTCAGGGTGCCACACGGTGGTTGCTGCGGTAGACGTAAGCCCGCTTTCCTTGGAGGGGATTCCCACCTATACGGCACTTGCCGATGTCTGCGAGGAGGCCGACGTTCTGATTGATTTCTCGCACCATTCGGCAACGCCCTCTCTTCTTGCCTACGCCGCGTCGCGCCGCTTGCCCCTCGTGATTGCCACCACGGGGCAGACCGAGGAGGAGCGCGGTGCTATCAGAGAAGCGTCCGAGAGGCTTCCCGTTTTCTTTTCGGGGAACATGTCCATCGGAATAGCGCTTCTCGTCTCGCTTGCCCGTCAGGCTGCGGCCATTTTTCCGAAGGCCGATGTCGAGATTGTCGAGATTCATCACAATAAGAAGCTGGACGTTCCCAGCGGTACGGCGCTTATGCTGGCCGAGGGCGTGCGCGAGGTGCGCGAGGGCGGCAGGCTTGTTGTTGGCCGTCACGAGGCAGGTGCCAGGCAGGAGGGCGATATCGGCATTCATTCGCTCCGCATGGGCAATGTGGTAGGTCGGCACGAGGTGCACCTCCACACGGGTGTGGAAACCATTACCCTCTCTCACGAATCGCACAGCCGCGCATTGTTTGCCGAGGGTGCCATCCGTGCCGCCGAATATCTTGTCGGCCACGAGGCGGGGCTTTACAGCGTCCGTTCGCTTCTTGGCGAGCAATAAGCCAAAAGGGTAACAGCTATGATAGCAAAAAATTTGAGCATCAATGAGGAACAGCACCTTACCTTTGCGGGTAGGGATACCGTGGAGCTTGCCGCGAAGTACGGCACGCCGCTGTATCTTATGGACGAGGACAGCATCCGCGCGCGCTGCCGTCTCTACCGTGAGGCTATGCGTGCCTCCTTCGGGGAGAATGCCCTTCCGCTTTACGCGGGCAAGGCACTCTGTATCAAGGATATTTACCGTATTATGCGCGAGGAGGGCATGGGCATTGACGTGGTTTCCTCGGGCGAGATTTGCACGGCAAGGGCGGCAGGCTTCCCGATGGAGACTGCCTACTTCCACGGGAACAACAAAACCGACAGCGACATCGCTTACGCGATGGAATGCGGTGTCGGCTGCTTTGTGTGTGACAGTGGGGACGAGCTTGCCGCCATCGAGCGCGAGGCCGCCCTTCGCGGCATAAGGCAGAGGGTTCTTCTTCGACTCACTCCCGGCATCGACCCGCATACCCATGCGTCGATTTCTACGGGCAAGGTTGATTCCAAGTTCGGTGCCGCGATAGAAACAGGGCAGGCCGAGGAGCTTCTTCGCACAGCACTCACTCTGCCTCATATTGAGGTTCTCGGCTATCATTCGCATATAGGCTCCCAGATTTTCGAAAGCGAGCCCTTTTGCGATGCCGCCCGTATTCTTTTGCGCTTTGCGGCGAGCATGCGTGACACCGTCGGCTTCCTGGCACGTGAGATAAACCTTGGTGGCGGCATGGGCGTTCGCTATCTTGCCGAGCACCCCGAGGTGGACTACGCCGCCAACATCGGGAAAATTGCCGAGGAAATGAAAAGAACGGCAAGCGAGCTTGACTACCCCATGCCGGCAGTGCGAATGGAGCCGGGCAGAAGCATTGTGGCCGATGCAGGCATTACCCTCTATACGGTGGGCTCCGTAAAGAAAATCCCCGGCTTCAAAAACTATGTTTCGGTTGATGGCGGAATGGCGGATAATCCGCGCTTTGCCCTTTACGGTTCTCCTTATACGGTAGAGCCCGCAGACCGCATGGGCGATTCGCGCGATTTTGTGGCCTCCATAGCAGGCCGTTGCTGCGAAAGCGGCGACCTGATTCAGGAGGGCGTGGCACTGCCTGAGCCAAGGAGGGGCGACCTTCTGGCCGTTCTCACGACGGGTGCCTACAATTATGCCATGGCCTCGCACTACAACCGTCTGCCGCGCCCCCCGATGGTGTTGCTTTCGGGCGGAGAGGACAGGCTGATTGTCAGACGGGAGACGCTTGAGGACCTCATGAGAAATGAGCTGTAAGCTAAGAGCCTGCGTGCTCTGTCGGGAATACTCAAAAAAGAAAAGAGCACCGCGAGGTGCTCTTTTTCATACGCTGAGAGTAAAAGCGGGGAAGGCGCATCGGTTTTTCACAGGGGTTTCTGAGTCTTGCGTGTGCGCTTCGGGTCGTAAAGCTCCGAGGCAGTGCAGAGAAGCTCGCTTCGTCCACGCCGCGGTGTGACCACAAGGCGCGCATTGTCATCAATGCCGATGACCGTGGCGCGGTGGCGCTTGCCGTCGCGAAGAAAGCGAATACGCTTGCCCTGCAAAAGCGAAAGTGAGCGATATTCTTCAAGGAAGGCGGTGCTGTCAGTGGTGGCAAAGGATTCGTAGAGTGTGAAAAACTCGGAAATCAAAGTCCCCGCCACCCGTTCCAAGAGGGTTTCTCTCTGGCTGGAAAAGACACTGCTCACCACCTCGTGAAGCGTCCCTTCGAAATTCTCGGTTATCAGAAGAGAAAGGTGAACCGTGGCATAACGAAGCCCGCCGTTCGTCGAGAGGGCGGCGTGCGTTTTGACAAAGGCAATCCTTCTTCTTCCGGAATAGACGTCGCTCACCCAGCGGATAAGAGGCTTTCCGTCCGAGTGGCGAGATACGGTGCGCGCAAGCGCCAAGGCTCCGAGAACCGAAAGCATACTGCCGCGCGCAGCGGAGAAGGGAGGGCGCAGGACAATTCCCACATAAAGAGGGAATTCATTCGCACTCCGCTGCCAGAGCCCATCTTGCTCGGTGCTACCGTAGGAAAAAAGGACATAGCCATGGCTACCGCCGTGCTTTGCGACCTCTTCGAGGTAGGAAGAGGGGGCGGCGAGCTCATCGGTGGAGTTGATTGTCAAGAGATGACCGCCCGGAGAGCGCGAGGTGCTAAACTTCTGTGCCATAGGTCTTGGCGTCCTTTCGGTTTTTTGTGAGTTCGGTCAATAGGCCTTGCCCCAATAGACCAAGGAGCGTGCAGGCTTGCCGCAACACACGCAGGTGGCGGCAACCTCCTCTGTATCGTCAAAGGGAATGCAGCGCGACGTGACGTCGGCAACCTCCTTGAGCTTCTCCTCGCAGGCAACGTCGCCGCACCACATGGCGCGGATATAGCCGTTCTTCTGTCCGGCAATTTCCACGAGCTCGTCAAGTGTCTTTGCCGTATAGGTGCGCGCTGCACGGTTGGCCGAGGCTTTTTCAAAGAGAGCGCGCGTCAGTGCCTCCAGCTGCTCGCCTACTACACGGGAGAGCTCGGTTATCGGGGTGAAGAGCTTCTCACGGTTGTCGCGGCGCACCACTACACACTGGCCGTTTTCGATATCGCGCGGCCCGATTTCGATGCGAAGCGGAACTCCCTTCATCTCGTATTCGGCAAACTTCCAGCCGGGCGAATTGTCGCTGTCGTCCAGCTTGACACGGTAGCTTTGAGAAAGCTGCGCCATAAGCTCGCGTGCCGCCTCCAGCACCCCGGGCTTGTGCATCTGCACAGGCACAATCACGACCTGAATCGGTGCGACTGCGCTGGGGAGCACAAGACCGTTGTTATCGCCGTGCGTCATGATGATTCCGCCGATAATACGGGTGGAAACGCCCCAGGAGGTCTGGTGGCAGTATTTCAGCTTGTTGTCCCTGTCGAGATACTGGATACCGAAGGCTCTCGCAAAGCCGTCGCCGAAGTTGTGAGAGGTACCGCCCTGCAAGGCCTTGCCGTCGTGCATCAGGGCCTCAACCGTGTAGGTTGCCTCGGCTCCCGCGAACTTCTCCTTGTCGGTTTTTCTGCCGCGAAGCACGGGCATGCCGAGGTCCTTTTCAAAAAAGTCGGCATACACACCGAGCATTTGCAGTGTTTCGGCCTCGCTCTCCTCGGCGGTGGCATGCATGGTGTGCCCCTCCTGCCAGAGGAACTCGCGGCTTCTCAGGAAGGGGCGTGTGGTTTTCTCCCACCGTACAACGCTGCACCACTGGTTATAGAGCTTCGGCAGGTCGCGGTAGGAGCGGATGATATTGGCATAATGTTCGCAGAAAAGGGTTTCCGAGGTCGGACGGACGCAAAGGCGCTCGTTGAGACGCTCGTTGCCCCCCATGGTAACCCAGGCCACCTCGGGCGCGAAGCCCTCCACATGGTCCTTTTCCTTTTGAAGGAGGGATTCGGGAATGAACATAGGCATATAAACGTTTTCGTGCCCGGTTGCCTTGAAGCGGGCATCCAGAATTTTCTGAATGTTTTCCCAAATGGCATAGCCGTAGGGGCGGATAATCATGCACCCCTTCACGCTCGAATAATCAATAAGGTCTGCTTTTTTTACGATGTCGGTATACCACTTGGCAAAATCCTCCTCCATGGAGGTAATCTGGTCTACCATTTTTTCGTTGTTCGCCATGCTTTTGTCTCCTTAAACGGTAAATAGCTGAAAAGTAAATTATTCACATTATATCACATTATATCGCACCCGCGCGAAGTTGTCAAGTGCTTGCGGTCAACTTCCCAAAGGAGAAGGAGAAAGGCAGACATTTTTCCGCTTTTTCCCGTGTCGCCCGAAAAACGGGGCAAGAAAAAAAGAAAAAAATGAATTTTTTTGAAAAAGGACTTGCAAAATGAAAGCAGGAATAGTATAATAGACGTCGTACATAACGAAAAAAAGAAATATTACGCAAAGAAACTTTCAAAAAGGTGAAAAAATGAACTACTTGAACGCATCGCGTGCAGCACTTGAGCAGGAATACGGAGAGATGAAGTCGCGTTACAGCGCATTTTGTGCAAAAGGACTTTCGCTCGACCTTTCGCGCGGCAAGCCGTCCTCGGAGCAGTTGGACCTGAGCGACGGTATTCTGACCGCCCTTTCGGAAGGCGGTGACGTGGCAGCCGAAAACGGGATGGACTGCCGCAACTACGGGGAGCTTTGCGGCCTTCCCGAGGCACGCCGCCTCTTCTCGTCCTACACGGGCATACCCGCCTCGCAAATCATTGTGTGCGGGAACTCCAGCCTCAATCTTATGTATGACGCCCTTTGCCGCTGCATGCTCTTCGGCACGGTTGGCTCTCTTCGCCCCTGGTGCCGTGAGGAAAAGCTGAAATTCCTTTGCCCCGTTCCCGGCTATGACCGACATTTCGCCATTACCGAGGCACTTGGCTTTGAGATGATACCCGTGGAGATGACGGACGAGGGCCCCGATATGGACGCGGTGGAGGCGCTTGTGCGCGATCCCGCCGTGAAGGGAATCTGGTGTGTGCCGAAGTATTCCAATCCCACAGGCATTACGTACAGCGATGCCGTGGTGGCGCGCCTTGCCGCAATGGAAACGGCTGCACCCGACTTCCGTATTATGTGGGACAACGCCTATGCCGTGCACGGCTTCGGCGATGAGGATGACGAGCTTGCCGATATCCTTGCGCTTGCCGAGGAAAAGGGGCACGGTGACAGGGTATTCTATTTCACCTCCACCTCCAAAATTACTTACCCCGGCGCGGGCGTTGCGATGCTCGCCGCCTCGGAGGCCAACCTGAAGGAAATTCGCGCCGCTATGACGGTGCAGACCATAGGGTACGACAAGCTAAATCAGCTCCGTCATGTCCGTTACTTTGCCGAGGAGGGCTCACTTTACCGCCATATGCGTGAGCACGGCAGGGTTGTCGGGCGCAAGTTCCGTGTGCTTCTCTCGGCTCTTGAACGCGACCTTGCAGACTGCGGTGTTGCCGAGTGGACCGTGCCCCACGGCGGTTACTTTTCCTCGCTCACGGTAATGGATGGGTGTGCCTCCCGTGTCTATGCCCTTTGTGCTGAGGCAGGTGTAGTTCTAACCAAGGTGGGCGCGACCTTTCCCTACGGACGCGACCCTCATGACAGCAATCTTCGCCTCGCTCCCACCTATGCCGACGATGCCTCTCTTTCGACGGCGGCGGAGGTTCTTGCCGTGGCGGTGCGGCTTGCCTCTCTCGAAAAGATCCTTTCGCTGAATAGCCGATAAAAGAAAAAAGCCTTTGTGCCTCTCTGCTTCCCGTCGAGAGACCGCAAAGGCTTTTTTTGCGAGAAGTAAGGGATACATGCGGTAAAATACAAAGAATACTATACATAAGTGCCACGGTACATTGCTGGCACGAGGCGAACAAATTCGCTTGCCTTTCTTGACAGGAGGGGAGTTTTGCGGTACAATGGAGTTAACAGAAATAACCAAACGGAGAGTGCTTATGGAACGTCAGGAAGCCAAACGGCTGATAGAGGAATACCGCGAGAGGATACGCTACCATTCCCGCCTCTACTACGAGGAGGATTCTCCCGAGATTTCGGACTATGAATATGATGCTCTTTTTCGTGCGCTTTTGGAGCTTGAAGCGGAATTTCCCGAATTTGACAGCCCCGCTTCCCCTACTAAAAGGGTGGGCGGTCTTGCCTCCGAGCGCTTCGGCAAGGTGACTCACGGGAAGCAGATGGGGAGCCTTGATGATGTGTTCTCGGCAGAGGAGCTTGCGGATTTTCTCCGCAGCTGCGACGCCGTTGTCGGCGAGGATGCCCTCTATTCGGTAGAGCCGAAGATAGACGGTCTTTCGGTCTCTCTTATCTATGAAAACGGTGTTTTTGTCCGCGGGGCCACACGGGGTGATGGCTTTGTAGGCGAGGACGTTACCGAAAATCTTCGCACCGTGCGCGCCATTCCGCTGACACTCAGCGAGCCTCTTCCCCGCCTCGTGGTGCGTGGTGAGGTCTATATGCCCCGCGAGGTGTTTTCCGCCCTCAACGAAGCGCGCGAGGCGGCAGGCGAGCCCCTCTTTGCCAATCCGCGGAACGCGGCGGCGGGCTCGCTCCGTCAGCTTGATTCGCGCGTGACCGCCTCGCGTCGCCTTTCGATTTTCGTCTTTAATCTCCAGGAGGGCAGCTTGTATGCCGACGGCCACGCGCCGAAAACCCATGCCGAAACCTTAGACCGCCTTGCCGAACTTGGCTTCAAGGTTCTTGAAAATCGGGTGACGGTATGTGGCTTCGATGCGGTATGGGAGCATATCACACGCCTTGGTGAGCTTCGCTCAGGGCTTCCTTACGATATGGACGGTGCCGTCGTCAAGGCCGATTCGCTTTCCAACCGTGAAATTCTCGGTGAGGGCACGAGAACTCCGAAATGGGCCGTTGCCTACAAGTATCCTCCCGAGGAGCAGGAGACCACCCTCCTTGACATTGATATCGCGGTTGGCCGCACAGGTGTTCTCACTCCTACGGCCATTCTCGCTCCCGTGCGGCTGGCAGGCACTACCGTAAGCCGTGCCACACTCCACAATATAGACTTTATCGCGGAAAAGGACATTCGGATTTCGGACCGCGTTATCGTAAGAAAGGCGGGTGACATCATACCCGAAATTCTGCGGAGCCTCCCGGAGAGGAGAACGGGGGAGGAGCGCGTATTCACTATGCCGAAGACCTGCCCCTCCTGCGGTCATCCCGTGGTGAGGGACGGCGAGGGTGACGGTGCCGCCGTACGTTGCATCTTCCCGGGGTGCCCCGCCACACGTGCCCGTGCCATTGTTCATTACGCCTCGCGTGATGCCATGGATATAGACGGGCTCGGACCGCAGGTGGTAGCCCTTCTTCTTGAAAACCAAAAAATCAAGGGCATTGCCGACCTTTACACGCTCACCGCAGAGGAGGTGGCAGGGCTTTCCCGCATGGGTGAAAAGAGCGCGGAAAACCTGATTGCTGCCATCGAGGCCTCCAAGACGAGGGGGCTTGAAAGACTTTTGTTTGCCCTCGGCATACGCCAAGTGGGCTCTGTTGCGGCAGAGGCCTTGGCCGCGCGCTTCCGCACGCTTAGTGCCTGCTTCGAGGCAAGCCTTGAGGATTTTGCCTCCGTGCCCGACATCGGGGAGATTACTGCCTCCAACCTTTTGGAATATTTCTCATGCCCTGAGTCGCGCGCTCTCTGCGATGCCCTGATTGCCGCCGGTGTTTCCACCGAGGCAAAGGTGCCGCCTCCCGCCGAAACTCTTGCGGGCCTCACCTTTGTGATTACGGGCACGCTCCCTCTTATGACGCGTGAGGAGGCAACGGCACGTATCAAGGCCGCGGGCGGTAAGGTGGCGGGCTCCGTGTCCTCCAAAACCTCCTATCTTGTTGCAGGGGAAGCCGCAGGCTCCAAGCTTACCAAGGCGAAGGCACTCGGGATTCCTGTGATAGATGAGGCGGCGCTCCTTGCCATGCTTGGCTCGTAAAAGAGCATAAAAACATCATTTTGAAAACAAAACCTTACAAAAAGAGCCTGAGCTTTCTTCCAAAGCTCAGCCTCTTGTCAGTCAGGCAGACGCCCCGTGGGGTGGAAGCCATCGAGCCTCCCCTCGCAGATGGCGTGAAAAATGCGGTGTTGAAGCCCGGGGTTTTCCTTTTCCAGCGTTCTGAGGAGCTGCTTCATCCTTTCTCTTTCGGTGTGCTTGTCCTCTGGGCACAGGCTTTTCACAACAGGAAGAGGGTTGTGCCTTGCAAAATATTCGATGTCCTTTTCCTTCGCGTACAGAAGGGGGCGTATCATGTAAAGCTCGCGCCTCGAAAGGTAGGTGACAGGAGAGAAGCAGCCAAGCCTTCCCTCAAAAAAGAGGTTCAGCATAAGCGTCTCCACAACGTCGTTGAAATGATGGCCGAGGGCGATGCTCGTGCAGCCGAGCTCCCTCGCGGCTCCGTGCAGCACCCCTCGCCGCATTCTTGCACAAAGTGAGCAGGGGTTTGTCTCCTTGCGGTCCTCAAACACGATTTTCGCTATGTCGGTTTTCTCTATGTGATAGGGGACATCAAGCTCGCGGCAAAGCTCGGCAATGGCGGAATAATTGCTACCCTCAAAGCCCATGTCCACCGTAATGGCCGATAGCGTGAAGGGGACGGGATAAAAGCGGCGGAGGTGCGATAGCCCGACAAGAAGAGTCAGGGAATCCTTACCGCCCGAAACTCCCACGGCAATATGGTCGTTCTCCCGAATCATGCCGTAGTCGTCAACGGCGCGTCTCATATAGCTCAGTATTCTCTGTATCTCTTTCATACTCACAGACCTGACTCTTTCCGCATAGGATATAATAGAAAACATTTAAAAAGGAGAAGATGCGGTGGCAATTCGAATTTATATTGATGCAGGGCACAATCCCGTCAACCCCAATGCAGGAGCAGAGGGGAACGGGTATCGCGAGCAGGATATTGTATACCGCGTTTCGCAGGAGCTGTATACGCTTCTTTCGCGTGACCCTCGTTTTGAGGCGCGCCGTTCAAGACCAACGCCTACCACAGTGCTCGGCGTTTCCAATGCCGACAGCCTGCGGCTTCGCGTGGAGGGGGCCATTCTTTTTGGTGCCGATCTTTTTCTCAGCATTCACACAAATGCCTCATCCAATCCCGCAGTAGGGGGAAGTGAGGCGCTTGTGTTTTCCGAGGAGAGCGAAGCCTATCCCATTGCCGAAGCCCTCCTTCGCAGTGTAACCGAGGCTACGGGCTTTCGAAATCGCGGCGTCAAGCTTCGTCCGGGGCTCTATGTTCTGCGCCGCACTCCGATGCCTGCCGTGGTGTTTGAGCTCGGCTTTATCACAAACCCACGCGAAGCGGTGTATATGTATGAAAATCCGCAGCTTTTTGCCAGAGGACTTTACAACGGCCTCCTCGCGTATTACGGCCTATTTTAATAGAAACGGTTCTACCTTCCTTTTTTCCTTAGAACAAACGGCTTTTATACCAAATGTGGCAGCTTGAGCATTTTATTTTGCTCAAATTGCCACATTTTTGCTTTCTTTAGGATATTCTCCCGAAATATAAGGTTATTTTAGGTGTAAACTATCGCAGGAAAGAAAATCCTGTGCCGCCGAAAGGCTGTTGGTTTTGAAAAGATAGGAGGCATGGCATTCCGGGCAAGAAACCCGAATGCCCTCGCCTGTCATTTCCACATCATAGGAACCGCTTCGGCAGGGGCAGCTTATCTGCCCGTCGGCCTCCAGCTCCTTTACCAAAAACCGTACAATGTCATAAATCTGGTAATCGGGGAGAAAGGGCTCCTCCTCGTCTGCTGTGGCACGGTCCTCGTTCTCCTCCTCCGCGGCCACCCCTGTCTTGCAGAGACTCTCATAGAGGACGGTCAGCTCCTCCGTGCTTTTTTCGGTAGCTTCCCGCAGCATCTCCTGATTCCGTCCGAAGAATCCGATATCAATGTCGGTGTACGGGCAGGCGAGGCGGAAGATATCCTTGCCGTAAAACAGGCTGTCGGAGAGCGTGTACTGGTGGTCATGACCGCAAAGAAGGCAGGGGATTGCGAGACGGATGCGGTGGTCGGCTGCCCCGATGACCGAAAGCTCAGCTTGAGCACCGCAGGTGCAGCGTAGGCGCAGCATATCCTGAGAGCCGAGACCAAAGGAGCCCGCGACGCCCTGCGTGATATAGCCGCAGTCGGGGCAGCGGTAAGCAATATGAGTGGCTTTGGGGTTGAGTACCATTTCTTTACCTCTTTTATTGTGGAATGGGTAGAATACCGCATTCGGTGGCGAGGGCTGCCACTCTGCGGTCGTATTGCCCACTTGGCAGTGTATCAAGAACAAATTCACGGTGGAGTACACCAAGGGTAGCAAGGCTGTATTGTCCGAAGAAACGGTCATAATAGCCGCCGCCGTAGCCTATGCGAAAGCCGAGGCGGTCAAAGCCAAGACCGGGCACAAGGCAAAGGGTTGCCCGTGTGCCGCAAAACATTTCGGCCTCCTCGTTTGGCTCGGGTATGCCATAGGCTCCCGTCTTTAACGAGTCAAGCGAGGGGACGCGATGAAAGGTCATTCTGCCACCCTGCCGCACGCGGGGAAGGAACACAGCCTTTCCTACGGAAAGCGCATGGGAAAGAAGCGGCATAATATCGACCTCAGAGCCTATCGGGGCATAGCCGAGAAGAAAGCTTGCCATACGGTAGGAGCTGCTTTCCCGTATGACTCTTACAATGGCGGCATCTCGCACGCTTCTTACATCGCTTGGAAGCGAATCGCGCCGCTTCCGAAGCTCGGCCCGCAACGCCTGTTTTTCTTTTTTTGTATTCATCTCGCTCCTATCTTGGCAACGGCTCGGGAATATAAGGAGGGAGCTCCTTGCCGAGCGGGGCCAAAAGGAAATAGGGTGTGTCCGTCCTTACTGTTACCGCCCTTGCCAACGAGGCCGATACCGCGATTGCGAAAGAGGGGTTCTTGCGCAAAAGGAGTGCGCCCGCGTTACCTATTCTTGCAGGGATGTAGCGGTTCTCAAGAGAAGCAACCGCAAAGCGAAATGCGGGAAGCGGAAGAGAGGGGGACAGAAGAGAATAGAGCTCTTCGACAGAAATTTCATGATAGACGGGTATGCCTTCGAAGCGGAAGCGGGAGAGCCCTCCCTCGGCATCGGCGCCTGCGGGGCAGGCATGGGTGAAGCCCATTCGCCGATAGGAGGCCGCCAGCTCTTCATTGGCGGGGAGGAGGCAGAGTGCCGCGTATTCCCCCGTGCATTTTTCGGCTACCCTCTCTAAGAGGGTACGCAAAAGCCCGCTTCCGCGTGAAGAGGGGCGGGTAGTAAGGGCATAAAGATACAAAAGCCTCGTTTTCTTGACAGAAAACGCAATACCGAGGCCCTGCGAGAGAACCTCGCCCCCCTCGTGAAGAGAAAAGGGAAGAAAGGAGGCGTCAAGCATCTCACGGAGCTCCTGCTCCGCCGTTTCCTTCGGCAGAGAGAAGCCTTCGCGATAAAGCACAGGTGAAATCGGTGCATCTGCACCCATGGAAAATATCATGACACCCCGCTATCCTCGGCGGCAGAGGAATCCTCACCGTTTTCCCCGAAGAAAAGAGTATCCTCCGGCAGGTCAATGAGGGCGCTCTCGGCAACCGCGAGTGCCGCAGCCTCACCGCGGAGCACCGTAAGCAGCTGCAGGGCAAAGGCATTGGCAACCCCCATGCCCGCCGCCGTTGTGATGCGTCCGTCCGTCACCACACGGGTGTCGGTGACGAGGGCATCCCTCAGCTGTGCTCGGAAGTCGGAGCTTGGGTAGGAGGTGGCGCAAAGGCCGCGGAGAAGACCTCGGCATCCAAGAATCGAGGGGGCGGCGCAGATGGCGGCAATGTGAGCCCCCTTCTCCTCTGCCATGGCAAGAAGGCTGTCTGTGTGGGGGGATTCGTGGAGATTTACGGTGCCGGGGAGTCCCCCCGGGAAGATAAGCATTTCCATATCCTCGCCCGTGACCTCCTCGGGGAGAATGTCGGCAATAACGGGAATTCCGTGTGAGCCGCCGACGGTTTTTCCCGTGATTCCCACGGTTTTTACCTCTATGCCACCGCGCCGCAGAATGTCCACGGGGGCAATGGCCTCTATTTCCTCAAATCCCTCGGCAAGAAGTACGTATACCATGAAGGTCTCCTCCTGAAAGAAGATTAGTCGTCATAAGCGCCGTTTCGGCGCGCCTCGTATTCGGCACGGCTGATAAGCAGCTCACGCGGTCTCGCGCCGCCCTTGGCCTCGCCCACAATGCCAAGCTTGTACATCGCGTCTATAAAGCGGGCACCGCGGCCAAAGCCCACCCCGATGGTTCGCTGAAGGAGTGAGGTGGAGATGCTCCCCGTCGAGAAGGCAATATCCAAGGCCTGCTCAAACTTAGGGTCGTCAAGAACGCCGTCAAGGACATTGCCGCCGACCTCGCCCTCGTCGTCATCGCCGTTTTTCTGGGCACATTTGGCGGCTTCCTTCTCAATATCCGCAAGAATGGTGTCGTCAAATACGGCGGCACCGACGTGCTGGGCAAGGAAGGAGGCTACGGCTTTGACCTCTTCATCCTCCACAAAGGCACCCTGGACGCGCTGAGGTGTGCCTGCGGGGGAGAAGAGCATATCGCCGTGGGGGAGGAGCTTTTCAGCTCCCTGCATATCGAGAATGGTGCGCGAGTCAACCTGCTGATTGACTCGGAAGGCAATGCGGGCGGGAATATTGACCTTGATATCACCCGTAATGACATTGACCGAGGGGCGTTGCGTACCGATAATCAAGTGAATTCCGGCGGCACGAGCCTTTTGCGCAATGCGGCAGATGGAGGCTTCCACAATTTTACGCGCCGACATCATAAGGTCATTGAGCTCATCAATCACGATGACAATCTTTGGCAACGGCTCCATGCCATTGGCCACGCAGTAGGCGTTGTAGCCCTTAATGTCACGGACACTGGCCGATTCAATCATATCGTAGCGCTTTTCCATCTCATTGACCGCCCAGTTGAGGGCACCTGCCGCCTTGTTCGGGTCTGTGACCACGGGTATCAGAAGGTGAGGAATTTTGGAATACACATTGAATTCCACCTTCTTGGGGTCTATGAGAATGAGGCGCACCTCCTCGGGTGAGGCCTTATAAAGAAGGCTTATCAAAAGCGAGTTGATACACACCGATTTACCCATGCCGGTGGCACCGGCAATCAGCATATGCGGAGCCTTTGCGATGTCAAAGAAGACAGGGGTTCCCGTAACGTCGCAGCCCACCGCGACGGTGGTTTTTGATTCGGCATCGCGGAAGGTGTCGGTGTCCAGAAGGGAACGGATACGGACGGGGGGAGATTTTCGGTTCGGCACCTCCACCCCAATAGAGCTTTTGTTGGGTATGGGGGCCTCAATGCGAACACCCTGTGTGCTTAGCTTTTGCGTAATATCATCGGCGTAGGAGGCGACCTTTGCCACGCGGATACCGGCCTTTTGCACAAACTCATAGCGGGTGATGCGAGGGCCGCGCGTGTAGCCTGTTATCGTAATCGGAATACCAAAGCTTTCAAGCGTCCTTACCAGGGTATCCGCGTTTTTCTGGATTTCCTCCTGGTCGTTTTCCTCGTTCAGCGCAGGGATTCTGAGAAGCGAGAGGGAAGGGTACTCGTAGGCTGCGGAGGACGTCTTTTTGACCTCTCTCGGCTCGGTAGAATAGGAGCCGGCCCTGTCTACCTCTCGGCCTGCCTCCCGTATGACGGCACGCTCCTCGGCAGCCCCTGTGGGCGCATAGATTCTTGAGAGCGCGGTGGGGGCGGCGGGAGCCTCGGCGGAGGAGAGGGGCGAGGCCACCGTCCCGATGGCCCCCTCCTCCCGATAGGCAGAGGCTTGCAAGGTCGAGGATGGCGCACTGTGCACGCGCACAGGCTCTGTCACGGTAATACGGCGAAAATCCTCCACGCCGCGGAAGGCGGTATCTGCTTCGCCAACCTCGGGGGCGGCGGTTGCCTGCGAGAGCACCTCCGCGCTCATATGGGTGACGCCGCCTCCTACGGTGCCTCCTGCATTAAGGGGAGCCTGCTGCGGTTCGGTAATGCTGGTGGCGCAAAGGTCCGAAACGGCATAGGTGTGAACTCCGTCATGCTTGCGAAGGCGTTCGCGGATTTTTTGCTCCTTATAAGAGGCATGATTCTCGTCACGCTCGCGGAGCGACTGCTCGGAGACAGCGGCATCCGCCGCTTCACTTTCGTGGGCACCGCGGGTTTCGGCAAAAATATCGTCAAAGCGCCGTCTTCGTTCGGTTTCCTCGTGGGAGATGGTTTCGCCGAGCGGTTCGCTCGGCGATGTGCCATTGCCCTCGCCTTTCGGCTCGGCTTCGGCGACAAAGCCCAAAGCACTTTCATAAGAGTTGCCGTCTGTCGATGCTTCTTCCCGCGATTTATGGTTGAGTCTTTTTTCCTTTAAGAAACGGAAGAAGGAACGGAAGATGGCATCGGGGCTGAAGCCAAAGCCGAAAATACCGTATAGGAGAACCGAGAGGGCAGCCAGAATAATCGTAAGCACAGGGCCGACAAGACGGTACAGCACCCAGCCGACCAAGGCTCCGATAAAGCCTCCGCGCAGGGCAACGGGGTGCGAATAGGAGAAGTAGGAGCCGCCCTCAAGCGGCACCTCACTTTTGGAAATTTCCCCAAAAAGCGCTTCCTTTGGAAGCGAGAGAACATACAACAGGGCAAGAACGAGGAAAAGCGAAAAGAGGAAGAGAAGTGTGCGGCGTAAAAGGGTGCGCTCGGCAATCGCTTTCCGCCAGGTAAGTGCCGTGATAAACAGGGCTATGGGCATGATATAGGCGGCATAAGAGAAAAAAGAAAGAAAGAGGAAGCGAAGCAGCTGTCCCACAAAGCCGCCTCCCGGTGTATAAAGGCAAAGGCCGAGAAAAACAGCCAAAGCACCCCATATGTAGGGCATGGCAATGTTCAGCTTGCTATTCGGGTCACTGCGTGCCTCGCGACGGCTGAGCCGTTCGGCTACTTGCTCCTCGCGCTCTCTTTGCGTGCTGGGAATGGGCTTTGCCTTTTTCTGTTTTTTCTTTTGTTTTTTTTCTGAGAAAAAAGATGTAAGACCCATGAGAAAATCCTTTCCTTTGGTGAGGTGGAACACTGTAAGAAAATGCCGTATATCGGCAGTGTATAGCTTTTGTTTTATGACGGACACTTATAATGATACCAAATTTGAAACGAAAAAACAAGTGTCGTCTCCTATTTTTACCGTAAAATTTAAAAGTATGTATAAAGAGGCGAAAATCCCCGGCGGGGCTCCTGCATCCCGTGCCGGTCACAGAGGGGCGAGCAGTAAATGAAAAAAACCATCGCGAAAAAAAGGAAAAGAGGCGAGCGGCTTTTGCCGCTTGCGGCTCTTGTCGGCGGGCTCGTCAACGGCCTTCTCGGTACAGGAGGCGGCATGGTGATGACGCTGTCTCTCAATGCGGTTTACCGCGATGAGAAGCAAAACGCAATGGCGATTTCCACGATTTGCGTCATGTTTTTCTCTTTTTTGTCAATCATACTTTACAAAATAAACGGGTACATTGAGAACGTCGCCATTCTCCCCGTCCTGCTTCCCGCCTTGGTGGGCGGTGCCCTCGGCACCTATCTTCTTGGGCGTCTCCCCACGCTTGGCATTGACCTTCTTCTTTCGGCGTTGCTCCTGTATTCGGGGGTTCGTCTTCTCGTATGATGGAGGTGCTTGTTGCTTTTTTCTCGGCACTTCTCACTGGGCTTGGCGTCGGCAGCGGGGGCTTTTATCTTTTGTATCTCACCGAGGTCATGGGGCTTGCCAGGCACGAGGCGCAGGGGCTGAATCTCCTCTTTTTCTTTGTCGCCTCTGCGTCCTCCGTCCTTTCGCATTTTCGGCGCGGTCACCTTTCCCCCTCGCGCTTTCTGCCCCTTCTCGGCTTCGGGGGACTTGGGGCCGTTTTCGGCTCGCTTTTTTTGAACTATATCTCTCCGTCTGTCACTCGCCGCATATTTGGGGTTCTTCTCCTGCTAAGCGGTGCCTATACTCTCCTTTCGCGCCTTTCGCGCTTCGGGAAAGAAAAAAGTCGCGGTCCTTTGCGGAAATCTCTTGACAAATAGGAAGAAAGTGTTATAATGTACCTGTAAATATAAGAGTATTTTCTATGTGAGGTTTTGCGATGATAAGACTTTACAACACCCTCACGGCCCGTCGTGAGCCGTTTGTGCCGATTGAAGAGGGAAAGGTCAAAATGTATGCATGCGGTCCCACCGTCTATAACTTCTTCCATGTAGGGAACGCGCGCTGCTTTGTGATTTTCGATATGCTCCGCCGTTATTTCGAATACCGCGGATATCAGGTTACCTTTGTGCAGAACTTTACCGATATTGATGACAAGGTCATTCGCCGTGCCAATGAGGAAGGGGTAGACTATACCGAAATCGCCGAGCGCTACATCAAGGAATACTTTACCGATGCCAAGGGGCTCGGCGTTCGCCCTGCTACGGTACATCCGCATGCCACCGAGAATATTGAAACGATTCTCGGCATTGTGAAGGGGCTCGTTGAGCAGGGGTATGCCTATCCTATGGACGGAGACGTGTATTTCCGCACCCGAAAATTCCCGGGCTACGGCAAGCTTTCCGGTCAGGCAATTGAGGACCTTGAGTCGGGTGCGCGCATTGATGTGAACGACAAAAAGGAGGATCCCCTTGATTTCGCGCTTTGGAAGGCGGCTAAGCCGGGAGAACCCTCCTGGCCTTCTCCGTGGGGCGAGGGACGCCCCGGCTGGCATATTGAGTGCTCGGCCATGGTGAAGCGTTACCTCGGCAAAACTATCGACATTCACTGCGGCGGGCAGGACCTCATCTTCCCTCATCATGAGAATGAGATTGCACAATCCGAATGCTGCAACGGCGCACAGTTCGCCAATTTCTGGCTTCATAACGGGTATATCAACATCGACAACCGCAAAATGTCCAAGTCGCTCGGCAATTTCTTTACGGTTCGTGAGGTGGCGGAAAAATATGGATATCTGCCTATTCGTTATTTTCTCCTTTCCTCGCATTACCGCAGCCCCATCAATTTCTCGGAGGAGGTAATCTCACAGTCCTCCGCCGCCCTGGAGCGCATTTTCCACTGTGTCGATTCGCTTGCGTTTTATATGAAGAGCGCCGAGGGGGAAGTCCGCCCCGAGGAGGAGGCTCTTGTAGCCGAATTCCGTGCCACGCGTGAGGCGATGATAGAGGGCATGGATGACGATTTCAATACGGGTGCTGGGATAGCCGCCCTCTTTGAGCTTGTGTCGCTTGTCAACAAGGCACTCGGGGCTGGGAATCTTTCCTTGGGAGCCGCCCGCGTTGCCGCTGCGCTTCTTACCGAGATGACCGAGCTTTTCGGCTTTGTGAAGGAAGAGAGCCTTGACGGCGATACGGTCACCTGGATTGAAGAACAAATTGCTGCCCGTGCCGCCGCCAAGAAGGAAAAGAATTACGCGGAGGCAGACCGCATCCGCGCCGTGCTTGCCGAGCGCGGTGTGATTCTGCGCGATACTCCGAAGGGCACCACCTACACGGTAGAGAGCTGAGCTTTCTTTATAAAGCAAAACCTCCTTCGTTTTCCGGAAAAGGGAAGCGACAGGAGGTTTTTTCTTGTATTCGGAAAAAGGGACAGGAATTAGAGGTTCCGTTTTTTCCTTTCTATGCGTATAATGAAAGGGAAGAATGCATGGGAGGCGCAAATATGGAGCTTTTGCGTATCAGCGAAAAAAAGCTGAAGGTTACGCTTTCAAACACCGACATGGAGCATTACCGTCTTTCCAATGATACGATGGATTATGACAAAACAGAAACGAGAAGTGCCTTTTGGCAGATTCTTGACGAAGCCAAGCAAAGGACTGGGTTTGATGCGGGCGGAGAAAAGATTTTTGTGCAGATTTATCCCTCACGCGGCGGCGGCTGTGAAATGTACATAACCCTTGTGGAGGCAGAGACATCGGTCACGCCATCGCTTCCGTCTTCTGGGGACAGCTTGTATTGCTTTTCCTCGCTTTCACTGCTTCTTGATGTGTGCCGTCAGCTTTCGGAGCTCGGCTACCGTGAAAAAAGCACAGTACTGTATTACAGGTCTTCCTATTATCTTATGATTTGCGAGCATCGAGAGGGGAGCCTTGTCAGCCAGAAGGCGCTTGGGGAATATAGCTTCATCGAGGAGTACGGTACAAGGCTTGGGGCAGGAATACGCGCTCGTCAGCTTCTGGAGCACGGAAGGTGTCTTGAAGCCGATAGGGCGGTGGAACGCTTTGCTACCCTATAAAGAAAGGGAATTCCGCTTTTGCGGAATTCCCTTTCTTTCGATTGTACCTGAATGTGACAGTCTCCTTGGTTCGCTTTCTTTAACCGATATCTTCTCCGTTTTCAAGGGCGCGGAGCATGTCTACACGGGTGGCGTGTCTTCCTCCCTCAAAATCGGTGCTCATAAAAAGGTCCACAATGTCAAGGGCAAGTCCCTTTCCGATAACACGGGCTCCGAGGCAGAGCACATTGGCATCGTTATGAAGGCGCGCCATACGTGCAGAGAAGGTATCGCCGCAGAGTGCGGCGCGCACACCGCGGAAGCTGCCTGCCGCCATGCTCATTCCGATTCCCGTTCCGCAAACGAGAATGCCGAAGGCGTCTGGCTCTCCTTGCACGGCACGGGCTACGGCTGCCGCGAAAATCGGATAGTGGCAGGGCACTGCGGTTTCGGTACCGAGGTCGACAACGGAATACCCTTTCTCCTCAAGATGTGCCTTGACGTCCTCCTTGAGAGTGAATCCGGCGCTGTCTGCACCAAGAAAAATTTTCCGCATGATAGTCTCCTTTTTGTAGTCTTTGCTCGTTTTAATCGGTTTCGTTTTGTTTTTTCAGTCTTTCGAGCCGTTCACGCTCCGCTTGGGGTAAGCGCAGATAAAGCGGACGGAGCTCTGAGTCGCTTGTGAGCTCGCCTCTCTCCCACATGCGAAGAGCGCAGCGCGCGGCAGCCGCAGCATGCGGCTTTTCAAGGAGATAGGGTGTCTTAAAGAGCGAAACGCCCCTCTCGCAAAGGGCGGGTGCGGCCACGCCGATGCCGTTGCCTGCAAGCATGCAGGTCTCACCGGGATAGCATCGCGCTATCTCCTCTGCGAGCTCGGCGGCACCGATGGCTCTGTCGGGGGTAAGACGGGTGAGCGTATCACCCTCGCGGCGGAAGAGCGCGTTATATACCTGCTGGCGGCGTGCATCCATCACAGGGCAGATAAGCCCCTCAAGCGGCGAAAGCCCCTCTGCCAGAGCCCAAAGGGAAGAGACGGCAGCGCAAGGCTTGCCTCTCCCGAAGGCTAATCCCTTGATGAGCGAGATGCCGATGCGTACCCCCGTGAAGGAGCCGGGGCCGGCGCATGTGGCAAAGAGCTGAATATCGTCAGCCGTTAAGGAAAGAGAGGAGAGAAGCGAATGCACCATGGGCATGAGCAGCTCACAGTGTGAACGCCCACCTCCCGCCACGGTATATTCGGCCAGAAGGGTATCGTCCTCGGTGACAGCTGCGGAGGCGGTAACGGCGGTGGTGTCAAGGCATAATATCTTCATAGCCGTCTCCCTTCACGGTGATTTTTCGTTCTTCTTCACTCTCTGTGCGCTCTATGGTAATAAAAAGAGCATCGCTCGGTAGCTCGTCAAGTATATTTTCGCTCCATTCGCATACGATGTATCCGTCCTTTGCGAGGTAGTCGGTATATCCCACCGAGGCAAGGTCGTCACCGTCCTCTATGCGGTACATATCAAAGTGAAAGATGGGGAGAGTACCGCCGCGGTATTCGTTTACCACGGTATAGGTAGGGCTTCTCACCTGCGAGCTCGGGGATACGGCTGATGCTATGCCACGGGTAAAGGCGGTTTTGCCTACTCCCATCTCACCGAAAAGTGCAAAAAAGAGGCGGCGTCTGCCCGAGGCGAGGGCAGCCTGCCCGATGGCGCGGCCAAGAGCCTCGGTTTGCTCTGTGGAACGGACAAGGTATTCCTTCATACAGTCTCCTTAGTGTATGGCGGCCAAATAGTCCTCGGTATGCTCTCCAAGAAGATAAGCGAGGGCGGCCTCATATTCCTTTTGCGCCTCGCATCTCCGCGCCTCGGCTCCCGGGGCTTTGTCATGAACCGCGCGTAAAAGTGTGTTTTTCGGTGTATTTTCCGGGTCGGTCAGCTCAAGTGCTGTGACGCGGTATCCGGCGGCCCCAAGGCGCAGGACTCTGAGACCGTCGGTCAGAGCCTCGCAAAGCTTTACGCGGAGCTGCGGCTCACGGCTGACAAAGGAAAGCGGCATGGCCGAAAGGAATTTTCCCAGCGTGCGGTGGCAGCAGGGAGTGGAGAGAATCGCTTTTGCTCCAAGCGCAATAGCGGTCTCCAGCACAAGGTCGGTGGCAATGTCGCAGGCGTGCAGGGAAAGCACGAGATGTGGGACCTCGCGCGGCGTCCGCCTTACATCGTCGCAAAGAAAGCGCATGCCGGAAAAACCAAGTTTTTTAGCCTCATCGGCGCAAAAATCAATTACATCCTGCTTGAGGTCTACGCAAAGCATGTCAACCTCGCGCCCCTTGATTGCTGTGAAATAATGGTAAACGGCAAAGCTCAGATAGCTTTTTCCGCAACAAAGGTCAAAGATGCGGAGAACGCCCTCCTGCGGCAGAGCTGGCTCCACCTCACGGAGATGTTCGAGAAAACGGTTGATTTGACGGAATTTTGCCTGTTTTTTGTCGTGTACGCGCCCGTTTGCATCGCTGATTTCCAGTCCCTTGAGAAACGCCTCGTTGCCGGAAAGAATGTACTGCTTTTTGCGGTTCAGCTCCGAGAGGGGGAGAGACATTCCCAAAGACGATAAACGCCCCGCAAGGTCGCGCGGCGCAAGAAGATTCTCGGCGCCGCTTGCGGCACGGCGGTATTCGACATTTCCGTCGGTGGTGATAAGGTTAATCTGTGCATATGAGGAAAGTCTTTCCCACAATTGAGGCTTTTTCAGCGGGAGCGAAAGACGGCTGTGGTGCACCTTTCCGTCGGGGAAGGAGGTCTCAAAGGCCAGAACCCTTGTCCCACGGTGAAGGCAAAGCCTTCCAACCTCGCGCAGAGCCGAGCCCTCATACGGGCGGGAAAGTACGAGCTTTTTTAGCTTTCCGCTATCGGCGGCAGCCTCAATGAGTGAAAGAAGGGTGTCGGTCTTTCCTGTGCCCGTCATTTGTGTGAATCTCCGCTTTTTTCTCGGTGAAAGGAGAATTTATTCTCTTCATGACGCAAAAGCCGCCCGATGTTGGCGCGGTGGCAGAGAATTACTGTGATAGAATAAAGAAGCACGAAAAGGACGATGCCCCCTTCGAAAAAGTGCTGCTCATCGCCCGAATAGATGAAGGCCTGCATATATCCTTGAAAAAGCAGAGGGAGAGCTGCCGCCGAGATAATAGAGCCGAGCGAGATGTATTTGGTGAAAAAGACAACAATGGCGAAAACGGCAAAGGCTACCAGAAAAACAGGGGGCGCAAGAAGCAGAATAGCGGTAGCCGAGGTCAGAACGCCCTTTCCGCCGCGGAAGCGGTAATACGCGGGCTTTATGTGCCCTATGACGCAGGCGAAGCCGGCAATATAGCAAAGGGGGCTGTACGAAAGGCCGGCACGGTAGTGAATCCCGAAGAAAAGGACGGTGAGGCCGATAGAAAGAACGGTCTTCAAAATGTCACCGAGGAGGGTGAAAAGGGCAGCGCGCTTGCCGTAAACGCGAAAAACGTTGGTGAGGCCGGCGTTGCCGCTTCCCTTTGCTCGGATATCCTCGTGATACAGAAGCCGCGATACCATCACGGCACTGTTAAGGCTGCCGAGAAGATAAGGGATGAGAAGGATAAAAAGCAAAAAGTAGACGGGCACCGTTTCTGCCCCTGGGGCGATTTTTGTGGTATACAGTCCGTTTTGAAGTATATCAAAAAGCATAGTAGTTCTCTTTCCGGCCACCGCGGCCAATCTTTGAAGCGGGGCAAGTCCCACTTTAATACACATTATATCATATAACAGATGAAGGATAAAGTCAAGAGCAGAAGGGATTTTTTGAGGCGCCTTGCTTTTTTCTCCGGCATCTGCTATACTGAGAAAAAAAGGAGGGCCGTATGTTAGCTGTTGCCGCACCGTTTCTTTCCCGCATTGGGGTAACCGAATGTGCTGTTCTGCCGATGGAGGCTTTTTGTGTCACCTATGCCTCTCTTCTTGAACGAGAGGGCCCACTTGCCCCGAAGAGCGTTCTTTTGTACCTCCTTCCTTATTACACCGGCCCCTCCCGTAATCTTTCTCTCTATGCGGTCAGTCGGGACTATCACATTCTTATGCGAGAGATTGGCGAGGGGCTTGCTTCGGCTTTGTCGGCGGCCTATCCCGGCGCCTCCTTCCGCGCTTTTTCGGACCATTCCCCGATAGATGAACGCCACGCAGCCTCTGTGGCAGGGCTCGGTTGTCTCGGCGATAACGGTCTTTTGATCAACAGGCGGTACGGTTCCTTTGTTTTTATCGGCGAGGTGTTTTCCGACCTGGAGGCCCCTGTCGACACGAAAATATTCGCACCCACCTATTGCGAGCACTGCGGCGCTTGCCGCCGCGCCTGCCCAACCGGTGCTCTTTCGGGGGAGGGCGAATGCCTCTCGGAGCTTACTCAAAGGAAGGGAGAGCTTGCACCTGCTACCGTAGAGCTTATGCGAAAGCACCGTACCGTTTGGGGGTGCGACCTTTGCCAGACTGCCTGCCCCCATAACCGCCGTGTCTTGGAGGACGGTGGCGAGACTCCGCTTGCCTTCTTTTATGAGGAAAGAATTCCCTATCTTACCTCCGAGAGGCTTGCTGCCATGAGTAGGGAGGAGCTTGCTACCCGTGCCTTCGGCTGGCGTGGCAGGCCAACCATTGCCCGTAACCTTGCGGCCTATGAGCAGGGCGATTTGGATGAGGATAAAAAAATTTGAAAATTCCGAAAAATCCGTTTACTTTTCAATTTTTGTATGCTATAATAGCTTAGTGCTTTGGCGCATATCTACCCGTGGCACAGCTGGATAGCGCGCAAGACTCCGACTCTTGAGGTCGTAGGTTCGAATCCTATCGGGTAGGCCAAAAACGGCAAAATTCTTTTGGATTTTGCCGTTTTTTATTCAAGCCGCAGGTTTCCCCTCTATAAACATAAAGCACTTTTGCGAATTTTTGCGAAGCCAACATCTATATTGTAAACAAAACATTACAAAAGAATTTTCACCTTTTTTGAAACAACGGTCTCGTCCTCGTCTGACACGCCCGAGCACCGACTCTTTTTTTAAAAAATCTCTTGCGACACACCAAAATGTATGATATAATCGAAAAAAACTACCGAGGAAAAGAGTATGAAAATTCGAGTTGGTATTTATGGGTACGGCAATCTTGGTCGCGGAGTGGAGCTTGCGCTCCGCAAGGCTGCCGACATGGAGGCCGTTGGTGTCTTCACAAGACGAAACCCCTCCTCCTTCGAAACCTTGACGGGGTTGCCCGTTTTTTCGGCCCATCGTGCGGCTGACATGGTTGACCGAATTGATGTGATGATTCTCTGCGGGGGCAGCCGCACCGACCTGCCGGAGCAAACGCCCGAGCTCGCTTCGCTTTTTCACGTGGTCGATAGCTTTGATACGCATGCCAAAATCCGGGAGCACTTCGCGCGGGTGGACCGTGCCGCACGCTCTGCGGAGAAGGTGGCGGTTATTTCGGCAGGCTGGGATCCCGGCATGTTTTCGCTTGCGCGTCTCTATGGCGGGGCTATTTTGCCGGACGGGAATGCCTACACCTTCTGGGGACGTGGGGTAAGCCAGGGGCATTCGGATGCCATCCGTCGCCTTGACGGCGTTTTGGATGCGCGCCAGTACACCGTTCCCGTTCCGGCGGCGCTTGAGGCGGTCCGAAGCGGGGCAAATCCCGTCCTTACCGCACGAGAAAAGCACACGCGCGAATGCTATGTGGTGGCCGAGGAGGGTGCTGACCTTGCCCGCATCGAGGCGGAAATCAAGACAATGCCCGATTACTTTGCCGACTACGATACCACCGTTACCTTTGTCAGTGCCGAGGAGCTTCGTCGCAATCACGCGGGTATCCCCCACGGCGGCAGAGTCATCTGCTCCGGCAGCACGGGGCAATCGGACGAGAACCGTCATATCGTGGAATACAGTCTGAAGCTGGATTCCAATCCCGAATTCACCTCGTCTGTTCTGGTCGCCTTTGCCCGCGCGGCCTACCGCCTTTCTGCTGACGGCGCCTCAGGCGCCAGAACGGTTTTGGATATACCGCCGGCATACCTTTCTCCCCGTTCACGGGAGGAGCTGCTTTCCACGCTTCTTTAACACCCCGAAAAGAGCACGAGGCCTATATGGCTTTCGCGCTCTTTTTCTTGTTTTTCTATTGACGAGGTGAGGAAAAAGTGATATAATAAAATGCGATTTTTTATATGCTTCCTCACACACCGAAAATGTTGGGGATTTTCAATGGAGGATACTATGAAGCTTACAGTGACTCTTCAAAAAAATCCGGCGGCGCTTGTTCCTGAGGACAAGCTCGGCTTTGGCCGTGTTTTTACCGACCATATGGTGATGATGGATTGGGATGCCGAGCGTGGGTGGCACGATGCCCGTATCGTGCCCTTCGCACCCATAGCCCTGCACCCTGCCTCCACTGTCCTGCATTACGGTGCCGAAATCTTTGAGGGGCTGAAGGCGTATCGCCGTGCCGACGGCGGTGTGCAGCTCTTCCGCCCCATGGAGAACATTCGCCGTATGAATCGCTCGGCGGAAAGAATGTGTCTGCCGGAAATCGACGAGGACGATTTCCTTGAAATTCTCACAACCTTTGTGCGCCTTGAGGAGAGGTGGGTGCCCCATACCTTCGGCACCTCGCTGTATCTCCGTCCCTTCCTTTTCGGGAATGATGAGCACCTTGGCGTCCATGCCGTAAAGCGCGCCACCTTTATGCTGATTGCCTCTCCCTCGGGTAGCTATTACGCCGAGGGCATCAACCCTGTCAGCATTATGATAGAATCCGAGGACGTCCGTACCGTGCGTGGCGGCACGGGTTATGCCAAGTGCGGCGGCAACTATGCTGCCTCCACCCGTGCGGGTGAGCGTGCAGCCGCCCGCGGATACTCCCAGGTGCTGTGGCTTGACGGTGTTGAAAGACGGTATATCGAAGAGGTCGGGGCAATGAATGTCATGTTTCGCATAGGAGACGAAATCGTGACACCGCTTCTTACAGGCTCTATCCTTCCCGGGATTACCCGTATGAGCTGTATCGAGGCACTGCGTGCCGAGGGGTACCGCGTCAGCGAGCGCCTGCTTTCGGTGGACGAGCTTTTACGGGCGCTTGAGGACGGGAGCCTGATTGAGGCATGGGGCTGCGGCACGGCGGCTGTGGTTTCTCCCATCGGGCGTCTTGCCTACGGGGACCGTGAGTATATCATAGGCAACGGCGGCATCGGAGAGGTTACGGGAAGGCTTTACGATATGCTGACGGGAATTCAGTGGGGAAAAACGCCCGATCCCTTTGGTTGGGTTCTTCCTCTTTGATTTTTTCTCGGAATTTTGCAAAATTCCGCAAAAAAACGAAAATTTCTATTGACAAACATAATTTATTATTATAATATAGTATCAGTTGTATGTTGACTCTTGAAAAGAACTTGAAATCTCAAGTGTTTTTCAGTTGTTTTCGATGGCTTTTACAAGGCGATGAAGGGGAAAATTCCGGGTGGTCCAAAGCAAGAGAATCGGCGGTTGGTGCGAGCCGATGGATGCCGGGCGATAGCTCACCCCCGAGCCCTCGGCAGAAAGGCAAAAGGCCCGTAGAGCCGAGCGGGTTCTCCCGTGACAGAGAAGCTCCCCTCGGGAGCATGAGAGGGCGATTGCTCGCCAAAAAGAGTGGTACCGCGGAGGAATCTTCGTCTCTTTTGCACGGCGCTTTGTACCGTGCAAAGGAGATTTTTTTATCAAGGCAGAAGGAAAGGGAAGCTATGAAGCACACAGAAAAGTATGTAAAGCAATATTTTGAGCCGCAGGGGGTAACGATGGATTGGGTGAAAAAGTCGGCCATCGATACGCCGCCCGTTTTTTGCAGCGTAGACCTTCGTGACGGTAACCAGGCTCTTATTGTGCCTATGTCGTTAGAGGAAAAGCTGGAATTCTTCCGTCTGCTTGTCGATATCGGCTTTAAGGAAATCGAAATCGGTTTTCCCGCCGCAAGCGAGACCGAATACGAATTTTGCCGTAAGCTTATTGAGGACAATCTCATTCCCGAGGATGTTACCATACAGGTGCTGACGCAATCGCGTGAGCACATCATCGCAAAAACCTTTGAGGCGATACGCGGCGCGCACCACGCGATTGTTCATCTTTACAATTCCACCTCGGTGGCTCAGCGCGAGCAGGTCTTCCGCAAGAGCCGCGAGGAGATTGTGGAGATTGCCAAATTCGGCGCCGAGCTCTGCAAGACCTACCGCGCCAAGGAAAACGGGAAAATCACATTTGAATATTCTCCCGAAAGCTTCACGGGGACCGAGCCCGAGTTTGCTGCCGAAATCTGCAATGAGGTGCTTGCTATCTGGAAGCCCACGCCCGAGGATAAGGTCATCATCAATCTCCCCGTTACGGTCTCGCACTCCATGCCTCACGTCTATGCCAATCAGGTTGAGTATATGTGCAAGCATCTCCGTGACCGCGAAAACGTCATCGTTTCGCTTCATCCTCACAATGACCGCGGCTGTGCGGTGGCCGACAGCGAGATGGGCCTTCTGGCAGGTGGAGACCGCGTGGAAGGCACCCTCTTCGGCAACGGTGAGCGCACGGGGAACGTGGATATCATCACGCTCGCTCTCAATATGTATTCTCAGGGGATTGACCCCCGTCTTGATTTTTCCAATCTTCCCGCCATCACCGAGGTGTATGAGAAGGTAACGCGTATGTCGGTTTACGAGCGCCAGCCGTATAGCGGCAAGCTCGTATTTGCCGCCTTCTCCGGCTCGCATCAGGATGCTATTGCCAAGGGAATGAAATACCGCGTGGAGAAGGGGAGTGCCACATGGACGGTGCCCTACCTCCCCATTGACCCCTCGGACGTCGGGCGTACCTATGAGGCCGACGTCATTCGCATCAATTCCCAATCGGGCAAGGGCGGCATCGGGTATATTCTTGAAACCCAGTTCCATTTCACTCTTCCGCCCAAAATGCGCGAGGTCTTCGGCTACCATGTCAAGAGCATTTCCGACCATGAGCACAGGGAGCTCTCGCCGAGCGAGGTGCATGACATTTTCATCCGTGACTTTGTAAATCTCGCGACGCCTCTTGATGTGGTCGATGCCACCTATACCAATGCGGCGGAGGAGCGCGTGCATGGGCTTGTGACGGTTTCCTATTTCGGCAAGACCTCCACCGTTCATGTGGAGGGAAGTGGCCGTCTTGACTGCGTATCCCAGGCAATCAGGGAGGTAACCGGGGCTTCTTACACGCTTGACAGCTATGTGGAGCACGCGCTTGAGGAGCATTCCTCCTCAAAGGCGGCCTCCTATGTTTCCATTACCGAAGACGGCACAACCTATTGGGGCACGGGTATCCATACCGATATTATGAGGTCCTCGATTCACGCGCTTGTGTCGGCTGTTAACAAAATGCTTACCGCAAAACACAAGGAGGGCACAGCATGAAGCTTACAGGTGCCGAAATACTCGTCAATACCCTGATAGAGCAGGGCGTTACCGATATCTTCGGATATCCGGGAGGTCAGGTTCTCAAGATTTATGACGCACTTTATCAATACAGCGATAAAATCCACCACTATCTCACCGCCCATGAGCAGGGGGCTGCTCACGCGGCAGACGGATATTCCCGTGCTACGGGCAAGGTGGGAGTGTGCCTCGCCACAAGCGGGCCGGGTGCCACCAACCTTGTTACGGGCATCGCCACGGCAATGCTGGATTCTGTTCCGATGGTGGCCATCACAGGCAACGTCCGTTGCTCGCTTATCGGCAAGGACAGCTTCCAGGAGATTGACATTACGGGTGTGACTCTGCCGATTACCAAGCACAATTACTTTGTCCATAAGGTTGAGGATTTGGCCGACACCGTGCGCGAGGCCTTCTCGATTGCCAAATCGGGGCGGCCCGGGCCGGTTCTTGTAGATATCCCCACCGATGTGCAGACAGCGCTTTGCGACTATGAGCCAAAGCCGACGGCTCCTCGCATTCCCCTGCCGAAGGTGGCGGAGGAGGGCATCCTTGAAGCCATTTCTCTCCTTTCCGAGGCCAAGCGCCCATACCTCTATATCGGTGGCGGTGCCGCGGGCCTTCGTATGGGTGAGGAAATTATGGCGGCGGCAGAAAAGCTTGACGCCGTTGTCGGCTGCTCCTTTATGGGGCTTTCTGCCGTGCCGGATGGGCATGAGCGCTTCCTCGGTATGCAGGGAATGCACGGCCATTACGCCTCCTCTATGGCGATGGACGAGGCCGATGTCATTCTGGCGGTTGGCGTCCGCTTCTCGGACCGTGCTACGGGGAACGTTGCGCGCTTTGCCAAAAACAGCCGCATCATTCAGCTTGACCCCGATTTTGCCGAGGTGAATAAGAATGTGCGTGTTGCGCTTGGCCTTGTCGGTGATGTGGAGGACTCCTTCAAGAGGATTATAGCAGGCTGCCGTGCCCTCAAAAATCCCGAATGGATGGAGAGAATTGCCGTTCTCCGCGCTGAGGAGGCCGAAAATGAAAGCGCGATTGCCGCGCAGCAGACCGCCTCGCTTACCCCCCGTGAGGTTTTCTCGGTTATCAACCGCCTGAAGCCTCCCCGTACCGTAATTGCCACCGATGTCGGTCAGCACCAGATGTGGGCGGCTCAGTATGCGAGCTTTGACAGCACACGCCGCTTTGTTTCCAGTGGCGGTCTCGGCACGATGGGCTTTGGCCTCGGTGCCGCCATCGGTGCCCGTGTGGCCTCGGGGGATACCACCGTTTTGGTGACGGGTGACGGAAGCTTCGGTATGAACCTTAACGAATTGGCCACCGCCGTCAGCTACCGTCTTCCGATTGTGATTGTTCTTATGAACAACGGTGTTCTCGGTATGGTGCGCCAGTGGCAAACACTCTTTTACGGGGCTCGGTATTCAAACACCGTTCTCGGACGCAAGACAGACTATGTGAAGCTGGCGGAGGCCTTCGGTGCCTACGGCGCCCTCGCCGAAACGCCCGAGCAGTTCGAGGCGGCCTTTGCCGCCGCTATCCGTGCCGATGGCCCCACGGTCATTGACACGCGCATTGACCGCGATGAGTTTGTTCTTCCCATGCTTCCTCCGGGCGGCTCGATTGACGACATCATCACCCGTGTGAAATAAGGAGGTGCCGATATGCTGAACGATACGACCAACTTTGTGATTGCCGTATATGTGGACAACAAGCCGGGCGTTCTCACCCGTGTTACCAGCATGTTCACCCGTCGCGGCTTCAACATCGATGCGCTGACGGTAGGGGAGACCGAAATCCCCGACTATTCCCGCATTACCATTTCCATGAGCGGAGACGGATATGCCAAGGAGCAGCTGATCAACCAGCTCAAAAAGCAAATCCACGTGAAAAAGGTCGAGGTGCTGCAAAGCGATGCCATCAAGCGTGAGCTTATGCTGATTAAGGTAAAGAACGAGGGCGAGAAGCGGAGCGACATTATGACAGCCGTTGACGTCTTCCGTGCCAAGGTTATCGACTATTCGGTGGGCGAGATGTGCATTGAGGTAACGGGCGACCCCACAAAAATCGATGCCTTTGTGTCCCTCATGCAGCCCTTCGGTATTCTTGAAATGTGCCGCACGGGAATTGTGGCGCTTGAGCGCGGAGCTTCGACTCTTTTCGAAAAATAATTATTAAAAAATATACATTCAAGAGGAGATTTCATTATGGCGAGCAGAATTTTTTATCAGGCAGATTGCGACATTAACAAGCTGAAGGGCAAGACGGTTGCCATTATCGGCTACGGCTCTCAGGGACATGCCCACGCGCTTAACCTCCGCGATTCAGGCGTTCATGTGGTGGTTGGTCTTTATGAGGGAAGCCGCAGCTGGGCAAAGGCCGAGGCCGCGGGGCTTGAGGTCTATACCGCCGCCGATGCCGCGGCCCGTGCCGACGTTATCATGATTCTTATTAACGACGAGAAGCAGGCGGCCCTTTACCGCGAGTCGATTGCTCCTCATCTCACCGAGGGCAAAACGCTTGCCTTCGCTCACGGCTTCAACATCCATTTCGGCTGCATTAAGCCTCCGAAGAACGTGAATGTCATTATGGTGGCCCCGAAGGGCCCCGGTCACACGGTTCGCAGCGAGTACCAGGCCGGCAAGGGCGTGCCCTGCCTTATCGCGGTGGAGCAGGATGCCACGGGTGATGCCCTTGACATCGGCCTTGCGTATGCCCTCGGTATCGGCGGTGCCCGTGCCGGTGTTCTGGAGACCACCTTCCGCACCGAGACCGAGACTGACCTCTTCGGTGAGCAGGCCGTTCTTTGCGGCGGCGTTTGCGCGCTGATGCAGGCAGGCTTTGAGACTCTCGTTGAGGCGGGCTACGATGCAAGAAACGCCTACTTCGAATGCATTCACGAGATGAAGCTGATTGTGGACCTCATCTACCAGTCTGGCTTCGAGGGAATGCGCTACTCCATTTCGAACACCGCCGAATACGGCGATTACATCACGGGGCCGAAGGTGATTACCGAGGAAACCAAGAAGACCATGAAGAAGATTCTTGCCGATATTCAGGACGGCACCTTCGCCAAGGATTTCCTCCTCGACATGTCCGAGGCAGGCGCACAGGTGCATTTCAACGCTATGCGCAAAAAGGCTGCCGAGCACCCCTCCGAGGTGGTGGGCAAGGACATTCGCAAGCTGTATAGCTGGAGCGATGAGGATAAGCTGATTAACAACTGAGAATGACGGATTGCGGGTAGCCCTCCTTTTAGGAGGGCCCCGCCTTCCTGCTTGGAGGAAGTATGATAAAGGATACTATTGTAGACGGCTTTCAGAATGCGCCGCACCGTTCGCTCTACCACGCGCTCGGTCTTACGGCAGAGGAGCAGAGCCGTCCCCTTATCGGAATTGTCAGCTCCTATAACGAAATTGTCCCCGGTCACATGAATCTGGACAAGATTACCGATGCTGTGAAGCTCGGCGTGGCAATGGCGGGCGGCACTCCGATTATGTTCCCCGCCATCACGGTTTGCGACGGGATTGCCATGGGGCATTCGGGAATGAAATATTCGCTTGTTACGCGGGATTTGATTGCCGACTCCACCGAGGCGATGGTCAGGGCGCACGGCTTTGACGGCCTTGTGATGATTCCCAACTGCGACAAAAATGTGCCCGGGCTTCTTATGGCGGCGGCTCGCCTCAATATCCCCACCATTTTTGTCAGCGGCGGTCCGATGCTGGCAGGTCGCGTGGGGGGGAAGAAGCGCTCGCTTTCCAGCATGTTTGAGGCGGTTGGGGCCTATTCCGCGGGGAAGCTTGATGAGGAGGGGCTCCGTGAATTTGAATGCAAGGTGTGCCCCACCTGCGGCTCCTGCTCGGGCATGTATACTGCCAATTCCATGAACTGTCTTACCGAGGTTCTTGGTATGGGGCTTCGCGGCAACGGCACGATTCCTGCCGTGTATTCGGCGAGAATTGAGCTCGCCAAGCATGCCGGTATGCAGATTATGGAGCTCGTCAGGCAGAATATCCGTCCGCGTGACATTATGACGGCTGCGGCTATTCGCAACGCCATTACCGCTGACATGGCGCTTGGCTGCTCCACCAACAGCATGCTTCATCTTCCCGCGATTGCCAATGAATGCGATGTTCCGTTTGACCTCGATGAGGTCAACGCCATCAGCGAAAGAACACCCAACCTCTGCCACCTTGCTCCGGCAGGCCCCACCTATATGGAGGACCTCAACGAGGCGGGCGGAGTCTACGCCGTGCTTGCCGAGCTTCAGAAGCTCGGGCTCCTTGACACCTCGGTTATGACTGTAACAGGGAAGAGCCTCGGCGAGAACATCGCAGGCGTGAGAAACCTTGACACTGAGGTCATCCGCACGCCCGACAACCCTTTTGGCAAAACGGGCGGAATCGCGGTTCTGCGCGGCAATCTCGCTCCCGACGGCTGTGTGGTAAAGCGCGCGGCAGTTGCCCCGGAAATGCTGGTGCACAGCGGCCCTGCCAGAGTGTTTGAAAGCGAGGAGGAATGCATCGCCGCCATTTACGGCGGTAAGATAAAGAGCGGAGATGTGGTGGTCATCCGCTACGAGGGCCCCGCAGGCGGCCCCGGTATGCGCGAAATGCTGTCCCCCACCTCTGCCATTGCGGGTATGGGGCTTGACAAGGAGGTCGCCCTCATTACCGACGGACGTTTTTCGGGCGCCACGCGCGGTGCCTCCATCGGGCACGTTTCGCCCGAGGCCGTGTCGGGCGGTACCATTGCGTACGTGAAGGACGGCGACATCATTTCGATTGACATTCCGCATTACAGGATTCGGCTGTGTGTCTCCGAGGAGGAGCTTGCGGCGCGCCGGGCGGAAATGCCAATCAAGCGCAAGGAGGTTGACGGATACCTCCGCCGCTATGCCGCCGCCGTCAGCTCGGCAGACCGCGGTGCCATCATCAACCGTAAGGACATATGAGGAGAACACTATGGGAATGACAATGACACAAAAAATCCTGGCAGCCCACGCAGGCCTTCGCACCCTGGAGGCAGGGCAGCTGGTTCTTGTGGAGCTTGACCGCGTTCTGGGGAATGATATCACCTCGCCCGTAGCCATAAAGGAATTCGAGCGTATCGGTGCCCCCGGCGTTTATGATAAGGATAAGGTCACAATGGTAATGGACCATTTCGCACCGAACAAGGATATCAAGGCTGCCACCCAGTGCGCCATGTGCCGCGCCTTCTGCGAAAAGCATGAGGTAACGCATTTTTACGACGTCGGGCGCATGGGCATAGAGCATGCCCTCCTTCCCGAAAAGGGGCTGGTTGCCCCGGGAGACGTTGTCATCGGTGCCGACTCGCATACCTGCACGTACGGTGCTCTCGGTGCCTTTTCGACTGGGGTAGGCTCTACCGATATGGCGTGCGGCATGGCAACGGGCAAGGCATGGTTCCGTGTGCCCGAGGCGATTCGCTTCGTCCTCAAGGGTAAGCTTCGGAAATATGTATCGGGTAAGGACGTAATCCTTCACATCATCGGTATGATAGGTGTGGACGGCGCCCTTTATAAGTCGATGGAATTTGTCGGCGAGGGGGTTGCCTCTCTCACGATTTATGACCGCCTTACCATTTCCAATATGGCGATTGAGGCGGGAGCCAAAAATGGCATTTTCCCCGTGGACGATATTACCCGTGAATACCTTGAGGGGCGGCTTTCGCGTCCTTACACCGTCTATTCAGCCGATGAGGATGCCGAATACGAGAAGACCTATGAAATCGACCTCTCCGAGATTACTCCCACCGTAGCCTTCCCCCATCTGCCCGAAAACACGAAAACCTTCGACGAGATAGGCGATATCCGTATCGACCAGGTGGTAATAGGCTCCTGCACCAACGGTCACTATAAGGACCTTGCGGAGGCGGCGGAAATTCTCCGCGGAAGGAGGATTGCCTCTCACGTGCGCGCCATCGTGATTCCCGCCACGCAGGACATCTACCTCCGTGCGATGGAGGACGGGCTTCTGCGCATCTTCATTGAGGCGGGCTGTGTAGTATCCACACCGACCTGCGGCCCCTGCCTTGGCGGACATATGGGCATTCTCGCCGCAGGTGAGCGCGCAGTAGCCACCACCAACCGCAATTTCGTCGGGCGCATGGGCGATGTGAGCTCCGAGGTGTATCTTGCCTCTCCCGCTGTGGCTGCCGCCAGTGCCATTGCAGGGAAGCTTGCCGACCCACGGCTTGTTGCCGCAGAATAAGGAGGAAACAGCATGATTTTTTCAGGTAAGGTATTGAAATACGGTGATAATGTAGACACCGATGTGATTATTCCCGCCCGTTACCTCAATACCAGTGACAAGCGCGAGCTTGCCTCGCATTGCATGGAGGATATTGACCGTGATTTCACCTCTAAGGTTTCGTGCGGTGATATTATGGTGGCAGGTGACAACTTTGGCTGCGGCTCCTCGCGTGAGCATGCCCCGATTGCCATTAAGGAAAGCGGCATATCGGTTGTCATTGCCAACAGCTTTGCCCGCATTTTTTACCGCAACGCCATCAACATCGGGCTTGCCATTGTGGAATGCCCCGAGGCGGTAGCCGGTATTTCCGACGGTGACAGTGTGGAATGCGATATGGACGCGGGCGTGATTCGCAACCTCACCACCGGTGTTGTATTCCCGACGAAGCCGTTCCCCCTGTTTATTCAGAAGATTATTGAAAACGGCGGTCTTGTCGCATCCATTCAGAAAGGTGCCATTCGTTAAGGTGGCAGAGAAGACTTATGACATATAAAATTGCTCTTTTGCGCGGGGACGGTATAGGCCCTGAGATTGTAGACAGCGCGGTGCGCGTTCTTGAGGCTGTTGGCAAGCGTTACGGCCACGAATTTATTTTCACTCCGTATCTTATCGGCGGCGCGGCCATTGACGAGGTCGGTGTCCCCCTGCCCGAGGAGACGGTGCAAGGGTGCCTTGCCTCCGACAGTGTTCTTCTCGGTGCCGTCGGCGGCCCCAAATGGGATACACTTCCCGGGCATCTCCGCCCGGAAAAGGCCCTTCTTGGCATCCGTGCCGCTATGGGGCTTTTCACCAACCTTCGCCCCGCCAAGCTCTATCCCGCCCTGGCTGACGAATGCCCCCTGCGCGCCGATATCGCTGCGGCGGGCTTTGATGTGATGATTGTCCGTGAGCTGACGGGCGGCATCTATTTCGGCGAGCGCGGCTACCGTCAGGGCAAGTACGGCGAGGAGGCCTACGATACCGAGGCCTACAGCCGTATGGAAATTGAGAGAATTGCCCGTGTTGCCTTTGAGACGGCGAGAAAGCGCCGTGGCAGGCTCACAAGCATCGACAAGGCCAATGTGCTGGAAACCTCTCGCCTTTGGCGTTCGGTTGTGCATGAGATGGCCGCGGAATATCCCGATGTGGAATGTGTCGATATGCTGGTGGACAATGCTGCGATGCAGCTCGTGCGCAATCCCGGCCAGTTCGATGTTATTGTCACAAGCAATATGTTCGGCGATATTCTTTCGGATGAGGCCTCTCAGATTACAGGCTCTATCGGTATGCTTCCCTCGGCATCGCTTTCGGACGGCACCCGTGGCCTTTATGAGCCGATTCACGGCTCCGCCCCCGATATTGCCGGTCAAAACAAGGCGAACCCGATTGCCACCGTTTTATCGGCAGCTATGATGCTTCTCTATTCCTTCGGTCTTACCGAGGAGTCGGAGGCTATTGTGTCTGCGGTGGATGCTGTTCTTTTGGCAGGCTATCGCACAGCCGACCTTTCCCATGGCGGTGACGCCCTCGGCACGCGTGAGATGACCGATGCCATTCTGAAATGCCTCGCATGAGGATGTAAAAGACAAGATGGAAAACAAAACTTTACAATCTGTGGGGCGCGAGCTTGCGGCCACCGCCGTGTTTATCGGTGTTACCGAGGCCCCCGTTGTTTCTCGCTTCTTCGCGTATCTCAGAGCAGAGGGAGAGGAGAGGATTCGGCGGTATGCCCATATGGTGGCCGAGATATACGAAAAGGCCAACGGCGACCTCACCGAGCTTATTGCCACAACCGTTTTCGAGGACGAGAACGTATATGTCCGTGCCCTTGCGCGAAAAGAAGAGGTGAGCCCCGTTATTTTGGCCTCGGCCCTGCGTGAGCTTGCTGTCTTCTCGGATTTTGCCGCCCTCACCCCCGGTGACTTTGCTGCTGATATGGGTGTGCCTCTGTCGGCGCTTCCTTCCTTTTCCTCTCACCGAGAGGAGCTTTCCGTCCTCTTTGAGAGGAGAGTGCGGCATATAGGAGATTACGGCTATGGCATTTTCTCCTCACACAGCATGTTCCGCCTTTCCGACGAGCATACGATTGAGCCGATTGTCAGCAAGGATTCTACCACCATCGCGCACTTTGTGGGCTATGAGGAGGAGAGAGGACGGGTGCTTGACAATACCCGAGCCTTCCTGGAGGGGCGCCCTGCCGCCAACGTCCTTTTGTGCGGCGACGCGGGGACGGGGAAGTCCTCTACGGTGAAGGCCATTGCCAACGAATTTTTTGAAAAAGGCCTGCGGCTTATCGAGCTCCGCAAGGACCAGCTCTCGCTGCTTCCCTACGTCATGGGTAAGATAAGCGGCAATCCGTTGCGGTTCCTGATTTTTATAGATGATCTTTCCTTCGGGACCGACGATGACAGCTTCAGCATGCTGAAGGCGGCCCTTGAGGGCTCGGCCAGCGCCAAGGCCAAAAACGCAGTCATCTATGCTACCAGCAACCGCCGCCATATTATTAAGGAAAGCTTTCGTGACCGTGAGGGTGACGAGATTCACCGCAATGACACTCTTGCCGAAACCCTCTCGCTCTCCGAGCGCTTCGGGCTTGTAGTGCTTTTTCAGAAGCCGAGCAAGCAGCTTTACCTTGAAATTGTTAGGACGCTTGCCGCCCGCGCCGGGCTCTCAATGGACCCCGGAGAGCTTGCGGTGCGCGCCGAGGCCTTTGCCCTCGGGAAGGGGAGCCGCTCGGCCCGTTGCGCCGAGCAGTTCGTTGCGAGCTTAGTATAAAAATATTGTGAGGAAAAGTATGTTGACTATTGACAACGTTTACCGTGCCAGCCATGCCTTGCGCTCGGTGGTGCGCAAAACCGATTTGATTTTCGCGCCCAAGCTCGCTCCCGGCACCGAGCTTTTTCTGAAAACCGAGAACCTTCAGATTACGGGCTCCTTCAAGGTGAGAGGCGCCTATTATAAAATGACACGGCTTTCCGAGGAGGAAAAGGCGCGCGGCGTGGTAGCCTGCTCGGCAGGGAACCACGCACAGGGTGTTGCTCTTGCGGCACAGAAAAACGGTATTCCCGCTGTAATCTGCCTTCCCGACGGTGCCCCTATCTCTAAGGTAGAGGCTACAAAAAGCTATGGGGCCGAGGTTTGCCTTGTGGATGGGGTATATGACGATGCCTACCGTTATGCGCTCTCGCTCCGTGACGAGCGCGGCTACACCTTTGTCCATCCCTTTGACGATGAGGATGTGATTGCGGGGCAGGGCACGATTGCACTTGAGCTTGCCGACCAGCTTCCCGATATGGATGCCGTTGTGGTTCCGATAGGCGGAGGAGGCTTGATTTCGGGAATTGCTTACACGATAAAGACGCTGAATCCGCGTGTCAAGGTTTACGGTGTGCAGGCGGCAGGGGCACCCTCGATGGCAAGGTCGGTGGAGGCACACAGCCTCAAGGAGCTTTCGGGCGTTTCTACTATTGCAGATGGGATTGCCGTGAAAAAGCCGGGAGAATTGACCTTTGAGCTTTGTTCGCGGTATGTGGATGAAATTGTCACCGTGACCGACGACGAAATCTCTGCTGCGATTCTTGCTCTCATGGAGCAGCACAAGCTGGTTACCGAGGGGGCAGGTGCGGCTGCGGTGGCTGCTGTGATGTTCCGCAAGCTGAATCTTGTCGGGAAAAAGACGGTATGTCTTCTTTCGGGAGGCAATATTGATGTTACGATTCTTTCGCGCGTCATTGACCGCGGTCTTCTGATGTCGGGGCGCACCTGCCAGCTTATGATTGGGCTTGTGGATAAGCCGGGCCAGCTCAAAGCCGTCTCACGCATTATTGCCGACCTTGGAGGCAATGTTATCTCGGTGTATCATGAAAGGGCAAGTGAGGGCTCGGATGTGAACGGTTGCTCGCTCAGGCTCCTTCTGGAAACCAGAAACTTTGAGCATATCAAGCTGATTGAGGAGGCGCTCGTCGCCGAAGGCTTCAAGCTTTTGTGAGGAGAACAGAAATGGAAAAAAACATAAAAATCATAGCAACAAAGGAGGCGCCGTCTGCCATCGGCCCATATAGCCAGGCAACGGTTGTCGGGAATTTTGTTTTCACATCGGGCCAGATTGCCCTGAATCCCGAAACGGGGAGCATAGATGCCGAGGGGATTGTCGCAGAGACCGAGCAAATCATGAAAAATCTTGAGGCGGTTCTGGCCGCAGCCGGCTCCTCGCTTTCCCGTGTTGTGAAAACCACCTGTTATCTTGCCGATATGGCCGATTTTTCTGCCTTCAATGAGGTGTACGGCAGATACTTTACGGGGAAGCCCGCTCGCAGCTGTGTCGCGGTCAAGGAGCTTCCAAAGGGGGCTCTGGCTGAGGTAGAGGCTGTGGCACTTCTCGCCTGAGAGTCCAAAGGCGGGCAGCTCTTGCCCGTGAGTATCCCCCGAGAAAGGGCGGTTCTGTGCAAAAGGCAGAAACGCCCTTTGCTTTTTTTCTGGTTTTTTAATTTTAAGTCTAAAAAATGACCAAAATGTGAAAAATTTTTTGACATAACTATTGCAATTTATGAATAGATATGATATAATGTTGGTGTTTGAGGTGAGAGGCATGCTTTCCCTTGAATTGTCAACTGTGCTTGACCCCTTAGGTATCTTTCCGCTTTGTGGCGGTGGATATAAAACATTTTTTAAGGAGAAATACTTATGAAACTCATCGGCAACATCCTTTGGTTCTTCTTTACCGGCCTTGCCACTGCTATTATGTGGTTCGTTCTCGGTCTTGGCTGGTGCATCACCATCGTTGGCATTCCCTTCGGTCTTCAGGCCTTCAAGTTTGCCAAGCTCTCGATTGCTCCCTTCGGTAAGACCGTGCAGGCAGACTTCTTCAAGCATGCCATTCTGAACGCTGTTTGGTTCATCCTTGGCGGCTTCGGCCTTGCTCTCACCTTCTTCTTTACCGGTCTTTTCTGGTGCATCACCATCATTGGTATCCCCTTCGGCAAGCAGTGCTTCAAGATGGCGAAGCTCTCGATTGCTCCTTTCGGTGCCACAGTTTCGTAATAGCTCTTTATGTGAGGAGGACGCAAGTCCTCCTCTTTTTTTGTTTTTTGCGATTTCTCTTGCAGATTTCGTACAGCCGTGCTATACTGGTAGGGATAAATACAACAAGCAGGGCACAGCTGTTGCCCTGCCTCTCTCTGCTAAGTGAGGATGTGAAGACATGTTTATGCTAGGCTCTTTTGTGAACGCGGCGGCCATCGCCGTAGCGGCGCTTATAGGCAGCGCCATACGCCGAGGGATTCCCGAGCGGGTGGGGAAAACTATGCTGACGGGTGCGGCACTTTCGGTTATTTTTATAGGAATACGCGGCGCCGAGGAGGGCTATGCGGCCTTTTGCTTGGGCGGCAAGCTCTTTGCGGATTACGGAATGCTGGTTGTGATTCTTTCCTTGGCCATAGGTGGGCTCCTTGGCGAGCTTCTTGATATAGACGGTCTGATTAACCGCTTGGGCAGCTTTGTGGAGGGGGCCCTTACAAAGCGCGCCAAAAGAGAAGGGAAGGAACCCCCCGCCCTTGCCGTTGGATTTGTGAATTGCACCATTCTTTTCTGCGTGGGCTCGATGGCCATTCTCGGAGCCATTGAGGATACCGGCACCGGCACGCCGGACATTTTGTTTTCAAAGGCCGTCTTGGACGCCATAGCCGCCCTTGTAATGGCAACCACCATGGGTGTTGGGTGCGCCCTTTCTGCCATTCCCGTTCTCTTGTATCAGGGCTTCTTTACCCTTCTTGCCCTTATCTTCCTTTCCGGCATTCCCGCCGCCGCTATGGGCGGCCTCTCGGCAGTAGGCTCCCTTATCGTAATGGCAATCGGCTTTAATATGCTGGGGCTTACAAAAATCAAAACCGCGAACTTCATTCCCGCACTGTTCCTCCCGCTTTTGACAGCCTTCCTGTTGTAAGAAAAAGATAAGGCCTGCCCATAAAATTGGCAGGCCTTATCTTTTTTCTTTTTTTGCTATGTTTTCTTTACATTTTGAGAGTGACCTCTCCTGCGGAAAGGGCCACCTCTCCTTCGGGGGTTTTTAGCAGAAGGGCGCCGTCATCGCGAATGGAGGAGGCAATGCCCGTGAGCACAGTGCTTCCCACAGTGGCAGAAACTCTTCGGCCAAGCACCAACGAGCGACTCCTGTATTCCTCAAGAAAGCTTTTGTTGGTCAGGGAGGGGAGCTCCTCAAAAAAAGAACGGATAATGGCGGCGGCAAGCACTTCTCGTTTCGGCGGCACCGCAAAATCACCGATGGAGGCCGCTATGGGGGCAAGCTGCGCGGGGAGTGCATTTGGAAGGAGATTGACACCGATGCCAACTACACAAAAGTCGACCTCCCCTGCGGGAGTGAACCCGCCCTCTGTCAGTATGCCGGCAATCTTTTTTCCTCCTATCCACAGGTCATTGACCCATTTTATTTTCACCTTGACATCGGCGGTGGCCTCTACGGCGTGGGAGGTTACAAGGGCGGCGTATGGTGTAAGAAGCGGTAGTATCGGAAGCGGAATCGGGCGTCTCAGCAGAAGGCTCATATAAAGTCCCGCCCCCCGAGGCGAGGCGAAGCTGCGCTGGCGGCGACCTCTTCCGGCAGTTTGCTCCTCAGCCAGAATCACGGTGCCCTCAGCGGCCCCCTCGGTGGCAAGACGGTGAAGGGAGGTGTTGGTAGAAGGAAGGGTAGGGTAGACCGTAATGCAGCCCGAGTATCCTTCCCCAAGCAGAGACTGTATCGTTTCGGCGTTCATAGGATCCTCCCTATCTTTTGACAGAATGTGATGGCTTCGCCTTTGCCCCTTGTCGGCGGGGCCTATTTTGGCACAAGGGCTTTGGGGCGACAGCGTGGAATGACAGCAATATTAAAGAGGAAGCGCACCTGCGCACTCCTGCGTGTGTGCGTGCGCATACGCGTGTGGAATGGCACGGCACAGATTCTCTTTGCATTCTAACACAAAACAGAAAAAAAGTAAAGAGTATATATATATCTTCCCATTTGAAACCACGGCGCACGCCCGGCTCCTGCCACAGCTTTTGCACAGTCGAAAAAATTTACAAAGGCAAACAAAAAAGTTAACAAAAAATTTACAAACAAAGAAAACGGATAAATTTTTTGGTTTTTTCCATAAAATCTCTTGACAACCTGCTTTTGACTTGATATAATATTTAACTGCTTGGCCTTTGTATGTTTTACAATATATATTTATATATTTTAAGCATTCTGCGCGAGCGCATTTTTCATTTTTTGCCGAAGACATGGGCGTGTTTTTCGGTGAATTTTTATGAAACGGAGTGATTCTACGATGCTAAAACCACAGAAGCTCGGTAAAACCACGCGACTCAGCTTTTCCAAAATCAATGAAGCCCTGGAGATGCCGAACCTTATCGAGGTCCAAAAGAAATCCTTTGAGTGGTTCTGTAAGGAGGGTATGCTTGAGGTCCTTCGCGACGTCTCTCCCATCACCGACTATTCGGGCAACCTGTCCATCGAATTTGTGGATTTCTCAATTGACCCCACCCCGAAGTATTCGGTGGAGGAGTGCAAGGAGCGCGATGCCACCTATGAGGCTCCCCTCAAGGTTCTCGTCCGCTTTGCCAACAAGGAGACGGGTGAAATCAAGGAAGACCAGATTTACATGGGCAACTTCCCCCTGATGACCGAATCCGGCACCTTCGTGATTAACGGCGCCGAGCGCGTTATCGTATCTCAGATCGTCCGTTCCCCCGGCATTATTTACAAAGCCAACGTGGACAAGACGGGGAACCATACCTACGAGAGCTCGGTCATTCCTTATCGCGGTGCCTGGCTTGAATACGAGACAGATTCGCAGGGTGTTTTCTATGTAAAAATCGATAAGCAGAGGAAGCTTCCGATTACCGTGCTCGTCCGTGCGCTCGGCATCGAAACCGACGAGGATATTCTTGCTCATTTCGGCAATGAGGAGCTTCTTGTGGCAACCTTCCAGAAGGACGAGTGCCAGAGAAGCGCTCAGGAAGAGAACACCACGCTTTCCGAGGCTGCTCTGAAGGAAATTTACAAAAAGCTGCGTCCCGGTGAACCGCCCATCATCGAGAGTGCACAGTTGGCGGTCAACAATATGCTCTTTGATCCGAAGAGATACGACCTTGCCCCTGTCGGACGCTACAAGTTTGATAAAAAGCTTGCCGTTGCCACCCGTGCCCAAGGCTTTGCCCTTTCCCGTGCGGCTGTGAGCCCCATGACGGGCGAGCTTCTCTTTGATGCCGGTCATGTAATTACCTCCGAGGACGCTGCCGTTCTTGAAGGGCATGCGGTCAACGAGCTGTATCTTTGCGACCTTTCTGGCAACGAGGTGAAGGTGCTCGGCAACGATGCCGCGCTCCCCTCTGCCTTTGGTCTTGACCTTTCCGAAATCGGAATCACGGGCAAGGTTCGCTTCAGTGTGATGCGCGAAATTTGCGATGCTGCCGCGGGTGACCTTGACGCTATCCGCGAGGCTGCGGCCCTTCGTGTGGCAGAGCTTTCGCCCAAGCACATCACCAAAGCGGATATCTTCGCTTCGATTAACTATCTCCTGAACCTGACGCACGGCATAGGGAGCTTTGACGATATCGACCATCTTGGCAACCGTCGTCTGCGCTGCGTGGGAGAGCTTCTCCAGAACCAGATGCGCATGGGTATGACGCGTATGGACAAGAACATCAAGGAGCGCATGTCGGTGCACGACACCGAGGATATGACTCCGCAGTCTCTTGTGAACGTGCGCCCTGTTGCCACGGTTATCCGCGAGTTTTTCGGCTCCTCTCCGCTTTCTCAGTTCATGGACCAGAACAACCCCCTTGCCGAGTTGACGCACAAGCGCCGTCTTTCTGCCCTCGGCCCCGGCGGTCTTACGCGTGACCGTGCCGGCTTCGACGTCCGTGACGTGCACTACACGCACTATGGTCGTATATGCCCGATTGAAACGCCTGAAGGTCCGAACATCGGTCTGATTTCCTATCTTGCGACCTATGCCAAAATCAACGAATATGGCTTCCTTGAGGCACCTTACCGCAAGGTTGACCGTGAGACGGGGCGTGTCACCGATGAAATCGAATATATGACCGCCGACGTGGAGGAGCGCTACATCATCGCCCAGGCTAACGAGCCTCTGGACGAGGAGGGGCATTTCATCAACGCCAAGGTCATTGCCCGTGACCGCGCCGAAATCGTTGAGGTCGACAGGGATAAAATCGACTATATGGACGCTTCGCCGAAAATGGTTGTGTCTGTGGCCACGGCCATGATTCCTTTCCTTGAAAACGACGACAATACCCGTGCTCTTATGGGCTCTAACATGCAGAAGCAGGCGGTTCCGCTTATGGTGACCGACCAGCCGTATGTTGCGACGGGTATGGAGTATAAGGCAGCCGCCGATTCGGGCACGGTTGTGATTGCAAAAGAGGGCGGTACGGTAAAAAGCGCCACCTCCGAGCGCATAGTCATCATGACCGACAGTGGCCGTCAGGACACCTATCAGCTGATTAAGTTCAAGCGCTCCAACCAGGGCACTTGCATCAATCAGCGTCCCATTGTGGAAAACGGTGACCGTGTGGAGAAGGGCGAGATTATCGCCGACGGTCCCGCCACGGCAAACGGCGAAATTTCGCTTGGCAAAAACGTTACCATTGCCTTCATGACTTGGGAAGGCTACAACTACGAGGACGCGGTTCTTCTGAATGAGAACCTCGTGCGAAATGATACCTACACCTCGATTCATATCGAGGAGCATTCCATGGAAGCGAGAGATACGAAGCTCGGCCCGCAGGAAATCACCCGTGAAATTCCCAATGTGGGCGAGGATGCTCTTAAGGACCTTGATGCCGACGGTATCGTACGCATCGGCACCGAGGTACGTGCGGGAGATATCCTTGTCGGTAAGGTTACTCCGAAGGGTGAGCCGGAGCTTACACCCGAGGAAAGACTCCTTCGCGCCATCTTCGGCGAGAAGGCAAGAGAGGTCAAGGACTCCTCTCTCAAGCTTCCTCACGGCGAATCGGGCATCGTTGTGGACGTAAAGGTCTTTGACCGTTCCAATTCCACCGACCTTGCCCCCGGCGTTAACAAGGTTGTGCGTGTCTACGTTGCCCAGAAGCGCAAGATTTCGGTGGGCGACAAGATGGCAGGCCGCCACGGTAACAAGGGTGTTGTTTCCCGTATTCTTCCTCCCGAGGATATGCCCTTCTTGGCAGACGGCACTCCTGTGGATATCGTTCTGAACCCTCTGGGCGTTCCCTCGCGTATGAATATCGGTCAGGTGCTTGAAGTTCACCTCGGCATTGCCGCCAAGAGGCTCGGTCTCAAGCTTATGACTCCCGTCTTTGACGGTGCCAACGAGCGTGACATCATCGAGTGTCTCCGCAAGGCTAAATATGTGCGTGAGATTCGCGACGGCGAGAACGTGCTCGGCAAGGCTCTCTTTACCGAGGTTATCGGTGAAAACGGCGAAAAGGATTATCAGCGTGTTGACCCGATTTACGAGCAGGACGCCGAAAAGTTCGCCGAGCTCCGTGCGCGTGAGCCTGTGTATGTGATTGACGGAAAGGTTACGCTTTACGATGGCCGCACGGGTGAGCCGTTTGACAACCCCGTCACCGTCGGTGTTATGTACTATTTGAAGCTTCACCATCTGGTTGATGACAAGATTCATGCCCGTTCCAACGGTCCTTACTCCATGGTAACTCAGCAGCCTCTCGGCGGTAAGGCTCAGTTTGGCGGACAGCGCTTCGGTGAGATGGAGGGCTGGGCACTTAGGGCATACGGTGCCGCCTACACGCTTCAGGAAATTCTTACTGTGAAGAGTGACGACGTGACGGGCCGCGTAAAAACCTATGAGGCCATCGTCAAGGGCCAGAATATTCCGACTCCCGGTATTCCCGAATCCTTTAAGGTTTTGGTTAAGGAACTGCATTCTCTCGCGCTTGACGTCCGAGTTTTGGACGAAAACGGTGAGGAGATTGAGCTTTCCGAACTTGTCGACGAGGACGACGGCCCTATGATGGGTGGCGTGCTTGAGGACGTTGACCTTGGCTCTGTCGGGGAAGAGGAAGCACCGGAGGATGAACCCGAGGAGGACACTGAGGACTCCGAGGATTATGATGAGTTTGCCGATGACTTCGACAGCCTCGAATACAACGAGGATGATGCCGACGGCAACGACGATTGATCCGGAGTTCGGTGTTATTTAAATTAGCGTCATATTATAAGAGGGGAGAATGTCCCCCACGCTTCGTCGTGGAGGAGTGACCAAATAGAGATTATGGCTAGAATTTTCGATTCCATCAAAATCGGCCTGGCATCGCCCGAGGTAATCCGCGGTTGGTCTCACGGAGAGGTCACCAAGGGAGAAACCATCAATTACCGCACACTTAAGCCCGAGCGCGGCGGTCTCTTCTGCGAGACTATCTTCGGCCCGCAGAAGGATTTTGAGTGCCAGTGCGGAAAGTATAAGCGTGGCCGCCGGTATAAGGGAAAAATCTGTGAAAAGTGCGGCGTGGAAGTGACAACCAAAAAGGTGCGCCGTGAGCGCATGGGGCACATTGAGCTTGCCGCACCGGTTTCGCACATCTGGTATTTCCGTGCGGTTCCGTCCCGCATGGGACTTTTGCTTGACCTGCCTCCCATGGCGCTCGAAAGAGTCCTTTATTTCGGGAGCTACATCGTTCTTGATCCGGGTGACACGCCGCTGGAGAAAAAACAGCTGCTTCTGGAGCCCGAGTACAACAGCTATTACGAGAAGTACGAAAACGATTTCCGTGTCGGCATGGGTGCTGAGGCTATCAAGGAGCTTTTGGCGGAAATCGACCTTGATGCGCTTTCCAAGGAGCTGAAGGCTGACCTTCTGACCGTAACGGGCCAGAAGAAGCTTAAGGTTATCAAGCGCCTTGAGGTGGTGGAGAGCTTCCGCAAATCGCAGAACCGCCCCGAGTGGATGATTCTCGATTGCCTGCCGGTTATCCCTCCGGACCTTCGTCCGATGGTGCAGCTGGACGGAGGCCGCTTTGCGACGAGTGACCTCAACGAGCTCTACCGCCGCGTTATCAACCGTAACAACCGTCTGCGCCGCATGATTGAAATGGAGGCGCCGGACATTATTATCCGCAACGAGAAGCGGATGCTTCAGGAATTTGTGGATGCTCTGATTGATAATGGCCGAGGCGGCAAGCCCGTCACGGGCGCCTCCAACCGCAGCATGAAATCGCTTTCCGAAATGCTTCGCGGTAAGCAGGGCCGCTTCCGTCAGAACCTTCTCGGTAAGCGCGTGGACTATTCGGGCCGTTCGGTTATCGTTGTCGGCCCCGATCTGAAGATTTTCCAGTGCGGTCTTCCGAAGGAGATGGCGCTTGAGCTCTTTAAGCCCTTTGTTATGAAGCGCCTGATTGAAACCCAGGAGGCCAACAGCATTAAGGATGCCAAGAAGAAGGTAGAGCGCGTATGCCCCGAGGTGTGGGACGCTCTGGAATACGTCATTCGTGAGCATCCGGTTCTTCTTAACCGTGCTCCGACGCTTCACCGCCTTTCGATTCAGGCGTTTGAGCCTGTTCTGGTTGAGGGGCGCGCCATCAAGCTTCATCCGCTTGTTTGTACCGCCTTTAACGCCGACTTCGACGGCGACCAGATGCCTGTGCACGTGCCGCTTTCCGCCGAGGCGCAGGCTGAGGCTCGCTTCCTCATGCTCTCTGCCAACAACCTCCTGAAGCCGATGAACGGAAAGGCCGTTACCACGCCCTCGCAGGACATGGTTCTCGGCTCCTATTACCTCACCATGCTTCGTGAGGATGAGCCGGGTGCTGGCATGGTCTTCCGCAACTTCGATGAGGCCGTGATGGCATACGAGCATAAGGTTATCGGCCTGCACGCTCCTATTCGTGTCCGTGTTGAAAAAGAGGTGAATGGTGAGAAGATTTCACGTGTTATCGACGCCACCCTTGGCCGTATGATTTTCAACAGCAAGATCCCTCAGGACCTCGGTTATGTAGACAGAACCGATCCCGAGCATGCTTGTGACCTTGAAATTGATTTCGTGACCACCGCCTCGGATTTGAAGAAGATTGTAGACCGTACCATCAAAACGCACGATTTTGCCGCAGCCGCCCTTGTGCTCGACGATATCAAGGCGATGGGCTACAAGTATTCGACTCGCTCCTCTCTCTCCATTTCGGTGTACGATATGACAATCCCGCCCGAAAAGAAGACACTGATTGCCGCCGCCGAGCAGAAGGTAACCGACATCCGCGAGAGCTACGAGCTGGGTGAACTTTCGGAGGAGGAACGCTATAAGAAGACGGTGGATGTCTGGTCGGAAACTACCGACAAGGTGACAAAGTGCCTGACAGATGGCATCGACAAATACAACTCTATCAACATTATCGCTACCTCGGGCGCCCGCGGTTCGATTAAGCAGCTTCGTCAGCTGGCCGGTATGCGCGGTCTTATGTTCGCCACCGACGGTAAGACGATTGAAATTCCGATTAAGTCGAACTTCCGTGAAGGCCTTACCATGTTGGAATACTTCATGGGTGCCAAGGGCTCGCGTAAATCGCTTTCGGATACGGCTCTCCGTACTGCTGACTCGGGATACCTCACGCGCCGTCTTGTTGACGTTTCGCAGGAGGTCATCATCCGTGAGGAGGATTGCGGCGCGCGCGACGGTATCGTAGTCAGCGCCATCACCGATAACGGTAAGCCGCTGGAGAGACTTTCCGAGCGTCTTAACGGACGCTATACCATCGATCCCGTACTGGATCCTAAGCATCCCGGGGAGGTTCTTGTTGGTGCCGGCGAGCTTATCAGTGAGGCCATGGCGAAGAAGATTGAGGATGCCGGGGTTGAGAGTGTAGAGGTGCGCTCCATTCTCCGTTGTCGCGCTCGCAGAGGCGTGTGCGCTCGCTGCTACGGTGCCGACCTTGCTTCCGGCAAGCCCGTCAGCATCGGTGAGGCAGTCGGTGTTATCGCGGCTCAGTCGATTGGTGAGCCCGGTACACAGCTTACCATGAGAACCTTCCACACAGGCGGTGTTGCCGGTACCGACATTACACAGGGCCTTCCCCGTGTCGAGGAGCTTTTTGAGGCTCGCCGTCCGAAGAAGACTGCCGTGGTTGCCGAAACCGAGGGAACAGTTCACATTATGGTGGATAAAAAGATTCACCGTATCCGCATCGATTCTCCCGAAATCCCCGAGGCGCAGCGCAAAATTTACGATATTCCGTTCGGCATGCGTCTTATTGTGGATGAAGGTTCTCCCGTCTACCGCGGTCAGCCCATGACCGAGGGCGCGCTGTATCCGATTGATATCCTTGAGAACAATGGCTTGCAGGCTGCCTATGACTACATCATTCGCGAGGTGCAGAAGGTGTATCGCGGTGAGGACGTGGAAATCAACGATAAGCACATTGAGGTCATTGCCCGCCAGATGACGAGAAAGGTGCGCATTCTGGATGCGGGCAGCACAGAGCTTCTTGACGGTGCCGTGGTGGATGTCATGACTCTTGAGGCCGAAAACGATGCCGTGCAGGCTCGTATTGACGCCGGGGAAATTGACCTTCGCCTTGCCACCTTCAAGCCCGAGCTTCTCGGCATCACCAAGGCTTCTCTTAAAACGGAATCCTTCCTGTCGGCAGCTTCCTTCCAGGAGACCACGCGTGTTCTCACGGAGGCCGCCATTCAGGGCAAGGTTGACCACCTGCTCGGCCTTAAGGAAAATGTCATTATCGGCAAGCTGATTCCTGCAGGTACCGGTCTTGACTGTTACCGTAATGTTGAGATTTGCGAGACAGACGCAGGCGAGCTTCGTTATGCCGACGCCGTAAGCGGATATCACAAAGCCTAAAACCAAAAAGGGGCTGTGGCAACACCACAGTCCCTTTGTTTTTTTGTTGTAAACAAAACTTAGCGTAATAGCAATTTATCCTTGCTCGGTAGGGGAAATGCCGAAATATTCCCGATAGGCACGGTAAAAGGAGGAGTAGTCGCGGAAGCCGCATTCGGTATAGAGGAGGGTGGGGCGCTCGCCCATGCGGAGAAGGGTATGCGCGTGGTGCAGCCGCCTCGTTCTCAAATACTTCATCGGGGAAGTATTCAGCACCTCGCGAAAGACCTTACAAAGGTGCGAGGGACTTATGTAGAGCGCCTCGCATATCTCCTTCATAGAGCAGATGCTTGCCATATGCTCATTCATATAAGCAATCGCGGTCTCCACAGTGTTATTGTTCTGGACTCCCGGAGCTACGGAAAGCGCGGGGCTCAGTCCCGCGAGGAGACAGAGGAGCTCTACGAGTAAAGCCTTTGCGATTCTCTCGCGGTCCTCACGCTGCGGAATGTCAGAGTATTCATCAAGTCGCTTGTAATAGTCACGGAAGGTGGGGATTCCGGCTGTGCGGAACACGCGCGGCTCATAAAAAATTCGCTTGACGAGCGAGGGCGGCACCAGAGTGTCCATAAAGTCGATAACCGCCCTTTCGTAAGGAGAGCTTCCCTCAATATCCGCATAATGGTAACGGGAGGCGGGTATGATTACGATATCTCCCGGTGCAAGGGGAAAGCGGTGTCCGTCTATTACATACGAAATGTCGCCGTTTATGAAATAGACGATTTCAAGGGCCTTATGCGCGTGGCGGATGCATTTTTGCGGATTATAGGTTGTATGATGGCGATATCGGTAATCGTCAAGGCAAATTTCTTTTTTCATAAGCATCTCTCCCTGATTTTTACGCAATTCGGCTTACGGCTTCCTGAGGTGAGTATACACCCAAAAAGGAAAAAATGCAATATGAAGGCGATGTTTTTGAGAAAAAATCTTTTTCACATAAAAGACGAAAAAATTTTTAGGGAAAATAGAGAAAAAATATTGACATTTCTTTATTTATATGTTAAAATCGGGTGTATCTCTGTGGACAGCCCGTAATCAAAGCTTGCGAGGCCTGAATCACGGAAAACATCGCGTCCCATCGGGACGCGCAAGGAACAAATATCAGAGGAAGGAGGAAAGTTATGCCAACCTTTAACCAGCTCATTAAGAACGGCCGCACCAAGTCGGAGTACAAGTCGAAAACGCCTGTTCTTCAGCGCGGATTCAACTCGCTGACCAACAAGCCCACCGACATCAGCTCCCCCCAGAAGCGTGGCGTTTGCACCAAGGTGACCACCACCAGCCCGAAGAAGCCGAACTCTGCTCTTCGCAAAATCGCAAGAGTACGTTTGACGAACGGAATGGAAGCGACCACCTACATCCCCGGTATCGGGCATAACCTGCAGGAGCACTCGGTTGTTCTCGTCAGAGGAGGCCGTGTTCGTGACCTGCCCGGTGTGCGGTATCACATCATTCGTGGTACGTTGGATACTCAGGGCGTGGCAAACCGCAGCCAGGGGCGTTCCAAGTACGGCGCCAAGCGCCCGAAGAAGTAAGCTGTACGTCAAGCGTATAGCGATGTGCCGTCATACCGTGCTGTGATTTTTGTTTATAACTTTCCTAAAACTTATAACAGTCATTTTACGAAGACGAGCACTTACGAGAGACTAACTTTCGAGTACCGATGAGTTCATCAAATTTAATGAAGGAGGGAAGTACAGTGCCGAGAAGAGGTCAAATTTCTAAGAGAGAAGTTCTGCCGGATCCTATGTACAATTCGCAGCTTGTAACCAGGCTTGTGAACAATGTTATGCTGGACGGCAAGAAGGGCGTTGCCCAGAAAATCGTTTATGACGCCTTTGCCATTATTGAAGCAAAGAGTGGCGAAAGCGCATTGGATGTGTTCCAGAAGGCTCTCGAGAACATTATGCCGGTTCTGGAGGTGAAGGCTCGCCGTGTGGGCGGCTCCAACTACCAGGTGCCGATGGAGGTTCGGGCGGAGCGCCGCCAGACCCTCGGGCTTCGTTGGCTCATCAGCTTCGCGAGAAGCCGTGGTGAGAGAACGATGGCTGAAAGACTCGCTGCAGAAATCATGGATGCCAAGGCAGAAACGGGCGGAGCCTTTAAAAAGAAGGAAGAAACCCACCGTATGGCCGAAGCAAACAAGGCTTTTGCACACTACAGATATTGATCCGCATAGGACAGAAGCTTTAAGGAGATAGAGAATGCCTAGAGAATTTTCCCTTGAGAATACTCGCAACATCGGGATTATGGCGCATATTGATGCCGGTAAGACCACGACAACCGAGAGAATTCTGTTTTATACGGGTAAAACCCATCGTCTTGGAGAAACGCATGACGGGGCTGCCACGATGGACTGGATGGCACAGGAGCAGGAGAGAGGTATCACCATCACTTCTGCCGCCACCACCTGCTATTGGAAGGGCAACCGCATTAACATCATCGATACCCCCGGTCACGTTGACTTCACGGTAGAGGTAGAACGCTCTCTCCGTGTTCTTGATGGTTCGGTGACGGTGTTCTGTGCCAAGGGCGGTGTTGAGCCGCAGTCCGAAACGGTTTGGCGTCAGGCCGATGAATATCACGTTCCCCGTATGGCGTATGTCAACAAGATGGATATTACCGGTGCAGATTTCTACCGTGTCGTTCAGATGATGAAGGACCGGCTTCGCACCAACCCCGTTCCGATTCAGCTCCCCATCGGGAAGGAATCCTCCTTCCGTGGTATCATCGATCTGATGAATATGGAGGCTGATGTCTATTATGACGACGTCGGCAAGGATATGCGCGTGGAAGAAATTCCCGAGGATATGCGCGACCTGGCCGAGGAATATCGCAACAATCTCGTAGAATCCATTGCCGAAACCGACGAGGACTTGTTCATGAAGTACTGCGACGGTGAGGAAATCAGCACCGAGGAGCTGAAGGCTGCTCTCCGTAAGGCGACCATTGCCAACAAGATTGTTCCTGTGTGCTGCGGTACTTCGTACCGTAACAAGGGTGTGCAGAAGCTGCTTGATGCTATTGTCGACTTCATGCCCGCACCTACCGATATCCCTGCTATCAAGGGTATCAACCCCAAAACCGAGGAAGAGGACAGCCGCCGTCCTTCGGATGACGAGCCGTTTTCCGCCCTCGCCTTCAAGATTGCTACCGACCCGTACGTGGGCAAGCTCTGCTTCTTCCGCGTATATTCGGGCGTTGTCGAGAAGGGAACTGCTGTTTACAACTCCACCAAGGATAAGGAAGAGCGTCTCGGCCGTATTCTGCAGATGCATGCCAATGACCGTCAGGACATTGACGTGGTCTACGCCGGTGATATCGCCGCTGCGGTAGGTGTCAAGTACACCACCACGGGCGATACCTTCTGCGACGAGAAGCATCCGATTATTCTTGAATCCATGGTATTCCCGGAGCCTGTTATCCGTGTTGCCATTGAGCCTAAGACCAAGGCAGGGCAGGAGAAGATGGGCATTGCCCTTTCCAAGCTCGCCGAGGAGGACCCGACGTTCCGCACCTACACCGATGAGGAAACGGGCCAGACCATCATTGCCGGTATGGGTGAGCTTCATCTTGAAATCATCGTGGACAGACTCCTCCGTGAATTCAAGGTAGAGGCCAATATCGGTCAGCCGCAGGTTGCCTACAAGGAGACCATTCGCAAGGCAGCCGAGCAGGATACCAAGTACGCCCGTCAGAGCGGTGGTAAGGGTCAGTACGGTCATGTTAAGATTCGTATTGAGCCTAACGAACCCGGTAAGGGCTACGAATTCCTGAACGAGATTGTGGGCGGTGTCATTCCCAAGGAATTTATCCCCGCAGTCGATGCCGGTATCCGCGGTGCCATGCAGACCGGTGTGGTGGCAGGCTACAACGTCGTGGACGTGAAGGTTCACCTCTACGACGGCTCTTACCACGAGGTTGACTCCTCGGAAATGGCCTTTAAGATTGCCGGCTCTATGGCGTTCAAAGAGGCTATGCGCAAGGCAAACCCTGTTTTGACCGAGCCGATTATGAAGGTCACGGTCACAACACCCGACGATTATCTCGGCGACGTTATCGGCGACATCAACTCTCGCCGCGGCCAGATCGAAAGCATGGAGCCTGTTGCGGGTGCCCAGCAGGTCAAGGCCAACGTGCCGCTTTCCGAGATGTTCGGCTATGCGACAGCTCTTCGCTCTCGCACCCAGGGCCGTGGCAACTATGTCATGGAGCCCAGCCACTTTGCTGAGGTGCCGAAGTCGATTCAGGATGAAATCGTGAAGGTCCGCGGCAACAACGCAGCACAGTAAACCGTATAAAAAATAATAAATTTTGCAAAATAGGAGGATTCCAAAATGGCAAAGCAGAAATTCGAAAGAACCAAAGACCATGTCAACATTGGTACTGTTGGCCACGTTGACCACGGTAAGACCACTCTTACCGCTGCAATCACCAAGACCCTCGCTCTGAAGAACGGCAATGTTGAGGCTATGGCTTATGACCAGATCGACAATGCTCCCGAAGAGAGAGCTCGTGGTATCACAATCAACACCCGTCACGTTGAGTACGAGACCGACGCTCGTCACTATGCCCACGTTGACTGCCCCGGCCACGCCGACTATGTTAAAAACATGATCACCGGTGCTGCCCAGATGGATGGTGCTATTCTCGTGGTTGCCGGTACCGACGGTCCTCTTCAGCAGACCCGTGAGCACGTGCTTCTTGCCCGTCAGGTTGGCGTTCCCGCCATCGTGGTGTTCCTGAACAAGTGTGACATCGTGGATGACGAGGAGCTTCTTGACCTCGTTGAGATGGAAGTCCGCGACCTCCTCTCCGAGTACGATTTCCCCGGCGATGACATTCCGATTGTCCGTGGCTCTGCCCGTGTGGCCCTTGAGTGTGCCAGCACCGACCCGAGCGCTGACGAGTACAAGTGCATCTGGGAGCTTATGGAGCAGGTTGATACCTACATTCCCACGCCTCCCCGTGATGATGCAATGCCCTTCCTTATGCCTGTTGAGGACGTCTTCTCGATTTCTGGCCGTGGTACCGTTGCTACAGGTCGTGTTGAGCGTGGCGTAGTTAACATGAGTGATACGGTTGAGCTCGTTGGCCTTACCGAGGAGCGCCGCCAGATCGTTATTACCGGTATCGAGATGTTCCACAAGCTGATGGACAACGCTCAGGCCGGTGACAACGTCGGTCTTCTCCTCCGTGGCGTTCAGAAGAACGAGATTGAGCGCGGTCAGGTTCTCTGCAAGCCCGGCTCCATCAACCCCCACACCAAGTTTGTCGGCCAGGTGTACGTTCTGACCGAAAAGGAAGGCGGACGTCAGAAGCCCTTCTTCTCCGGCTACCGTCCTCAGTTCTACTTCCGTACCACCGACGTTACCGGTGTTATCACCCTTCCCGAGGGCACCGAGATGTGCCGTCCCGGTGACAACGTAGATATGACCGTGGGTCTTATCACCCCCATTGCTATCGAAAAGGGTCTTCGCTTTGCTATCCGTGAAGGCGGCAGAACCGTTGGCTCCGGCGTTGTGTCCGAGATCCTCGAATAATTCGCATAACCCATGAGTGTGGCGGATACGCGCTTGTCGCGTATCCGTCGCTTCTTTTACCGGGCGGAGCCCCCGCCTGTGAGCTTTTTTGCGGCATCTGCCGCATTATGAGGTAATTATATGTCTCATTCAAATCGTAAAATGGCAGAGCACCTTACCCTTACAGCCCTTTTTTGCGCGCTCTCGTATCTTTGTGTTCTGCTTCCTGTACCTAAGGTACAATTTCTTTCGTTTGATATTAAGGATGCCGTCATCGCCATGGGAAGCCTTTTTCTTGGCCCCACAACGGCTGTTTCACTTTCTCTTGCCGTTCCCGTTCTTGAAAGCATAACGGTGGGCACGACAGGTCCGTGGGGGCTTCTCATGGATGTGCTTTCCACCATGTCCTTTTCGGTGACTGCTTCTCTTTTATATAACTGTCGCAAAACTCTGAAAGGGGCGGTGCTTGCTCTTGTTGCTGCCGTTTGTTGTCAGACAGCGGTCATGATGGGGGCCAATCTTCTGATTACTCCCCTTTACACGGGCGCCCCCAGAGAGGCTGTGAAGGCCATGCTTCTGCCACTGCTTTTACCCTTTAATGCTGTAAAATCTGTGTTCAATGCCTCGCTTGTGATGCTTCTCTACAAGCCCTTTACAGAAGTGCTCCGCCGCGCGAGCAGACTGGGAGCTGCCTCTCAAGCGAGCAAGCAGACGAAAAGGGAAGAGCATTATCGCTTCCGCGGGAAAAGCTTGCTCGTCTTTTTCCTTTCGCTTCTTTTTGTGGTAATGGCTGTTCTGGTTCTCTTCCTTGTGCTCGGCGCTCGATTTGGAGGTGAATCGGCATGACGGATCCGCGCCTTTCGCGTACTGCCGCCCTTCTTGGGGAGGAAGCCCTTTCCCACCTTGCGTCCTCGCATGTGCTGCTTCTTGGTCTTGGAGGCGTTGGCGGCCACGCCTTTGACGCTCTCGTTCGCACAGGGATAGGCGAGATAACGGTTTGTGATTTCGATACTGTGAGCGAAAGCAACATGAATCGCCAGCTTTTGGCAGATGAGACCACGATTGGCCTCAAAAAGGCCGAGGTAGCAGTGTCACGTGCCGCCCTCCTTTCGCATCGCACGGTGGTGCATCCTTGCACTCATCGGCTTGTTCCCGAGGAGATTTCTTCGTTCCTCGCCGACGTTTCCCCCTCTCTGATATTGGATGCGGTGGATGACGTTCCCGTCAAGGTTTCGGTGGCACATGAGGCTTCGGTGCGTGGCATACCGATTCTCACTTGTCTTGGCACGGGCAACCGTCTCGACCCCTCCGCGCTCTGCTTTACCGACATAGCGAAAACCGAAGGGTGCCCTTTGGCACGTGCAGTGCGCACACGGCTGCGGCGTCTCGGCGTTCACCATTTGCGTGTTCTCACTTCGCGGGAGACGCCCCGTCCCTCGCTTGATCCTGCGGTTTCAATCGGCTCCTGCGCCTATGTCCCTGCCGTGGCAGGGCTCATGCTTGCCGCTGAGGCTGTCCGCCTGCTTTTGGCCTCCGCAAAGGGAGAAAATGTTTCGATTTAAGGGAGGGAAAAATCTGTTTCTATCTTTTTGACCAAAAACCAAACAGCTAATTTGGTAATTCTGTCGATTTTGGTTTTTCACTCTTTACAAACAGGTAGCCCCGTGCTATAATATTAAAGGGATTGTAGGTGTTTTTCGCCCATTTTCCCCTCGATTGTTTTGTTTTACAAAAAATAAAAGGAGTTGCGTACATGAAGACCCATTTCAAATTGCTTATTCTTGTGATGGCGTTGGTTCTTTTGACTCTTTGCATCGCTTCTTGCGGAACAAAGGATCCTGAGGATACCACGGCGCCCACTACCACCACGGCGCCCACCACTACAGCGCCTACTACCACGGCGCCTACTACCACGGCGCCCGTCACCACGGCACCTCCCGCGGGTACTATTCACCCCCATGTGGCGGAGGTTACTCTCGATGCGCCCGATGCCGCTTACACGGGCCATGAGATTACAAACTGCCGTGCGCAGGGCATGAGGTACGGTAAGGTGCTTCCTTCCTTTACCTTCCAGAAGGTAGACGCCGTTTCGGGCGACCCCATCGGCGATCCTACCACCGCTAAGCCTATTGAAGCAGGTACCTATCAGGTAACCCTGAGCTTTTCTTGGGCTCCCGGTGCCAAGGCAGAGGATAAGCTGTATAGTTTGCCGTCTCCTATTGTGGACACCTTTGTTATCACTCCTATGAGCATCGACTCTGACGATGTCGATTTCGGCGCCATGGATTACGAGACCTTCTACTATGATGGGATCAGCATTGATGTGGCCGATGCCGGAATTGCCACGGGTGATCTTACCGCCGGTCTTGAGCGTCATTTTGCGCTTTACAAGGTGGACGATGCTGCGGGTGCCAATCCTGTTGCCCAGTCCTCTACTGTAATCACCGAAGCAGGCTATTACAAGGTTGTTATTACATACGCCGAGGTTGGCGGCAAGGACAACATTTCCAATGAGGGTGACATCTCTCACGATGCCATCGTGTTCATTCGTGCTCTCGGTGCTGACCGTCAGGTTCTCTTTGTGGATGAGGGCGTTACCGTGGACGGCGTGATTGACCCCGCCTACTACGCCAGCGCACAGATTTCCACTACGTATCAGGCTCCCGCACAGGGCCTCACCAACGATATGCTCGTGAACCCCTACGAGTACATCGGCTTCTCGGATTTGTGGATCCAGAGTAGGGCTCTTGAGGCTCGCGAGAAGACCGGCTTCACCATGTATGCTCTTTGGGCTACCGAGGAGGAGGGCGGCGAGGACGTTCCTTATCTCTATGTTGCCATCAAGATTCACGATGAAACCTACAACCCGAGAAGCAAGGAATACACCTTCTGGCAGAACTCCTGGCACAACGATGCCATGGAATTCTCCTATAAGCTCGGCGGCTACGAAATCCCCGAGATTAAGGCCGGTCTTCCTTGGAACGCCGAAAAGCGCTCCGACAGAGATACCTATCCTACCTACAGCACGGTTCTTTGCGATGCCAGAGAAAAGGTAGTTACCGACCACGGTGAGTTCCCGAACCACACGGCGGTAGATGCACAGAAGTCCATGTTCTTTGACGATATCCAGTCTGCGACCAAGAAGATTGACGACGACGATTATGTTATCGAAATCCGTCTCCCCCTGAGACAGGAGGATTTCACGGGCTACATCGGAAGCGACTTTGAGCGTATTGACCAGGGCGTGGTTGAGCCCGGTGAGTTCCTCTTCTTCCTCTTCCAGTATAATGACCTTACCTATCTCCCCGATGGCCACGACGACAATCTTCCCACCGTTCCTAAGTACGATGCTGCCGACGTTACCGGTATGTATCCTGCTCCCGAGTGGGAGACCTTTGATGCCGTAACCTATCCCTACATGGCATCCTGCGGTACGCGTGACCTCAGATATATTGACCTTGAGGCTGCCGCCCCCGCTATCTTCCAGCTTTCCGCTACCCACTACACCGTGGAGATCGACGGTGATGACGGTGTGAAGGATGCTGACTATGCCAAGGGTAACGACCTTGTCTACACGCCGACCGATGCTGAGGGCGAGCCTCTCTCGGGTACCGCGGCCTACGACAACGTTGTGACCTCGTATGTCCGCAAGGGCAACAACCTCTACATCTACACGCAGGCCACCGATACCGCCCCGAGCGCTAACGACGTGATTCAGTACAACGTTGGCTCGCTCTCCTTCGCGGTGAACGGTCTTGGTCAGCTTTCGGGTCCGAGTGCCGACAAGTGCCAGGTGACCCTGGGCACCTTTGCCGGCGGCTTCGCTCACGAAATCATCGTGGATGTGACCTCCGCGCCGAGCGCTGCCTTCTCCGCCTTTGTCACCTTGGAGGAAGGCTCCACAGTCACGTATCAGTACGATATCCAATAAACGGAATTCCGTCCGTTACAAAAACAAAAAGCACACTTCGGTGTGCTTTTTGTTTTTCCGGGGGAAGCCATCTTGCCCATTCCTTACCTCTCATGGGGCGAGGCATACCGTTTGCTTCCGTCTTTTGGTTTATAGGCAATTCTTTTTCGGTGAAAAAAGAAAAGCCCCCTCGGGGCTTTCATATCTGCTTTCGAACATTTATGTATTCATCGTGAAACTGATAAAAGGGGCAGCTCGCCCGATTGCCGAAGGCATAGCGCGAAAGCTCATCCTCGTCCAAGAGCATGTCGCAGAAATAGGCATAGAAGTCTTCATCAAAGACGTGGTGAATACAGGTTTCGCAGCTCGTCACCTGCTTCTTTTTTTCCATCGCAAGCTCCTTCCTCGGTGTCCATTTTCGGCACACGGCCTTTTCTCTATTTTAACACAGTCCTCCCCGAAATGCAAGAGAAGAAATCGCGAAGGTGATTGACAAACCCGGCACAGTGGGATATAATGGGATATAATAAGGATAGAAAAAACAGAAAGGATAGGGGTATGTCTACTTGTTGCGTATGCCTTTCGGAATTTGACGGTGAGTCTGCTCCGATTTTGATGATTGACCCTTCGGGCAATCCCCTTTTGCTTTGCCCTCACTGCGCCGGTCTTGTCGATGCCATTGCGGGAAAGGAGGATTCCCCCGAGCGCACCGAGGCGATACAGAGTCTTGCCGAAATAGATATAAAAAGCACCCTCGTTGCCAAGCAGCTTTCCCTGCTCATCAGCCATAGGGATGCTCCGCTTTCCGAGGAGGACGCCTTTTCCGAGGACGAGGCTCTTATCGATGAGGAGGAGTCCTTGACTCCTGCCCCCATACAAAACACAGGTGCATCTTCCTTCTATTTTTACGTGGGTGTCGGCTTCCTTGCCGCCGCGCTCGTGCTGCTTGTCCTTTTGAAGGTGTTGGTGTGAGATATGGAAGAAGCAAAGCTGCAAAGAATCAATGAGCTGGCAAGAAAAAGCAAGAAGGCTCCGCTTTCCGAGGCCGAGCTTGCCGAGCAGAAGAAGCTGAGGGAGGAATATATTGCCTCCTACCGTGCATCTCTGCGTGGGCTTTTGGATACTACGGTGGTGGAACGCCCCGACGGTACGCGTGAAGCACTCCGCGCGAAAAAGAAAAAACCATAAGGAGACAGTGCTATGGAAGCTTACATTGCCAAAAAAGCCGCCTCGCCCCTCGGCCCGTCGGATCCGTGCTGGGAAAGGGCAGTGGTTGCTCCGCTGACTTTTACATGGCCGGAATACAGCCCTATTCCATACAGGACCGAGGCGCGTCTTGTCCATAGCGACGAGGGCGTTACGGTTCGCCTTTCGAGCACCGAGTGGCCTCTTCGCGCTCTGCCCCGTGAGCCAAACACCGAGGTTTGCGAGGATAGCTGCATGGAATTCTTTTTCATCCCGAGCTTGGAGGGGCGCGAGTATATCAACATAGAGGTCAATCCGTTTGGCATTCCGCATGTGGGCATCGGGGAGGGGCGAATGGGACGACGCCTTCTTGACATCTCGGGCGAAGGACTTCGGATAGAGACCTCCATTCGTCCGAAGGAGGGCTGGAGCCTTGCGGTTTTTATTCCCTATGCCTTTATTGACCGTTGCTTCGGAGGGCACTCCGATGAGTGGCGTGTGAATTTTTACAAATGCGGAGATCTCACGGTGAAGGAGCATTACGCCACCTGGAACAAGGTGGAAACCGAGGCCCCCGACTACCATCGCCCCGAGTTCTTCGGCAGACTTACGCTGTCGCAGGAAGCACTGTAGAAAAATCCTCCTTTTGGGAGGATTTTTCTGTGTTTTCTCTTGACAAACGCCACTGGATGCACTATAATCATTGTATAATTGTATACAATTATACAGGAGGAGCTCGTTATGGTAAAAAAGAACCCGCACAGCAATTTGCTGGAAATTTCTCAGTATAAGTATTCTCTTCAGGATGTAGAGGAGCCGAATCTTTATCGAGACCTTTACGATTACAAGCAGATTCCGATGATTGCCTTCAACCATCGGCGCGTGCCCGAAAATATGCCAGGGGAAATATGGATAACCGACACTACCTTCCGTGACGGTCAGCAGTCCCGCGCCCCTTATACGGCAAAGCAAATCGAGGAGCTTTATAAGATGGAAGCGCGCCTTGGCGGGCCGAACGGAATCATTCGCCAGAGCGAATTTTTCGTCTATACCAAAAAGGATAGGGAAGCGGTGGAGAGATGTCTTTCGCTCGGCTACCGTTTCCCAGAGATCACCACATGGATTCGCGCGCGTGACGAGGATTTTCGCCTTGTCAAGGACATCGGTATTCACGAAACGGGGATTTTGGTTTCCTGCTCGGACTATCATATCTTCAAGAAGATGAAAATGACGCGCCGCGAGGCCATGAATCATTACCTTTCGGTTGTGGCTCAGGCCTTCGAGCACGGCATTGTGCCGCGCTGTCATCTTGAGGACATCACCCGTGCCGATTTTTACGGTTTTGTGGTTCCGTTTGTCAATGAGCTGACCGCCATGTCCCGTCAGGCAGGTATTCCCGTGCGTATCCGTATGTGCGATACGATGGGATACGGTGTGCCGTATCCCGGTGTTGCCCTTCCGCGAAGCGTGCCGGGGATTGTGTACGGCCTTAATCACTATGCCGACGTGGATTCTCAGTATCTTGAATGGCATGGACATAACGATTTCTATCTTGCGGTTGCCAATGCGGTTTCGGCATGGCTTTACGGGGCATCGAGTGTGAACTGCTCGCTTCTCGGCATTGGTGAGCGCACGGGCAATGTGCCGCTTGAGGCGATGGTGGTGCAGTATGCCTCGCTTTGCGGAACCACCAACGGAATGGACACCACCGTTATCACGGAAATCGCCAACTATTTCAAGGAAGAGCTTGGGTATGATATACCCCCGATGACTCCTTTTGTCGGGGAGAGCTTCAATCTGACGCGTGCGGGGGTGCATGCTGACGGCATGATCAAGGACCCTGAAATTTACAATGTATTTGACACCGAGGCCATTCTCGGGCGCCCCCCTATGGTTTCGGTCAGCAACACCTCCGGCCTTGCGGGTATTGCTTACTGGATGAACATGCATTACGGCTTGAAGGGAGACGATGCGCTTTCCAAGCAGAATCCTCTCGTTGTGACGATTAAGGAAAAGGTAGATGCCCTTTATGAGGATGGCCGAACCACGGTTATGGGAGACGAGGAGCTTGAGGAAATCGTGGAAGCGGTAGCACCGGGGCGTTTTACGGTAAGCGACTGATATGTCAGAGCTGGAAAACGCGGTATATACCGCGATAGAGGAAAAAATTCTGACGGGCGTCCTGCGTCAAGGCGAGCCCTTGACCGAAGCGCGCATCTGTGAGGAGACGGGGGCTTCCCGCACGCCCGTGCGTGAGGCGTTGCACCGTCTTGAGCGTGATGGCCTTGTGCGGATTCAGCCCAATCGCAGTGCTGTGGTGGTGGGGATTACCCGTGAGGATTTGGCGGATATTTATGAGATTCGCCGTCGTATTGAGGGGCTTGCCTCGCGCCGCGCCGCAGAAAGGGTGACCGAGGCCGCAGAGCATCGGCTGCGCGAGATTGTGGAAATGCAGGAGTTCTTTGTGACACGGGGTGCCGACACCTTGAAGGAGCTGGATCATGCCTTTCACGATGCGGTGTATGCGCTTTGTGACAGCCGTATTCTTGTCAGCACGCTTTCCCGCCTGCATCGGCAAACGGGCTTCTTTCGCCGCCGTTCTCTTTTTTCGGAAGGCCGTGCCGAGTCCTCGGTGGCCGAGCATCGCGCTATTTATGAGGCCATCGTCTCGCATGACGGGGATGCGGCGGAGCGCCTGACGGTGCTCCATGTGGAAAATGCCTATATGAATTTGTTAAAGCTTTTGGAGGAATAAGCCGTGGGATTTACATTAACCGAGAAAATTATTCATGCACATATTGTGGAGGGCACCCCGGAAAAGGGAAGCGAAATTGCTCTCCGTATTGACCAGACACTGACACAGGATGCCACGGGCACCATGGCCTATCTTCAGTTTGAGGCGATGGGGATTCCCAAGGTGAAAACCGAGCTTTCGGTTGCCTATGTAGATCATAATACTCTCCAGGCAGGCTTTGAAAATGCGGATGACCATCGGTATCTGCAAACCGTGACCGCAAGGCACGGGATTCGCTTCTCGCGCCCCGGAAACGGCATTTGCCATCAGGTGCACCTTGAGCGCTTCGGTGTTCCGGGCAAAACCCTGATAGGCTCGGACAGTCACACCCCGACGGCGGGCGGTATCGGTATGCTTGGTATAGGGGCAGGCGGGCTGGACGTGGCGGTTGCCATGGGCGGCGGTGCCTATTATATCCGTATGCCCCGCGTCATCCGCGTGAATCTTGTCGGGCAGCTCCGCTTCCCGGCAGGAGCCAAGGACGTCATTCTTGAGGTGCTTCGTCGCCTCAGTGTGAAGGGCGGAGTCGGCGCCGTAATGGAATACACGGGTGAGGGCGTTACCACACTCACGGTGCCTCAGCGTGCCACCATCACCAATATGGGTGCTGAGCTCGGTGCTACCTCCTCCGTGTTCCCCTCGGATGAAATGACGCGCCGCTTCCTTGCCGCGCAGGGGAGAGAGGAGGACTACACGCCTCTTGCCGCCGATGACGATGCCGTGTATGACGAAACGGTGGAAATCGACCTTTCTTCGCTTGTGCCGTTGATTGCCTGCCCGCATTCGCCCGACCGTGTTGTGACGGTGGAAAGCCTTGCGGGGACCAAGGTCAGCCAGGTTTGTATCGGCTCCTGCACCAATTCCTCGCTTGCCGATATGATGATGGTGGCTGCTCTCCTTCGTGGGCGCCGCGTCCATCCCAATGTTTCGCTCTCTATCTCTCCCGGCTCCCGTCAGGTGCTGTTGGAGCTCTCTCGCTCGGGTGCGCTTGCCGACATTCTTTCGGCAGGAGCACGGCTTCTCGAATGTGCCTGCGGTCCGTGCATCGGCATGGGCTTTTCGCCCGAAAGCCGTGGCGTGAGCCTCCGTACCTTCAACCGCAACTTTGAAGGCAGAAGCGGAACCAAGGATGCTGAGGTGTATCTCGTTTCGCCCGAAACCGCCGTGGCCGCGGCCCTCTTCGGCGAAATCACCGATCCCTCAAAGCTTGGGCCCGCCCCCGCGCTTTCGCTGCCCGCCGCATTCCCCGTGGATGACAGCATGATACTTCTCCCCGACGGCGAGGGCGAGTGCACCGAGGTGGTGCGCGGGCCGAACATCAAGCCTGTTCCCAAGGGGGTGCGTCCCTCCGAGACACTGGAGGAAACCGTTCTTCTCAAGGTAGGCGACAATATCACGACAGACCACATTATGCCTGCGGGCACCAAAATCCTGCCGTACCGTTCCAATATCCCGTATCTCTCGCAGTTCTGCTTCCGCGTTTCGGATGAGGGCTTTGCCGAGAGGGCTAAGGCGAAGGGCTCGGGTATCATTGTGGGTGGCAGCAACTACGGTCAGGGCTCCTCACGTGAGCATGCGGCGCTCGTGCCTCTCTATCTCGGCATTCGTGCCGTGATTGCAAAATCCTTTGCGAGAATTCACAGCGCCAACCTCATCAATGCTGGAATTGTGCCGCTTGTATTTGAGAACGAAAAGGACTATGACCTTGTAAAAGAGCAAAGTATTGTTGTCATTCGCGGCTTTGCAAACGGTATTGCCTCGGGGAACAGGATAGAGGCCGATATCGATGGGCACAGAGTAATGCTTGTTGCCGATTTCACAGAGCGCCAGCGCGCCGTCCTTCTCGCAGGGGGACTCCTTAACTATACCAAAGAAAGAGAGAACCGATAACTATGCAGAACACACAAATTGAAGCGGCGGTTGAAAAATTCCGCGCTCTTCTCACCTCGCAGCTTGCCCGTGTGGAGGACATGAAATCGCAGGGAGATTTCACCGATTACACCGCCCTTGAAACCATTCGCATCGGTATCTGCGGCGGCGACGGCATCGGCCCGATTATTTCTGCCGAGGCTGAAAGGGTGCTTCGCTTTATCCTTTCGGACCTTGTGGAGGCAGGGCGCGTTTGCTTTGTTCCGATTGAGGGGCTTACCCTTGAAAACCGTATCGCTCATAAGAAGGGAATTCCCGACGATGTGATGGCAGAGCTTAAGTCCTGTCACATCATTTTGAAGGGGCCCACCACCACGCCCCAGAAGGGGAGCGGAATGCCCAACATCGAAAGCGCGAATGTTGCCATGCGCAAGGCGCTTGACCTTTTTGCCAATATTCGCCCCGTGCGTGTTCCCGAGGAGGGGATTGACTGGGTTATCTTCCGTGAGAACACCGAGGGTGCCTATGCGGTAGGGAAGGACGGCATCAATGTGACGGAGGACCTTGCCGTTGACTTTACCATCACCACCAAGCAGGGCTCAGACCGTATCGCACGGATTGCGTACGACTATGCTGCCAAAAACGGCTACAAGAGAGTTTCTATTGTCACAAAGGCTAATGTCATCAAGACCACCGACGGCAACTTCATCGAGGATTGCCGCCGTGTTGCCGCCCTTTATCCCGATATTCTTACCGATGAATGGTATGCCGACATTATGACGGCAAAGCTTATGGATAAAAAGCGCCGCCGCGATTTCGGAGTTCTTCTTCTGCCGAACCTTTACGGCGATATTATTTCCGACGAGGCTGCCGAAATGCAGGGTGGCGTAGGCACTGCTGGCTGTGCCAACATCGGCAAGAAGTACGCCATGTTTGAGGCCATCCACGGCTCAGCTCCCCGTATGATAGCGGAGGGGCGCGGAGAGTATGCGGACCCTTGCTCGATGCTTCGCGCCACGGCCATGCTGCTTTCGCACATCGGCCTTACGGACCGTGCCGAAAAGCTTTCGCGTGCCCTTGACATCTGCACCCTCGAGGAGAAGCGCCTTGTGATAACAGGCCGCCGTGACGGTGCCAGCTGTCGGGAATTCGGCGACTATGTGATGGAAACTCTGCAAAAGCTTTGATGGATTTTGAAAAGCCGTTTCTCCCCTTCGGGAGTGACGGCTTTTTCCTTTAAAGATAAGGCCTCTCCTTCCTGTTTTTTTTGCTCGCATCCGAAGCCTCTTTTTTGAAGAAAGGTTTCACCATACATTCCTTGCTCTTGAAAATCTCACTCTTTCTACGAAAAATTTTTTCGGAATTTTCTAAAAAATAAATGGAAAACCTCTTGATTTTCGAGAGAGGCAATAGTATAATAAAATTGTAATATAATATATACCCAAGAAAGGGTGAAAACTATGGGAATGATTAAGGAATACAAATCGCAGGTTTCGCCGCGTATTGCCCGTCTGCGCGATGCGCTCTTTACCGAAATGCCGCGCATTGAGGCGAGCCGTGCCACGTTGCTTACAGAGTCCTACCGTGCCACCGAGGCGATGCCGATGGTGACGAGGCGTGCTATGGCCTTTGCTCACATTATGGAGAATCTGCCGATTGTGATACATGAGGATGAGCTGATTGTGGGCAGCTCCACCATCAAGCATCGCGCGTCGCACGTTTTTCCCGAATTTTCGGTGAATTGGATTGAGGGGGAGTTTGATACTCTCGCCACCCGTGCGGCAGACCCTTTTACCGTGGATGAGGAAACAAAGGAGGCCATTCGTGCCGCCAATGCCTACTTCCGCGGCAAGACCACAAGTGAGCTTGCGGCCTCGTATATGACGAAGGAGGCCAAAACCGCCATTGAGCACAACATCTTCACGGTGGGGAACTATTTCTACAACGGTATCGGCCATGTGAGCGTGCATTACGACTGGGTGCTGAAGGAGGGCTTTAACGGCCTTCGCCACCGTGCCGAGACAGAGCTTGGAAGGCTTAAAATATCGGATAGTGATTATTGCCGCCGTGCCGAGTTCCTGAACGCCGTCATCCTTTCCTGCCGTGCCGTTGTGACCTTTGCCAACCGATATGCCGAGCTTGCCGAGGCCGAGGCCAAGCGCGCCGCCGATTCGCGCCGCCGTGCCGAGCTGCAAAAGATTGCGGAAATTTGCCGTCACGTTCCCGCAGAGGGGGCGCGCAGCTTCCACGAGGCCTGCCAGACGGTATGGTTTGTGCAGCTCATTCTGCAGATTGAGTCGAACGGCCATTCGGTCAGCCCGGGACGGTACGACCAGTATATGTATCCCTACTACAAGGCCGACTTTGAGGCGGGGAAGATTACCGAGGAGCAGGCACAGGAGCTTATCGACTGCTTCTGGATTAAGCTGAACGACCTAAATAAATGCCGCGACCTCGCATCCGCCATCGGCTTTGCGGGCTACGGCGTTTTCCAGAACCTTATCGTGGGCGGTCAGGATGCCGAGGGGCGCGATGCCACGAATATCCTGTCCTTTATGTGCCTTGAAGCCTCCATGCATGTGCAGCTGCCTCAGCCCTCACTTTCGATTCGCGTGTGGAACGGCTCGCCGAACGCCCTTCTTCTTAAGGCCGCAGAGCTTACCCGCACCGGTATAGGCCTTCCTGCCTACTACAATGATGAGGTCATTATTCCCGCCCTTATGTCGCGAGGCATCTCGCTTCGCGATGCGCGCAATTACAATATCATCGGCTGCGTGGAGCCCCAGGTTCCCGGCAAGACCGATGGCTGGCACGATGCCGCCTTCTTTAACATGTGCCGTCCCCTTGAGCTTGTGTTCTCGAATGGTAAGGACAACGGCGTTCAGGTGGGGCTTGCCACGGGTGAGCTTCGTGAGCTGGATACCTATGAAAAGTTTTATGCGGCCTACTGCCGTCAGCAGGAGTACCTTATCAGCCTGATGGTGAACGCTGACAACGCCATTGATATCGCTCATGCCGAGCGCTGCCCGCTTCCTTTCCTCTCCTCCATGATTGAGGATTGCATTGGTCGAGGCCGTTCTGTGCAGGAGGGCGGTGCGGTTTACAATTTCTCTGGGCCGCAGGGCTTCGGCATCGCCAATATCGCCGACGGTCTGTATGCCATTCGCCATTTGGTGTATGAAAAGAAGATGCTGACCCTTTCCGAGTTCGCCGAGGCTCTCCGTGACAATTACGGCAAGCCCCTGCCGCCGGAATATGTGTATCCTCACGTGCTTGCCCGCGTAGAGGAAATGCGCCGTGCCGGCAAGCATGTCAGCGAATCCGAAATTGCCGCCATGGTTAAGGTTGGCATGGAGGGCACGGCTGACAAAATGAAGGCTGCGCGCTATCAGAAGCTTCTGGATGCCATTGCTGCCCTTCCGAAGTTCGGGAATGACGACGATGAAATCGATGCCTTGGCACGCGAAGCGGCCTACACCTACACCCGTCCCATGGAGGCGTATCGCAATCCGCGCGGCGGTCAGTATCAGGCAGGCCTTTATCCCGTATCGGCCAACGTGCCGCTTGGCGGTCAAACGGGGGCTACCCCTGACGGGCGTCTTGCTTACACGCCTGTGGCAGACGGTGTTTCGCCCGCTTCGGGACGCGATGTGCTCGGTCCGACGGCTGCGGCGAATTCGGTGTCCAAGCTTGACCATTCGATTGCTTCCAACGGCACTCTTTACAATATGAAGTTCCATCCCTCTGCTCTGGCAGGGCGTGAGGGACTGCAGAATTTTGTCTACCTGATTCGCACCTATTTTGAGCGCAAGGGTATGCACGTTCAGTTCAATGTTGTCTCCCGTGAAACACTTCTTGCCGCCCAGAAGAATCCCGAGCAGTATAAAAACCTCGTGGTGCGTGTGGCGGGCTACAGTGCGCTCTTTACCACTCTTTCCCGTTCGCTTCAGGACGATATCATTAATCGTACCGAGCAGTCAGGTACACGCTGATGGCAGGACCTTATGACGTCAGCGGACGTATTTTTGACATTCAACGCTATTCCATTCACGATGGCCCAGGAATTCGTTCCATTGTCTTCTTGAAGGGGTGCTTTCTTCGTTGCCGCTGGTGTTGTAACCCCGAATCGCAGTCGTACGAAAAGGAAACGGCAACGGTTGACGGAAAGAAGATTGTCTATGGCAGAGACGTGACGGTTGGTGAGGTAATGGATGAGGTAATGAAGGATTACCCTTATTACCTTCGCAGCGGTGGCGGCATCACCCTTTCGGGCGGTGAATGCCTTGGACAGCCGGACTTTTCTGCCGCACTTTTGGAGGCGGCACACGGAGAGGGCATCACAACCGCAATCGAAAGCACAGCCTTTGCTCCGTTTGAAACCATCGAAAAGCTTTTGCCCCATTTGGACTATTACCTGATGGACATTAAGCACATAAACAGCAAAAAGCACGAAGAATTTACAGGACGCCCGAACGAGCTGATTTTGCAGAACGCGCGCCGCTTGGCCGCCCTTCTCGGTCCCCGTCTTATCATTCGCGTACCTGTTGTTCCCACCTTCAACGCCACCGAGGAGGAGGTTTTGGAGATAGCACGCTTTGCTGACTCTCTCCCGGGAGTAAAGCGAATCCATCTTTTGCCCTACCATCGTCTGGGGGCGGACAAATATGTCCGTCTTGGCCGAACCTATCTTTTGGACGGTGTTCCGCCCTCTCCCGAGGGTCTTGTTGCGGGCTTTTGCGAAGCTTGCCGCCGTCATACATCGCTTGAATGTGTTCTCGGTGGTTGAAAAAACAGCCTCCGCGCTCTTGGCGCGGCAGGCTGTTTTTTTACTGAAAAGGCCTTCTTTGGGTATATAACAGGGGGAGAGAGACGGAAACGGTGTGATTTTTTGATGAAAAGGACAAAGAAAATATCATTTTTTTGTTGAATATATCTAATTTCGGAAGATGGAAATAGGGTGTAGTGTACTATTTTTTAGATTGTTTATAAAAAAGTTGAAATGAAAAATCAAAGATGGTATAATATACTTGCTGGATTTTTATGTACATCCGTGTGTATCCCGCTTTGGCAAATAGGATATGATGCGGACCTGCCCCGTGACGTCGACACGGACAAAAACTCTTAAAATGCGGAGGAAAGACGATGGAATTGCACACCTATGGCACTGTTGACAGTGTGGAAAAGCTGATGGCAGTATTTGCCTCTGTGCGTGAGGCACAAAAGAAGTTCTCAAGGTACACCCAGGAGGAGGTAGATAAAATCTTCTCCGCCGCCGCATCCGCCGCGCAAAAGGCCAGAATTCCGCTTGCTAAGCTTGCGGTAGAGGAAACGGGCATGGGGGTTGTCGAGGATAAGGTGATAAAGAACCACTATGCAGCGGAGTACATTTACAATGCCTATAAGGACACAAAAACATGCGGCGTGATTGAAGAAGACAAGGCCTTTGGCATTCAGAAGATTGCCGAGCCTCTTGGCGTAATTGCCGCGGTTATTCCCACGACAAACCCCACATCTACCGCCATTTTCAAATGCCTTCTGGCTCTGAAAACGAGAAATGCAATTCTGATTTCTCCTCATCCGCGTGCCAAAAATTCGACAATTGCGGCAGCAAAGCTTGTGCTTGAGGCAGCAGTTGCGGCGGGTGCACCTGAGGGAATTATTGCATGGATAGATGTTCCCTCGCTTGAAATGACCAATACTGCCATGAAGGAGGCCGACATCATTCTGGCTACCGGAGGCCCCGGCATGGTGAAGGCCGCCTATTCCAGTGGTAAGCCCGCTCTCGGCGTTGGTGCGGGCAACACTCCCGCCATCATCGACGAAAGTGCCGACATTCTCCTTGCCGTCAGCTCTATCATTCATTCGAAGACCTTTGATAACGGGATGATTTGTGCCTCCGAGCAATCGGTGATTGTTCTTGAGAGCATTTACGATGCTGTAAAGACCGAATTTGCGAACCGCGGTTGCTATTTCCTTTCCCCCATGGAAACCGAGAAGGTGAGAAAAACCATCATTATAAACGGTGCTCTTAATGCTAAAATTGTGGGGCAGTCGGCTGCGAAAATTGCCGAGCTTTCGGGCGTCAGCGTTCCCGAAGGCACTAAAATCCTTATCGGTGAGGTGGAAAGCGTCGATATCTCGGAGGAATTTGCTCACGAAAAGCTTTCTCCTGTTCTTGCTATGTACAAGGCCGGGAGCTTTGAAGAGGCGCTTGATAAGGCTGAGGTTCTTGTGGCTGACGGCGGTTACGGCCATACCTCGTCGGTGTATCTTGACGAGATGAAGGAGAAGGAAAAGCTTGCTGCCTTTACCTCTCGCATGAAAACCTGCCGCGTTCTTGTGAATACTCCCTCGGCACACGGCGGCATCGGAGACCTTTACAACTTCAAGCTTGCTCCCTCGCTGACGCTTGGTTGCGGCTCCTGGGGCGGCAACAGCGTTTCGGAAAATGTCGGTGTAAAGCACCTTTTGAACATCAAGACTGTTGCAGAAAGAAGGGAAAATATGCTTTGGTTCAGAACTCCTGATAAGGTATATATCAAAAAAGGCTGCCTCCCTGTTGCGCTTGACGAGCTCCGCACCGTGCGCGGTGCCAAGCGTGCCTTTATCGTAACTGACACCTTCCTTTATCAAAACGGCTATACCAAGCCCATCACCGATAAGCTGGATGAAATGGGGATTGTGCACACGACCTTCTTTAATGTGCAGCCCGACCCGACGCTCGCCAACGCCAAGGAAGGCGCTGCGCAGATGAGAGCCTTCTGCCCCGATACCATCATCGCGCTCGGCGGTGGCTCCGCTATGGACGCAGGCAAAATTATGTGGGTGATGTATGAGCATCCCGAGGCCGATTTTATGGATATGGCAATGCGCTTTATTGATATCCGTAAAAGGGTATACACCTTCCCCAAAATGGGTGAAAAGGCGTACTTTATTGCGATTCCCACATCGGCGGGAACGGGCTCCGAGGTCACTCCCTTTGCGGTTATTACCGATGAGAAGACGGGAGTCAAGTATCCTCTTGCCGATTACGAGCTTCTGCCTAATATGGCAATTGTCGATACCGATTATCATATGTCGGCACCGCGCGGCCTGACCGCCGCCTCGGGTATTGATGCCGTTACACATGCTCTTGAGGCCTATGTGGCCCTTCTGGCTACCGATTACACCGACGCGCTTGCCCTCCGTTCCCTGAAGATGGTGTTCAACTATCTCCCCCGTGCCTACGAAAACGGTGCTACCGATGTAGAGGCGCGTGAGAAGATGGCTAACGCCGCCACGATGGCAGGTATGGCCTTCGCCAATGCCTTCCTTGGTGTGTGCCACTCCATGGCACATAAGCTGGGTGCCTTCTATCACCTGCCGCACGGTGTGGCTAATGCCCTTATGATTGAGGAGGTCATGCGCTTCAACGCCTGCGATACCCCCGTTAAGATGGGCACCTTCTCGCAGTATGACCATCCGCACACGCTTGCCCGCTATGCTGAGGTTGCCGATTACCTCGGCCTTGGCGGCAAGACCGATGAAGAGAAGCTTGAGAAGCTGATTGAGGCTGTCCGTGCCCTGAAGGCCAAGGTTGGCATTAAGGAGACCATTCGCGATTACGGTGTAGATGAGTCCGAGTTCCTTGCCCGTCTTGACGAAATGACCGAGCAGGCCTTTGATGACCAGTGCACGGGTGCCAATCCCCGTTATCCGCTTCTCAGCGAAATCAAACAGATGTATCTCAATGCATACTACGGAAAGCATTTTAGCGAGCCCGAGATGCCCACTGCAAAGAATCTTAAGAAATCGTAAAAATACAGGAGGGATACCGAATGAAGCTTGAAGAGATTATTGCCGTAAGAAACGATAAGACCGTTTACCGCGAGGGGAACCTTTGCGTGAAGGTGTTTCACGGGGGATTCTCAAAGGCCGATGTGTTGAATGAAGCCTTGAACCAGGCGCGCATTGAGGGAATTGGGCTTCATATCCCGAAGATTATCGAGGTTACCATGGTAAATGGCAGATGGGCCATTGTCTCGGAGTATATCGAAGGGAAGACGCTTGCCCAACTGATGTACGAGAACCCCGATAAGAAATCCGAGTACATTGCCCTTATGGTAGACCTTCAGATGAAGATTCACTCGAAGGAGTGCCAGAAGCTCAATAAGCTCAAGGATAAAATGAATGAAAAAATCAACATAGCCTCCTTGGATGCGACCACCCGTTATGAGCTCCATGCCCGCCTTGAGGGAATGCCCAAGCATAAAAAGGTGTGCCACGGTGATTTTAACCCCACCAACATCGTGATAGCAGAGGACGGAACGCCGTATATTCTGGACTGGGCTCATGCCACACAGGGTAACGCTTCCGCCGATGTGGCAAGAACCTACCTCCTGTTCTGGCTGGAGGGAGATATCAAGGGTGCAAAGGAGTATCTCGACCTCTTTTGCAAAAAGAGCAACACAGACCGACGTTATGTTGAGAAGTGGATGCCTATCGTGGCTGCCTCTCAGTCGGTGAAGGGCAACGAAAAGGAAAGGGAATTCCTTCTTTCGTGGGCCACCGTGATGGACTATGAATAAAGCCGTGATATCCGTATCATAAGAGAGGAGAAGGGACTACTATGAAAATTACAGTATGCCTTGGTTCGTTTTGTCATAAAAAGGGTGCCCGTCAGGTGGTGGAGCAGCTGCAATACCTGATTGCCGAAAACAAGCTCGGCGATAAGGTGGAGCTTGTCGGCACCTTCTGCCTCGGGAACTGTCAGAAGGGGGTTTGCGTTACCGTTGACGATGCGGTTTTCTCCGTGACTCCCGATGGTGTCGTGGAATTCTTCCAAAAAGAGGTTGCGGAAAAGCTTTAAAATAAGGGGCGTTTCTACGCCCCTTTTCTCTATAACGAAAGCTGTGACAGAAATCAAGTGCCGAAACCGGAATTCAAAAAGCCGTCATTGAAATTCGGTGTGTAAACTAACACGCTATCCTATCGGTCAACATTAAAAGAGTGTTTCAAGTGCCCATTGTGCCGTAGCGGAACATGGCTTCCGTCAAGTGTATCATAAGGAAAAATAAAGAAGGTTAAGATTATGACAGATAAAAAGGAAATGCTTGGTACAGCCCCCGTAGGAAAGCTCTTATTCAAGCTTGCCATTCCCACGGTTGTGGCTCAGCTTATCAATATGCTGTATAATATTGTTGACCGAATTTATATCGGTCATATGCCTGAGGTTGGGGAGCTTGCCTTGACGGGAGTGGGCGTATGTATGCCTCTTATTATGATCGTGTCGGCCTTTGCTGCACTCGTTAGCTCGGGCGGTGCCCCGAGAGCCTCTATATTTATGGGCAAAAAGGAATGGAAAGAAGCTGAAAAAACGCTTGGCGGCTGTTTTTGCCTGCAGCTCATCATCTCCGCCCTTTTGACGGTTGTGCTTTTGTTTGGGAGCAGAGAGCTTCTTCTTTCGTTCGGTGCAAGCCGTAATACAATTGAATACGCAACGGCCTATATGAGCATATATGCCATTGGCACAGTATTTGTACAGCTGACGCTCGGTATGAACGCCTTTATCAGCGCACAAGGCTTTACCAAGATATCTATGATTTTTGTCATCGTTGGCGCTGCCGCAAACATTATCCTCGACCCTGTCTTTATCTATGGGTTTGATATGGGAGTCAAGGGCGCAGCACTGGCCACAGTGCTCTCTCAGGCACTTTCCTGCGCAGGGGTAGTTGCCTTCCTTTGCGGGGAAAAAAGCTTTTTGAAATTAAAATTCAAGAATCTTATCCCGGCTCCCTCTGTTGTTTTGCCTTGCCTCGCACTTGGCACGGCAACCTTTATTATGCAGGCGAGCGAGAGTGTGATTTCGGTTTGCTTCAATTCCTCACTTCTCAAATACGGCGGCGATGTTGCTGTAGGAGCCATGACAATCCTGACAAGTGTTATGCAGTTTGCGCTTTTGCCTACCCAAGGCTTTGCACAAGGAGCGCAACCAATACTCAGCTATAACTACGGAGCTAAAAACAAAGATCGAGTGAAGCAAACCTATGCGCTTTTGCTCAAAATCTGCCTTATGTATTCTGTTGTAATCTGGACAGCTGTTATGCTTTTTCCCGGCGCATTTGTTTCTATCTTCACCCCCGAGGCGGAGCTCATTGAATTTGCCTCAAAGGCTCTGCGCATTTACTTTTCTGGGATGCTGTTGTTTGGCATTCAGATTGCTTGTCAGATGACCTTTGTTTCTCTTGGCAACGCCCTTTCCTCTGTAACCGTGGCAGTCGTGCGCAAATTCGTACTTCTTTTGCCCCTCATTTACATTATGCCGCACTTGGCTTTTGACCGTACCATGGGTGTGTATCTGGCAGAGCCGATTGCCGATATCATCGCAGTGACCTTTACAGCGATACTGTTTGCCTTCCAATTCAGGAAGGCGCTTAAAAAGCTTGATTCTTAAAACTGGTTAGGGCTGACGGAAACAAACCGTCAGCCCTCAAAATTTGTATCGCTGAAAGCAAAGAAAAAGGCTTTGAGAATTGCTTCCCAAAGCCAATTTGGTCGAAGTGACAGGACTCGAACCTGCAGCATCTTGCTCCCAAAGAAATATATACCGATTTTTTGCTTGATTTACAAGGCTTTTCGGGGCTTTCGTGTCCGAAAACGATGCTTTTCGATGCTCTCGTTCACACTGTTTCCACGTAGTCCGAAGCTGTAGATGGTCAAAACTGTGGTCAAGCCCGTTTCGGTGGGATATGGATGCTATCAGGAAATCGAAAATCCGACTCCGCAAAAATTCTTTTTCTGCCGTTATTATACCATACATCAGCGCAATAGTCAAGCGCCTTTTCTCAACACGCAAAATTTGCATCGCAGAAGTCAAAGAAAAGCTCCGTGAAAAAAGTTGGATTTATTTTCGAAAAAGTGCTGGACTTCCTCTCTCTTCTGTGGTATGTTGTTGTGCTAACAGGAGGTGCAACCTATGAAAAGTATGATAAAAGAGCTATGGCACGGAAACATCGTACCGCAAGAGGACAGCAGAAACAACTCGAAGGAGATGAAGGAGCTTCTCGGATACATGGCAAGGCATCACGAGGACTTGGAAAAGACCTTCACCGACGAGCAGAAAGAAATTTTCGAAAAGTTCCACGACTGCTGGGATGAGTACGTAAGCCTTGCCGAAGCAGCTATCTTCGAATATGCGTTCAAACTTGGTATGCAAATTGCCATTGAAACATTAACAGAATAACACAAAATCGCAAGAATTTGAGAAAGTGTGCTATAAATGTTATGAAGTCTATTGAAAAGATGATGAATATATGATATACTGTATATAGCGACTATTATTTTCAAGCGAGGTTATCTCGGCAAAGCAAATTCGTTACAACACACTTTGGAAAATTCTTGTGGATAAGAAGCTCAGTAAG
>JAZSHY010000028.1:0-39995 GCA_045533505.1 Eubacteriales bacterium | reverse complement strand
AGACCGCTTGGCCTCCGACTTACTTGTAGGTGTCCACCTTGAGCTCGCCGCAGGCCGCCTCATCGCAAGCGATGATGCCGTCCTTGTGCAGCTGGAGCGCGCTGATGGTCCATGCGTGGTCCACGCCGCCCTCCACGCAGTGGCGGAGTGCGCGGGCCTTGTTGTGACCGCTGATAAGAAGCATGACCTGCTTCGAATCGCAAACCGTGCCGACACCGACTGAAAGCGCCGTCTTCGGCACCTTCTGAGGGTCGTTGTCAAAGAAGCGGGAGTTGGCAATCAAAGTATCCTCGGTGAGGGCGCGCACGCCCGTGCGAGAGGTGAGCGAGGTAAAGGGCTCGTTAAAGGCAATATGACCGTCCACACCGCTACCGCCCATAAACAGGTCGATGCCGCCATACGAGGCAATCTTCTCTTCATAGCGACGGCACTCCTCCTCAAGGTCCTCCGCCATGCCGTTCAATATGTTGATGTTCTCGCGCGGAATATCAATGTGGTTGAAGAAGTTATCGTGCATGAAATACCAATAGCTCTGAGGATGCTCCTTCGGCAGGCCTACATATTCATCCATATTGAAGGTCACCACATTCTTAAAGGTAATCCTGCCCTCGCGGTTCATTTCAATAAGCCTTTTGTAAACTCCGAGCGGGGAGGAGCCGGTAGGAAGACCGAGGACGAAGGGCCTCGCCTCCTTATGGCTGCTTATAGCATTGGCAATGTGCTCTGCGGCCCAAAGGCTCATCTCATCATAATTTTCCTTAATAATAAGCTTCATTTTTGCACCCCCATAGTATATGTTTAAAAATTTTGGAATTCTCTTCCTTAGTACATTATACACCTTTCGCACAAATTTGTAAATATAAAATTTCATTTTTTTTACATTTTGTACAAGCCGGGCACACTTACCTCTCGTCGGAGCTTAGAGCCCCCCGAAAAGAGGCCCGAATTACCCGAAGACCTGCTTCTCCAAAAGCGAGGAGAGCTCGTCTGCCACCTCGCGCGGAAGGCGCGTGAGGAGTGCCTCCTTCACGGTAGGGAGGTCAAAATGCTTTCCGAGGAGGGCCTCCTTAATGCGCGCCGGGAGCTCGGTTTCAAGCGAATCGGTATAGAGGCTCATAGCAAGGATGCGTCCCCCCTCAATCTGAAGCCGCCAATCCAGGCAACCGAAGCTTGCGAGGCCGAGGAGGCGCACATCATACGGTATCTGCGAATCGTAAAGGTACTCGACACTGCCGTACCTTTTTGCCTTTTCGGCTATGGCTGCCTCGGGAATCGGCCCGTAGCGCTCGGGCGTCAGACCGTATACTGCCCCGAATGCCGAAAGGAGATGCCCCTTCATGGCCTCGGGCGTGAGGCCGGGCGAAAGCTCGGCAAGGTTCAGAACACGGGATTTCACAGACTGAATCCCCTTGGCGGCGAGCTTCGCCTTGGGCGGTGTCAGATAGCGCCCGAGCTTCCCGAGGTCGGCAGAGATAAGGAGGGTGCCGTGGTGGTAGGCGCGCCCCCTTGCGTGATAGAACGCGTTCCCCGAAAATTTCCGTCCGTCCGAGAGAATGTCGTTCCGTCCCGAAAGCTCGGTCTCAATGCCCGCCAAACGGCACGCCTCCCGAATGACGCGCATCTGACGCTGAAGGTCAAAATTCTCCTCGGTGCAAAGAAAGGTGAAATTGAGATTCCCCAAATCGTGAAACACCGCGCCGCCGCCCGAAAGACGGCGGGCAAGTGTACCGCCCTCCGCCGCCAAAAGCTCCACGCGGCATTCGGCAAGCGCGTTCTGATTTCTTCCAATCACAACCGTGCTCCGATTCTGCCATAGATAGAGGAGGCAGGTATCCTCCCCCACGTGCTCCAAGAGGTAGCTTTCCTTGGCAAGATTTTCGTGAGGATTCACACCGTCATCGGTGTAAAATTGCAGCCGTTTTATCATTTTTACCTCTTTTTGTGAAAAGTCTACCAATATTTTAAACCGTTTTGTCCAAAATGTCAATAGACTTTTTGTTAAGAGCATGATATAATGATGTTACAAAATGTTCAAAACGGAGGGCCTATGAACCATATACGACAGGAACGGCTGAAGAAATACATCGAGAGAAAAAGCGTGGCCACCATACAGGAGCTTCGCACGCTCTTCCCCGAAATTTCGCTCATGACACTGCATCGGGATTTGGACTCTCTTGAAAGCATGGGCATCATCACCAAGCACCGTGGCGGTGTGCGCTCGGTGCGCCACCCCGATGACGTAGAGTTCAATGTCCGCATGAAGGAAAACACGGCGGGCAAAATGTCCATCGTGAAAAAGGCGATGAAGCTTATAAAGCCACAGAGCTCACTCTTTCTGGATGCAGGAACCTCAAACCTTTTGCTGGCGAGAAATCTGCCCGACATCGACCTGAACATCACAACGATAAGCCCCGGCATCGCACTTGAGCTTTGCCACCTTCAGCACCCCATCGTCAATTTGTGCGGCGGAACCATGAACCGCAAGAATCTTTCGGTTTCGGGCATGAATACGCTTGAGCTTCTTAGGAAAATCAACATTGACATCGCCTTCATCGGCGTTTCGGGCTGCTCCCCGGAGGCGGGCTTCACCTGCGGAACCGAGGCGGATATGCAAATGAAGCGCACCGTCATCGAGAAGGCGCGCACACGAGTTGTAATGTGCGGTGCCGATAAGCTGAAGCGGCTGATGCCCTTCACCTTTGCCAAGCTTTCGGAGGTGGACTACATCATAAGCGACGGTTCACTGAGCGAGGAATTTGTGCAACAGGCGGCAGCCTCGGGGGCAACCGTCCTCTGACCGAATAAAATGTGATAAAAACACGCAAAACCGATTGACAAAAATGTTATAACATGTTATAATCAAGCAAGAAAATTTTTATATTTTATATTAAGGGAGGGTTTGTTTTGGCAAACGCAGTCATTATGCCTAAGGCCGGTATCACGGTGGAGAGCTGTATTATCGGTACTTGGGAAAAGAAAGTAGGAGATTCGGTTCATGTCGGTGACATTCTTTTCACCTACGAAACCGACAAAGCAAGCTTTGAGTGTGAATCTACCGCAGAGGGAACTCTTCTGGAGATTTTCTATCACGACGGAGACGAGGTGCCGTGCCTCGTGAACGTATGCGCCATCGGGAACGCGGGTGAGGATTGCTCTGCCCTCCGCCCCGAGAGTGCCGCACCGGCTGCCGAGCAGGCGGCTCCTGCCGCTGCCCCCGAGGTGAAGACCGAAGCAGCCGCACCTGCCGCCGCTGTGCCCACCACGGATCCTGCCGACGGCAAGGTCGCGATTTCGCCGCGGGCAAGGAAGCTTTCCGAGCGCGCGGGAGTGGAGGCATCGCTGGCCACACCCACCGGACCGAACGGAAGAATTATCGAGCGTGACGTAAGAGCTCTTATCGATGCTCCCGTTGCCGCCGCACAGCCCGCAGCTGCCACCGCAGCCACCGCAGCTACTGCTGCCGCGGCACAGGTGCCCGAGGCCGAATTCACCGACGTCAAGTTCAGCGGCATCCGCCGTGCCATAAGCAAATCGATGCACACCTCGCTTTCCACCATGGCACAGCTCACGCACAACTCGTCCTTTGATGCCACCGCCATTCTTACCTACCGCAAGACGCTGAAGGCGGCGGAGGGGGATTATGCCGGCATCACACTCGGTGACATTGTTCTGTATGCGGTTTCGAGAACCCTTCTGAACCACCCCGACCTCAATGCCCATATGCTGGACGACAACAACATCCGTCTTTTCCACCACGTCAACCTCGGCGTTGCCATCGACACACCGAGAGGGCTTATGGTCCCCACCATCTTCCACGCGGACGAGATGAGCCTGCTTGAAATCTCGAAGGCAGTCAAGCAGCTGGCCGCCGAATGCCGTGAGGGCAACATCTCGCCCGACAAGCTCACGGGCGGCTCCTTCACTGTTTCCAACCTCGGAAGCCTCGGTATTGAGTCCTTCACTCCCGTTATCAATCCTCCCCAGACCGGTATCCTCGGCGTGGACTGCGCCATTGACCGTGTCAGAAGAGGGCGCGACGGCGCGATTGAGCTCTACCCTGCCATGGGCCTGAGCCTCACCTACGACCACAGAGCCGTGGACGGCGCCCCCGCCTCCCGCTTCCTCAAGGAGCTTGGCCAGAATCTTGAGCGCTTTACCGCGCTTCTTGCGAAATAAGGAGATAGCACAATGGAGCTTTTTGATGTACTCGTAATCGGGGGCGGCCCCGGCGGATACCTTTGCGCGGAGCGCGCGGCACAGGGCGGTCTCAAGGCCGCGGTGTTTGAAAAGAAGGCGCTCGGCGGAACCTGCCTTAACGAGGGCTGTATTCCCACCAAAACCCTTTTGAATTCCTCGAAGATGTACCGCCACGCCAAGGAGAGCGAGGCCTTCGGCGTAATCGCTACGGAGGTTCGCTACGACCACGAGAAGGTGGTGGAGAGAAAGAACCGCGTGGTGAAAACCCTCGTCTCGGGCGTCGGTGCCACCATGAAGGGCAACGGCGTCACGGTGGTTTCGGCAAATGCCGTCATCAAGGGGCGCTCCGAGAACGGCTTCTCGGTAGAGGCCGACGGCGTGCTCTATGAGGGGCGCCGCCTTGTGATTGCCTCGGGCTCGGAGACCGTGGTGCCTCCCGTGCCCGGCCTCAAGGAGGGGCTGGCAAGCGGCTTCGTAATGACGAACCGCGAGGTCCTCGACGAAAGGTCTCTCCCGAAGAGCCTTGTGGTTATCGGCGGCGGCGTTATCGGGCTTGAGATGGCCTACTACTTCGCCAGCGTGGGCGTTGCGGTCACGGTCATTGAGATGATGCCGAAAATCGCCGGCGCCACCGACCCCGAAATCTGCAAGGTTCTGACCGACGCGATGGTCAAGAGAGGCATGGTCTTCAAGCTTTCCTCCAAGGTGCTTGAGGTGAAGGCCGGCAGTGTGGTATATGAGGAGCAGGGCGAGAAGAAGGAGATTGCCTGCGACAAGGTTCTCCTTTCGGCAGGCCGCCGCCCCGCCACAGCGGGCATCGGGCTTGAGAGCCTGCAGCTCGATATGGACAGGGCTGCTATCAAAACGGACCGCCATCTCTGCACCAACGTCTCGGGCGTGTACGCCATCGGTGACTGCAACGGCAAGCTGATGCTGGCCCACACCGCATACCGCGAGGCCGAGGTTGCCGTCAACCATATGCTGGGCAAGCCCGATGAAATGCGCTACGATGTCATTCCCTCGGTTATCTACACCGACCCCGAGGTCGCCAGCGTGGGATACAGCAAGGAGGCTGCCGAGGAGCGCGGCATGAAGGTGAAGGAGGTCAAGCTCCCCATGTCGTACGCCGGGCGCTATCTTGCCGAGACCGAGGGCGGGCGCGGCTTTATCAAGCTTGTGGTGGATACCGACAGAAGAAGGCTTGTGGGCTGCCATATGGTTGGCTCGTATGCTTCCGAAATCATTATGACCGCCACCATGATGGTGGACACCGAGCTGACGCCCACCCGTCTTGAAAAGCTCGTGTTCCCGCATCCCACCGTTTCCGAAATCATTCGCGAAGCCATTTTTCACATATAATAGATAAGGAGAAATACAATGCCAAAGAGTTTATTTGTAGACCCCGCCGAAACCCTTGCCGCGGGTAAGATTACCTTCAAGAGCATTCCCGTCAACACCTACAACAAAACCGTGCAGGAGGAGCGTTCCCGCTTCAGCGATGACGACCTCGTCCGTATTTATCGGGATATCGCGGTGCTTCGCGAATTTGAGTCCATGCTCAACCAGATTAAGACGCAGGGACTTTACAACGGCATCGAAACCACCTATCCCGGCCCTGCCCACCTTTCCATCGGGCAGGAGGCCGCCGCTGTCGGACAGGCGTACCTGCTCGACCAGAATGACTTCTCCTTCGGCTCTCACCGCAGCCACTCCGAAATCCTGGCCAAGGCACTTTCCTGCATTCACAAGCTGAGTGAGCAGGAGCTTATGACCATTATGGAGGGCTTCCTCGGCGGCTCGGCTCTGCGCGCTACCGAAAAGCTCGGCCCTGTGAGCGACGTTAAGGAGCTTGCCATCCGCTTCATTCTCTACGGAACCCTTTCCGAAATCTTTGCCCGTGAAACCGGCTTCCACAAGGGCATGGGCGGCTCGATGCACGCCTTCTTCCTGCCCTTCGGTATTTATCCGAACAACGCCATCGTGGGCGGCTCTGCCGCTATCGCCACGGGTGCCGCCCTCTTCAAGAAGGTCAATGACAAGCAGGGCATCGTCGTTTGCAACTCGGGCGACGGCTCCATGGCGCGCGGCCCTGTCTGGGAGGCCATGAACTTCGCCGCTATGGACCAGTTCCATACCCTCTGGGAGAGCCACAAGGGCGGCATGCCTATCCTTTACAATGTATTTAACAACTCCTACGGAATGGGCGACCAAACCCGCGGTGAAACCATGGGCTACGATATGCTCGCGCGTATCGGCTCGGGCATTTCGCCGACACAGTTCCATGCCGAGCGCATCAACGGCTTCAATCCTCTCGCCGTTATCGACGCGATGGAGAGAAAGCTGAAGATTCTTCGTGCGGGTGAGGGCCCTGTTCTTCTCGATACCCTTACCTACCGCTACTCCGGCCACTCCACCTCCGACCAGAACGCCTACCGCACCAAGGAGGAAATCGACGCCTGGCGTGAAATCGACCCGATTCTCACCTACCGCAAGAGCCTTGTCGATGCCGGTGTTGCCGCCGATTCCAAATTTGAGGAGATTCTTGCCGAAACGAGAGAGCGCATGACGCTTATCTGCAAGGCCGCCTCCGACCCCGAAATCAGCCCCTATGTGGATTTCAAGAAGGACCCTGCCGTGGTAGAGCGTCTCATGTTCTCGAACGAGACTGTAGATAAGCTTGACGAGCGTGAGCCCGAGGTCAATATGCCCCTCTCCGAGGTCCCTGCTTACAAAAAGCTCAAGGAAAAGGAGCGCTCGCCCATTGTGGACGGCAAGCCCGTTTCCAAGATGAAGCTCTTCAACCTCCGCGACGCTCTCTCCGAGGTCATTTATGACAGATTCTATGAGGACCCCACGCTGATCGCCTATGGCGAGGACTGCCGTGACTGGGGCGGTGCCTTTGCCGTTTACCGCGGCATGATGGATGCTCTGCCGCACTGCCGTCTCTTCAACTCGCCCATTGCGGAGGCCGCCATTGTCGGCACCGCCGTCGGTTACGCCGTTTCGGGTGGCCGTGCTCTTGTGGAGCTGATGTATGCCGACTTTATCGGCTGCGCGGGCGACGAAATCTTCAACCAGATGTCCAAGTGGCAGGCTATGTCAGCCGGCATTCTCAAGATGCCCGTTGTGCTCCGCGTGTCTGTCGGCTCCAAGTACGGTGCCCAGCACAGCCAGGACTGGACCGCGCTCTGCGCTCATATCCCGGGTCTTAAGGTTTGCTTCCCTGCAACCCCGTGGGAGGCCAAGGGCCTTATGGAGGCCGCGCTCAGAGGCACCGACCCTGTCGTGTTCTTTGAAAGCCAGAGAATTTACGATGTCGGCGAGCAGTTCCACGAGGGTGGTGTGCCGACGGAGCGCTACGAAATCACATTCGGTGATGTCAACAAGGTGCGTGACGGTAAGGACGTTACTATCCTCACCATCGGCGCGGCTCTCTACCGTGCGGTGGATGCTGCCAAGCAGCTCTCCGAGAAATACGGCATGGAGGCCGATATCCTGAACATTCACTCGCTCGTTCCTCTCAACTATGAAAAGATTGTGGAATCCGTCAAGAAGACGGGACGTGTGGTGCTGGTTTCGGATGCCTGCGCACGCGGCTCCTTCATGAATGACGTGGCCAAGAACATCACCGAGCTTTGCTTCGATGACCTCGATGCACCGCCCTGCGTGGTCGGCGCACGCAACTGGATCACGCCTCCCTTTGAGTTCGACCAGTTCTTCTTCCCGCAGGCCTCTTGGATTCTCGACGCCATTCACGAGAAGCTCGTTCCGCTGCCCGGTCATGTGGCCGAGAACGGCTGCACCGAGGCAGAGGCACTGCGCCGCGCCCAGAACGGGGTCTGAGCCCCCCTCAGCCGATACGCTGTTACAATGTGTGAGCTCAGAATGGTACGCACCGCCAATGCGGGAATACGGCTCAGCATGGATGGCCTTGACATCCTGCTTGACGGTGTTTGCCATGCGCTTTTCCCCTATCTCGGTACGTCTTATGGTATTCGGGAGTCACTCCTTGCGGCTCCCCCGCATGCCGTGGCGTTCACCCATGAGCATCCGGACCATTATGACGAAGCTTACGCACAGCTCTATAAGGAAAAAATGCGAGAGTCCTTTTACGGCCCCTCGCCGATTTCAGACAAGGAGCTCGGAAACGGAGTTCGCCTTTTTGCCGTGCCAACACGCCACATCGGAAGGACCGATATCCCCCATGTGAGCTACTGCCTCACAGGGAGCGTGTGCGTTTGGTTCATGGGTGATGCCTCTCCTCTTGAGCTTTCCAAAATGTCGGGGCTCCCCCGCCCCGACGTGCTGGTGGCCCCCTTTGCCTACGCCATTACTCCCCTCGCCATCAGGAAGGCCTTGGAAACAGGGGCGCGGGAGCTTGTCATTCTGCACATGCCCTCACGCGAGGAGGACAGAGACGGTGTTTGGCAGCTCCTTTTGGAGGTGCCGGGAGAGTATGGCGCGCACCTTTCCGTCCCCGAGCCGGGAGAGGAGCTTTGCTTCTCGTTCTGACCGAGCGCCGCCTATAACGAAAAAAGGATAGCAATTTTGCTATCCTTTTTGTCTTTCGGGGGACGGAGCGTTTTGCAAGAGGCACGGCACGGGCGAGCGCAGCGCAGGGGCACGGCGGCTTACGGGAGGATGCCCACCCTTTGGAAGATGGCCACAACGCCTTCCTTGTGGAGGACAAGCGCGTGCGCGCCCGATTCCGAAAAGCGAAGGAAGAGCGCATCGGTGTCGTAGCGCCTGTCTATCACGATATACTCCACTTCATTGAAGTGCACCGTAGTCTCCAGCTCATAAATCTCCTCTCGCTCGGCAAGGCTTGTGAGAAGGAAGGTGGTGGCGGCAACACTGGCTTCATCGGGAAGTGTCGAAAGGGCTGCGTTCATCTCGCTCCGCACACTCTCAGAGGCCCGATAATTTTCTATGGCCGAAAGGCGACCAGCAGGCACTGAGGCAAAGAGTATAGTCGCGGCAAGGACGGTGGCAAGAAGGAAGCCCTGCCGCCCCTCGCGAAGCTCGGCATACTGAGTGACCGCCAGATAGAAGAGAAAGACACTCGTGCCGTAGACATACTGGAAGGTAATGTCATATTGGTAAACATAACTTGTCATGAGGTTGACGAGAACCAGGGGGATAAGGAGAACGAGCCTTGCGGGGCGGCGAATGGCAAGCGGCAGGAAGCCGAGGGGCAAAAGCATTTGCAGAAGGAAGAGGAGCTTCTCGCCCGTGAAAATTCTCTTTACGGCATAGAGGGGGTTTTGTATCACCGTCTTGATTACGCTGAAGAGACCGCCCTCGCCGTAGATATATTCGCCGTACCGACTGTCCGACATAATGCCCTCGCCAAACCGCTTCATAAGCGAGGTGACAAGCAGAAAATACAGAACCGAAAGGAGGAGAACCCCGAGCGACGTGCGGCGGCGCTTGCCCGAAAGGAGACCGTAGAGGGCAAAGACGGCAACATAGACGGCGGCATCCTCCTTGACACCGAGCACAAGGAGCGCGGCGAGAAAAACCCACGGGGAGGATTTTTTCTCCCACGCATAAAACAGCCACAGAAGGAGGGGCGGGAGAAAGCAGTTCTCATGGAGGTAAAAGAAGTTCCCCTCAAGGAGGGCAGGATAGAGGGCATAAAGCGTGGCAAAGACGGCGGTGGCCCGATAGCTGAGCCCGTGACCGCGCGCAATAAGCACGAGGGGGAGGATGCCGCTTGCGACGATTATCCCCTGCATAACAAGCAGCGTGACACCACTCGGAAAGACAAGATAGACGGGGAGCAGAAGGTAATAAATGGGGGAGGCGTGCACGGCAAAATGCGAAAGGAGCCCGTCGCGCTCACAGGTGGTGAGGGCGGCGCCCGTTTCCTTCATGTAGTGGAACATCTGAGTGAAAATGCCAAAATCGTAGGTGGGAGCCCAGTGGTTGAGATAGGGGAGCGCCGTCAGAATGCCGATAAAGAGGGCCATAGCCGCGAAAAGAAGGGCCACATAGCCGATAAGAAAGCGGCGCCCGGGGAAAAGGCCGGGGAGCACAGGGCGGAGAAAAAAGACGAGCGTCCCCGCAAGAAGGGCAAGCGCAATCCCGAAATACCATTCATGGACCAGAATGGCGGCGTGCACCGCGAGGAGGGTAAAGACGCCGAGAAGAAGGAGGGTGACGGCACGGTCCCGGGGCAGAAGAAGGGTGAGGGCAAAAAAGACGAGCGTGAAAAGAAGGGTGAGGAAAAGGCGGCCATCGCTCATATACGAGGGCTCATAAAAGGGGACGGGGGAGGCAAGACTCATAAGCGTGAGCGCGCTCACCAGCGAGAAAAGAAGCCGCACGACGTAGTCTCTTGTCCCAAAAAGGCCTATCGCCCGCCACCGCGCCGAAAAAAAGGCACGCATCCGAATCCCTCCTTATCTTAGTTGCTTTTCCATACTCTTATTATAGCCAAAGAGAAAATGAAATGCAAGAGAAAATACATTTTTTGAAAAAAGGCCGCGCCGAGAGGAGGAGGGGCCGTTCCGGGTTGACAACGCGCCTTCCGTATGGTATACTTTGACATAGAAAAAGGACGGGGGGGATTCTGTGGGCTACGCGATTGAAATCGGATATGTTCTTGCGGTTGCGCTCTTCTCGCACGGCCTCCACCGCTTTCTCGGCTGCCCGTCCGGGATAACCAGAAAGCTGACGCACATTCTCATCGGCTTTGTCTTTTTTATTCAATACCATTGGTTCTCCGAGGATACTCTCGGTCTTTTGCTGGGCCCCACTCTGATTACGGCAGGGCTCTTCCTTATTGCGCGGCTCCGCCTCGTGCCCTCGCTCGTCAACCCGGAAAACCCCTACGGCATCTTCTACTATGCGCTGGCTATCCTCGTAACCAACGTCATCTGTGTTCTTTATCCTCCCTATCATGCCGCGGCGGGGGCGGCCATCCTCTGCCTCGCCTTCGGGGACGGGGCTGCCGCGCTCTTCACCGCCCGCCTCCCGAGAAGGCACAGGGTGTTCGGTGAAAAAACCGCAGAGGGCTCGCTCTTCTGCTTTCTGTTTTCTCTCCTGGGCATGGGCCTTGTCGGCTGGTTGTTCCCGCCCCTCGCGATTCCTCTGCCCATCCTCCCTATCCTCGCCCTCCTTACCACCCTGCTTGAGCTTTTCGGGGGCCGCTACGACAACCCTCTCATCGTCTTCGGCGTGGGGGCAGCTGCCGCCCTTTTGCCCCTGCTTGAAGAGGAGCTGCAGCTTCGGCTTCTGGCCGCCTCCTTCCTCGGTGTCGCACTCGTCCTTCTCTCGGTGCGACGTCGTATGCTAACCCTGCCTGCCTCGCTTCTTTCACTCCTCCTTCTTTTTGTGATTCTTTTGGCGGGAGGCTATCCTGCCGCCCTTTATATTCTCGTCCTCTACGGTCTCTGTGCCATCATGCACGCGGGCAACCGCCGACGGAAGAATCGACACAGCGACAGCGTGCGCGGCATTGGGCAGGTGGCCAACAATGCGGCGGCGGCAGGCCTTTCGCTCCTGCTCTTTGCCTTCATCGGCGCGCGCCCTCTTCTTGTGGCCTATTATGCCTCTCTCGCCGAATTTTTCTCGGACACGGCAGCCTCGGATATCGGCACGCGCGGGCGGCGTGAGCCGTTTGACATTTGCCGCTTCCGCCGAATCGCACGCGGCACCTCGGGCGGCGTGAGCCTCCTCGGCACGCTGGCCTCGCTTGCTGCCTCCCTGCTTTCTGCCCTGCTCTCGCTTCTCTGCGGCCTTTCGTACGCCGAGGGCGCACTGGTTTTCGCCGTGGGCTTCTTCGGCATGCTGCTTGACAGCGTCATCGGCTCGCTCGCACAGGGCAAATACCGTTGCCCCCTTTGCGGGGCAGACACAGAAAAGCGCGTGCACTGCGGGGATCCTGCCGAAAGGGTGGGAGGGCTCGCCTTCCTTGACAACTCGCGCGTCAATCTTGTCTGCACCCTGACATCCGCCGCGCTGGCTGCCGCGCTCTCCTTCCTGCTTATCCCGTAAGACAAAAAGAAAAAGCGGTTAAGGCTACACGCCTTAACCGCTTTTTGCTTACTCACGCGGCTCCGTCGGCACGGGGAGCCCGCCACTCTCGGCTGTGGGCCCGTCAGTATTCTTCCTCTCTCCTCTCTTTTCTTCCGCGAGGACCTCCTCACGGATACGGGCGTACATATACCGCCCCCTGGAGCTAAGAAAAAAGGGAGTAAGAAAATTGGCAAACGCCTCGGTGAAAAGGAGAAGGGCAAGAACGATATATTGCCAATCCTTATCGGGAATGCTCCCGGCACGGAGGCCCGAGAGCCCGCCAAGCGAAAGAAGGAGGACGAAGCCACCGCCGATTAAAAGAAAGGAAAGGGCGAGCATCAGCCAAAAGAAGCGGTTTGCATCCTGCCTTGTAAGCACAGCCGTGTTCAGCTTAAAGGAGCCGTCCACAATGAGAAGGAGGCCCATCACGTTCAAAATAACGGCAATCGTCCCATCGCGTGCAATAAGCGCCAGAATACCTGCCATGAAAACCGTCGCCGCAAACACAAGCTTGAGGGCAAAGAACACACCGCGCCGCCGCCCCGTGAGGGTAAAGAAGGCAAATACCGCCGCATACAGCACGGTAAGTACCCCTATGGCGATTGCCATAGCGTTGAGAATCCCCTCCTCCTCAGCACCGTTCGGACGGCCTGCGAAAAAGCAAATGCCAAGCCCAGAAAGAAGCAAGGCGAGAAGGGGGTACCCCCACGGAAACTCCTTGATTGTTTTCAAAAGACGCATTTTATTTCTCCTTCCATACCCGCGTATTCCCGAAAAACCGAAATGGCAGCCATCACAGCCCATCAAGATTAGCCTTCCCTCATTCCGCTTGAATATTCCCTTCTGAAAAAGGCAAGGAGCCTCGGAAAAAAGCCGCCGCCCCTATTTTTTCATTATACGGCGTTCCCCTCGCCTTGTCAAGCGTCGCGACTTGACAACCTATCGAAACTGTGCTATCCTAAAAGCACAAGAAAGCAGAAAAAAGCGGCCTCAATTTGCCGCAGGGAGGAACACATGGAAGAACGCAAGGAGCTGTCTTTTCATCTGACCGAGGAGGGGGATTTGCACCTCTTCGGCGATATGCCGGACTATCCTTCCCCCGAAGCCGCGCCGTGGTACCCCCACCGCACCGTCATTTTGCGCGTGGTGTCTCATGACGGGGCCCGTATCGGCGAAAACGCTTTCGCAGAATATCCCGCGCTCCGCGTTGCCGACCTTCTCGGCTGCCGAAGCGTAGGGGCGCGCGCCTTTGCCGCCTGCCCAAGGCTCCGCCACGTCGTGCTCTCTGCGGAGGCTGCCTCCCTTTCGTCGTCTGCCCTTTCGGCCTGTCCCTCGCTCCTGACGGTGGATTTCAGCGGAACCCGTACCGAATGGGAGGCACTCGGTCACGCGCTCCCCTCTGGCGCCTTTGTGCGTACCGCAAAGGACACCGAGGGAGCACCGATTCTTGAGGGGGAGGTCGGCGGCGGCAGCTTTTCGCTTTATGAAAACGGCGTCCTTGCCGTGCGCGGCGCGTGTCTCCCGGATTACCGCCACCCGCAGGACTCCCCCTTTTTCCCGATTCGCCACCGCATAACCGCACTTTTCTTCGATGAAAGCGTTACCCGTATCGGGGAAAGGTGCTTTACCGAGCTCCCCTCTCTCACCGAGCTTTGCGTTGCGGGGAGAGCCTACATCAGTCCCTTCGCCTTTGCATCCTGCCGTGCGCTGAAGGATGCTGCCCTCTTTGCCTCAGTGACCGAGGTAGGTGCCTATGCCCTTGCGGGCACCGGAATAGAGGAGGCGATAATGCCTCCCTCCTGCCGATATATTCCCGAAGGGCTTTACGACAGCTGTCCCTCTCTCCGTTCGCTTTTGCTCCCCGCGGTGCCTACGGCAGAAACAAAGCCCTTTACCGAAAACTGCCGTTCCCTCTCCCACCTCATTTTCGTCGGCACACGAGAGGACTTCCGTGCGCTCAAAAAGAGCCGTAAGCTCTCTGCCGCAAAAAAGCGCCCCGTGCTGTACCTTTCCGCGGGGGCAGCGGTTGAGAAGGCCCTTGACCGTGTGGCCAAGGCCTATCGCTCTGCCATGCTCTCCTCCCTGGACTGTGCCGAGGGGCGGCGCGAGCTCGCTTCGCTGCTCGGCTCTCTCTCCTCGCTGCTCACCGATGCCGAGACCGCCCATTCGGAGGCAATGGCTCGTCGCCTCGGCTTTGTGACCTCACCATCCCCCGAGAAAGATGGCAAGGGGAGAAGGCATCGCCGCGAGGCAAAATCCGCTGCGAGGACAGCAAAAGCTTCGGCATGTGCCGAGATAAAAGCCGAAAAAAGGACGGCAAGGGCAGCCGTGACGGCGTGCGATGCCACCGCACGCGCGCTCGCGAGGGAGAGCCGCCTTCTCAAGGTGTATGCCCGCCGCCACGCAAGAGTCGTTTCAGCATGGTCAGCGGCTGAGCGAAGCGTGCACGCGCTGTACCCTTACGGTCAGAAGGAGGCCGAGAGGCTTGCCCGTCTTGCCCCGGAGAAAGCAGGGCTCCCCGCCGCCGAGCGTTCTCTCCCCTATGACGAGGCCCTGCTCGAATGCCGCGTCCTGCGAGGTATTTTGCCCTATTACCGTTACGAAGAAGCCGCCGAGAGGGCGAGGGTACTGCTTGAACACCTTTTCCCCTCCGGGAAAGGGGAGGAGGCACGCACCCCCTCCGCCGCACCGCGTATCCTTGTGGCGGGGGCGCTCGGAGGAGATGACGGTGGCGCGCTCGCGTGCATGCAGCTGCTGCGGTCACAGGGAGCCGTACCGATTCTCGCCACGGGAGGGGAGGATGACCTCGGCTACGACGCCCTTCTTTTGTGCGACGGCCCCCCCACAGACCCCTATCTTTACAACGAGCGAAGAAAAAGCATTTATAAAAAGAACCCGCCTATTCTCCCCTCCGTTGCACGCGACAGACGGGACAATGACCTCTTCCGTGCCTTCTACTTCTGCGGGAAGCCGATTCTCGGTATCGGACGGGGCTGCGAATTCATCAATGCCCTCACGGGAGGCAGCCAGAGGCGTATTCTCAGCGACGGACAACGCGCACTCCACGGTGCGACGGGAGCCACCGTCCATGAGCTGACAGTCCGTCCCTCCTCCTTCCTCTATTCGGTCTACCGCCCGACGGTTCGCCAAATAAGAGTCATCTCCCGTCACAGCAGCGTGATACGCACGCTTGGCAAGGGCTTTCTGCCCGTTGCCAAGGCAAAGGACGGCAGCATTGAGGCCATAGCGCACCGCACACTTCCCGTCTACGGCGTGGCCTTCAACCCCGAGTGCATGCTGAAAACGGCACCGAGAGGCACCGCCTTCGATGACGGCACCCCCCTCTTTTCCTGGTTCTGCGAGCTGACAAAGGAGCTTTGCGAGGCTCCCTTGACCGAATATACGAGAAAGCGTCTTTCCTCCTACCGAAAAAAATAAGGCGGAGGCAAGTAAAAAAAAGGCACATAGATGCATCGCGTGCATCTATGTGCCTTTTCCTTTTCCCCCTCAGAAGGTGAACATCTTATAGAAATAGGGGTACTCGGCAAACAGGTCGGCAAGCGTCTTGCGTGCGGGAACCGCGGGGTCATGAATGGTAAAGCAAGCGGGGGTAAGCGTGTTTGCCGTATAGCAGCCCGTCACCACAACCCAGTGCTGGCCTCCCGAGGCGCGCTTGGCACCGAGGAGCACGGGTTTCCCCTCCGAGAGATGGCGATAGACCGTAGCAAGCGAATAGGCGGTGTCAAGGTGATAGTAGCTCGGCCAGAAGACATTCCCCGACGCGGTGTAGGTAAGGCGGCTCAGCATATCGGCGGGCGTTTTCGTCACACCCGTGCGGTAGCTTTCCATCATGGCAATTCCCGTGGTGGCACAGCCTATCTGCCCGAGCGTCTTGCCCGAGGCACCCACCTTGCGCCACGACCAACGGCTGTCGGTCTGGCGGAAGTATGGCACCGTAAGCGAAACGGCAGGGTAGGCGTAGCTGCGGAGGTAAGAGAGACTCACGTAGCCAACACCCGTGCCGCGGTACAAAACGCGTGCCCAGCCCGCCTCACGCGAAAGAATGAGCACCTCTTCTCCGTGTGCGAGCGAGCCGAGCCTTGCATACGAGGTGCCGGGCCCCTTACGGATATTGAGCCCTGCGCCCCCCGTCGAAACCGTGGCGGAAGTACCGCCGAGTGGCTTTATGTAATCGGCATGGCAATAGCCCATTTTCCCATTTCCGTATTCCACTCTGAAAAATTCCCCGTTTTTCTCATACAGCGTTACCACAGTCCCCGCGCTCAGCGAGGCAAGCCACTTCCCCGAGATGCTCGGCGCGGCACGGACGTTGAGCCGCCCCGAGGTAAGGCTCACCACACCGCCCTGCTTTTTCTCTCCCGTTCCCGCAGCAGAAGACTCTATCGGAATGACAACAATACTTGTCAGTATAACAAAAGCCAATATAAAAGAGAACCACTTCTTCATTGTTTTTCACATTCTCCTTTCCTTAAATGGGCTATTCTTATGATAACACTCCCCTCCCTCCATGTAAAGTGAAAAAATATGGAAGACCTTCTCCCACGCCGCGTGATACCAAAGGAGCAAAAGGAAAAAAGGCCTCCTCTCGGGGGGAAGCCCTTTTTCTCAATGCGGTATGCGGCCTCCGCCGCGCTTTCTGCCCATCGGGGGAGGGGCGGCAATTTCCGCAAAAAATTTTTGAAAGAAAGGTCAGGGGGCGAGGCGGTTCGGTCCGCGGAACAGGAACATGGCGTCCTTGATAGGGAGCCCTGTGAGAAGCATGGTGAGGCGGTCTACCCCAAGGCCGAAGCCGCCGTGGGGAGGACAGCCGTAGCGGAAGAATTCGGTGTAGAACCTCACGTCCTCGGAAAGCCCCTTTTCGGCGGCCTGAGCGAGGAGCACCTCGTAGCGGTGCTCGCGCTGGGCACCCGTTGTGATTTCCACACCGCGCCAGATGAGGTCGTAGCCCATGGGAACGCCGCGCTCATCCCGCATATGATAGAAGGCGCGCTTCTCGGCGGCATAGTCTGTGATAAAGAGGAACTCGTGCCCGAACTTGTCCATGGAGAGACGGGCGGTAAGCCTTTCGGCCTCGGTGGTGAGGTCGCCCTCCTCGCCCTCCGGGCATTCGTAGCCGTATCTCTCCTTCAGCTCGGCATAGACGTCGGCGAGCGTCATACGGGGGAAGGGGAGCGAGGGCACCACCACGGGAAGCCCGAAGGCGGCCTCGATGGCCTCGCCGTACTGCGCCTTGACTGCCGTAAGGGCCTCGCACAGAAGCTCCTCCTCAAGGTGCATAACGTCCTCGTGAGAATCAATGTAGCTGAATTCAAGGTCGAAGCCCGTGAACTCGGTGGTGTGCTTGTTCGTGAAGGATTTTTCGGCGCGGAAAACAGGGCCCGTTTCAAAAATCCTTTCAAAGCCCGCCGCCATTGCCATCTGCTTGTAGAACTGGGGGCTCTGCGCGAGGTAGGCCTTGCGGTCAAAATATTTCAGCTCAAACACATCAGAGCCGCTTTCAGAGGCGGCGCCGATAAGCTTCGGGGTATGAATTTCCACAAAGCCGCGGGCAACCAGAAAGGCGCGCATCGCGTTGACGAAGGCAGTCTGCGCACGGAACATGAGAAGGTTCTTTTCGCTCCTAAGGTCAATCCAGCGGTAGTCAAGACGCGCGTCAATGCCCGCATCGGGGCCAATCGGAATCGCATCGGCAAGCGAATCCACCGTCATCGTCTCGGGCAGCAGCTCGCGCCCCGAAAGCTTAACATATTCGTTTTCCACCACGGTGCCCGTCACACTCACAACCGATTCCAGCATGAGGGTGTCCACCACGGCGGCGATTTCGGGCATCTTCTCCTTTTCCACCGTAACCTGAAGCTTCCCCGTGGCATCGCGAATCACGAGAAAGGCCATGGTGCGCTTATTACGGATATTCTCCACAAAGCCGCGCACGCGGCAGGGGGTGCCCGGGATAATGTCCTTGATATACGTCCTGTTCATTGCTTGTCCTCCTATATGAAAGCTGTACTGTCGTATTTTTTATCGGTAAAAATTATAGCTTTGGCGTGTCCGGGAAAAGGCGGCCCGCCTCCGAAAGAAAGCGTGCAAGCCCCTCGTCCACCGTCCTCGCGGGCAGGGTGCAGCCTGCCGCCACGCGGTGCCCGCCGCCGCCGAAGAGAGCGCAAAGCGAAGCGGCATCCGCCCCTGTCGTACGGAGCGAAAGGCGCACCGTCCCGTCCGAGCGTTCACGGATAACGGCGGCAGCCTCGACACCGACGCGGGTGCGAACAACGTCAATAGCGCCGTCAAAATCGCCCTCCTCGCACCCTGCCTCCCGAATTTCGGAAAGCGAGAGAGGGAGCACGGCTAAGCGCCCGTCATAATACAGGCGTGTAGCCGTAATCGCATAGGCCATGGCGCGCAGCTCCCCGTCGGTACGCAGGTCAAAGAGGCGGCGCGATATCTCGGCGGCGTCGATGCCCGTTTCGAGAAGAGCCCCCGCCACGTGCATGGTCCTGCTTGTCACATTGCGGAAGCGGAAGCTGCCCGTATCCGAGGCAATCGCCGCATAAAGGGGGGCGGCCACGCTCTGTGAAAGGGGAAGTCTCCCTCCTTCGCTGAAAATATCGTAAAGCACCTCGCCGACGGCTGACGCCTCGGGGCGGATGTAATGCGGCGCAAAGGGCTCGGAGAGGGCGTGATGGTCGATAAGATACACGGTGTCTGCCGCACAAAGCAGAGCATCCCCTGCCCCCGCCTGAGACATCGAAGCCACGTCCACCGTGACGATTTCATCGGGAGTGCCCTCGTAAAGCGGCACCCCCTCAGCGAGAAAGGATAGGCGCTTGGGTATCCCGTCGGGACACAAAAGGCCTGCCTCCACCCCAGCCTCGCGCAAGTAAAGGACGGTGGCCACCGCGCTGCCGATGGCATCCCCGTCGGGATTGCGGTGCGGCATAACGGCAGGAGCGCGGAGCCCGAGAAGGGCAGCCTTTATCTCCTCGCGCCCGAGTGCCCGTATCTCCTTACGGCTCAAGGCTCTCGCCCCCTTTGCTCTTTCCCTTGCCGCCCTCGCCGAGCTCCTCAAGAATACGGGCAATCCGCGCGCCGTGGGCAATCGAGCCGTCGGCATAAAAAAGAAGCTCGGGCGTGATGCGGAGATTGAGGGTTGCGGCAAGGTGGCGGCGGAGCATTCCCGCCGCGGCACGAAGCCCCTCGCCCGCCTCCTTCGCATCTCCAAGCGTCGAATAATAGACACGCGCCACCTTGAGGTCGGGTGCGACCTCAGCACGCGTAATAGACACAAAGTTAGAAAGAATACGGGGGTCTCTGGCACCGCTGAGGCAAATGGCAAGCTCCTCGGCCACCGCGTCATTGATGCGGCCCCGTCTGTAATTTGGCATATCCTTTTCTCCTTTCGGATTTTATAAACTTCCTTTATGTTGTCCCCTAAAGTGAAATCTCGCGCACCGTCCCATCGGGGAGGCGCCCCGTCATGCGCTCCACGGCTCGCAGGAAGGACTCTCGCCCGTCGGTGACGAGATAGGTGGTCTCGCCCCTGCCGCGCTCGCCCTTAAGAAGGGGGGCAAGCTCCTCGGCCACCGCCTCGCCGCAGTCAATCAGCCGTGCCCTCGGGAAAAGGGCAGCGATATGCGGCGAAAGCCAGGGGAAATGCGTGCAGCCGAGCAGAATGGCATCGGGCGGCGAAGCCGAAAGCGGAGCGAGGAGCCTCTCGGTCACAAGCGCGGCTATGGAGTCATCCTTCCCCACAAAGCCGCCCTCGGCCAGCGCCACAAACAGGGGGCAAGGGAGAACGGTCACCGAGGCTGCGGGAGCAAGCTCGGCAAGGCGGGCGGGAAAGAAGCCGCTTCGCACGGTTGCCTCCGTCCCGAGGACGGCAATTCTCCCTTCGGGAGCCGCCTTGGCCGCCGCCCGCGCACCCGCCTCGGCCACGCCGAGAAGGGGGAAGGCACAGCGCCCACCTGCGCGTGGCAGGAACACGGTGGAGACCGTACCGCAGGCCACAAGAACCAGGGAGGGAGAGAGCGAGGAAAGATAGGAAAGCGCTTCCTCGGCATAGCGGCACACCGTGCTATCGTCCTTTCCTCCGTAGGGGACACGGGCCGTGTCACCAAGATACACGATGTCGCAAGAGGGGGCAGTGCGGCGGAGGGCACGCAGAACAGTCAGCCCGCCGACACCGCTGTCATAAACGCCAATCATGCCTTCCCTACGGCATCGGCAAGCAGAGCCTCCGCAAGTGCCACCGGGGTGAAGCCTGCCGCCTGCATAAGCCTTGGGAACATACTGATATCGGTAAAGCCCGGCATGGTATTGATTTCGTTGAAAATGACCTCCTCGCCTCGGACGAAGAAATCGACGCGCGCGAGCGAGCGACAGCCGAAGAGGCGGAAGATGCGCTTGGCCTGCTCCCTGACCTCGGTAAGCAAGGCCGAGGGGAGGCGCGCGGGAATGAAAATGCGCGAGGAGCTTGTGCGGTATTTGGTATCGTAATCGTAAAAGACAGCACCGGGGTCGACCTCTCCCACGAGCTCACCGCGGAGAAGGTCACCGTCGGCAAGAAGCGCAACCTCCACCTCGCTCCCCCGAATGAGCTCCTCGCAAAGGGCAACTCGGTCATAGCGGTGAGCCTCGGCAAGAGCCGTGGCAAGGGCGGAGGAATCGGGAACGCAGGAGGCGCCGATAGAGCTGCCAAGCCCTGACGGCTTGACGAACATAGGATACCCGACAGTAGCCGCAAGCTCCCCGTAAAGCGAAGCATCAAGCGGTTCATCGGCACGAACCGCGCGGTAGCGCGCTACCCGAATGCCCGCCCTCTCGGCCACCTGCTTGGCGAGCACCTTATCCATGCCCAGCATGCCCGCCCTCGGGCCGCAGCCGACGTAGGGAATGCCGAGAAGCGTAAGCAGGGAGGCCATGCCTCCGCCCTCGCCAAGACCGCCGTGCAGAAGCGGAAACACCACATCGACAGGCAACGGCGCGCCATCGGCAAGAAGGCTGTGCCCCGCAGGGTCAAGCAGAACGGGCACGGCACCGCTCTGCCAGGTATCCTCTGCAATCACCCTCGGCTCGGGCGAGGTAAGATACCAGCCGCCCTCTCGGTTGATTCCAATGGGATACACAGTGTTGCGAGCCGCAAGGCTCGGCAGAAGCGAGGCAGCTGAACGGAGCGAAATTTCATATTCAGCACCGTCGCCACCGAAGAGAAGAACGACATTCATATACATCACCTCACGCCAGTATATGCGACATGTGGCGTGGCGGTGAGGCAGCTACGGGGTGATAACAGCGCCGCGGAAGCGGTGCCCGTAGTCGCGGTAGGGCGAAAAGGAATAGCCGAGGGAGGCGGCAAGGGAGGCAAGCGCCTCCTCCTGGTCAAAGCCTGCCTCCAGAAGGAAGAAGCCGCCCTCCGTGAGGCTGTCGGAAAAAGACAGGATACGGCGGTAGAAGGCAAGCCCGTCCTCGCCTCCGTCAAGCGCAAGACTCGGCTCGGCACGCACCTCGGGGGGAAGGGTGTCAAGCACAGCGGTGCGGATATAGGGCGGGTTTGAGAGAATGGCATCAAAGCGCCCCTCGGGCATGCTCTCCATAAGGTCGCTGAAAGAGAGCGAAAGACGAGACAAAACACCGTACCGCTCGGCATTCTCACGCGCTACCGAAAGAGCGGCAGCCGAAATGTCAGTGGCAACGGCGGTGGTATCGGGCCGCTCGGCAAGCACGGTTACGGCAATCGCGCCGCTCCCCGTGCAAAGGTCGCAAAAGCGGGCCGAGCGCGGCAGAAGCGAGGTCGCAAGCTCGACAAGCCTCTCGGTGTCGGCACGCGGAATAAGGCAATCTCTTGTGACACGCAGGGCGCCGTGATAAAAGGGAACCTCACCGAGGATATAGCCCAGCGGCTCGTGCGCCTCACGGCGACGAACCGCCGAAAGGAGGTCAGGCTCACAGCAATCCACCTCCTGCCCCACAAGCGCCGCGGGAGAAAGGCCCGTATAGGCAGAAAGTAGGAGAAGCGCCTCCTGCTGTGCCTCGGGAATGCCCGCAAGAAGAAGCCTGTCCCGAATTTCCCTTGCGGTCATTCGGCATCTCCCTCATCCGCGCTCTCGGAGGAGGACGGCGGCTCGGTAGCCGTGCCGTCAAAGCGGTAGGCATCGCGGTCAAAATCGGGAAACTCGTCGGGGAGGGCATACTGAAGTGAGATGAGCGCAACCTCCAGCATGGCATCATCAGGCTCACGCGTGGTGATATGCTGCATAAGAAGCCCGGGAGCAGAAAGAATGCGAACCAGGAGGCCGTCATGGCTCCCCGCATAGCGGATAAATTCAAAGCCCACTCCCACAATGAGAGGAAGAAGCAAAAGGCGCAAAAGCGTATAAAGCAGTGTGGGAAGACCGGGAAAAACCGCATTGATAAGGAAGCCGAGCAGAACGCCGAGCAGAATCATCACGAACATAAAGGAGGTGCCGCAGCGCGGATGGAAGCGCGTGTAGCGGCGCGCGGCCTCGGGCGTCATTTCGTCACCCGCCTCAAAGCAGGCCACGCTTTTGTGCTCGGCACCGTGGTAGGCGAAGGTGCGGCGAATGTCCTTTATAAGCGAAACGAGAAAGAGATACGCCATGAAAATCATAATCTTAAGCCCCCCCTCAATGGCACTCTTCCAGTTGCCGAAGGAGACGCCCGAAAGCGTTTCTATCCAGCCTGCCACCATACGGGGCAGAGCAAGAAAGAGAGCCACGGAAAGCACAACGCCGAGGACGGCGGCAAACAGCATAAGAACATGAAAAAGAGAGACTCCGAGCTTTTTCTTGAAAGCCTTTTCAAAGCGGCTCTCCTCTTCCTCTATCCCCATCATTTCAGCCGAGGCTGTCAGCGCGGAATAGCTCATAAGCAGGGACTCCACAAACGCCACAACGCCGCGCACAATCGGCAAATTCAGAAGCTTTCTCCTGCTTCTTACCGAAACAAAGCGTTTTTCCTTGACGGCAACCGTCCCGTCATCACGGCGGCAGGCGATGGCGCAAACCTCCCCTGCACGCATCATAACGCCTTCAAGCACGGCGGCACCGCCGACCTTGCCGAGGCGCGGGCAGGCTTCCCTTCCCTTTTTCATGGGCAATCTCCTTGCATCTTTTTTGAGGCTGCTCTCATGGAGCAAGCTATCATAGTATTATACCATGAAGCACACGGTTTGAAAAGGGGGTTTTCAATTTTTTTTGCCGAGGCATAGAAGGCAAGGCCCGAAGCAACGGGTGGCGCGCGGGCCCCCTTTGGCGGCAAGCGAAAGGGGCCCCGTTGCCTTCTCGGCGTCGGGGCCCCTCGGGGGCAGCAGGGCTCCTCCCGTCAACGGGGATAGAGGCCCTCCTCGGTCATTTTGGCAATGGCAGCCCTCACGCCATCGGCATCCTCGCGGTAGGTGACGCCGTACCAGCGCTCGCTGCTTTCCAGAACACGGTAACGCGCCGATACCTCGCGAATCTGGCGGTCCACCACAAAGGGAAGATAGAATTCGTTCTTCATAGGGTCGGTCATTCCGCCGAGAAACTCCTCGAAATAGGTGCCGAGCACGTCAAAAATGGCAGGTCCGAAGCCCCAGAAATTCATCGAAACAAGTGTGTCAAGCGGAATACCGCTGTTTTTGTCCAGCGCGGTGTGCTCCACCACGCTATCAAGAATACCGTCCTTCACCGCGCAAACACCGCGACTTACCGTACCGCTTTCGGTGAGGGTGTTACCGAGGCGGAAGCCCACCATAGAATAGGGCGAATCACTGAGAAGGCATTCGTGCATAAGGCGGTATGCCTCCTTCCCGTAATAGTCATCGGCATTGATGACGGCAAAGGGAGTATCTACCGTGTTCCGCGCGGACCACACGGCATGTCCTGTTCCCCAGGGCTTCACACGCCCCTCGGGATAGGAAAAGCCGCGAGGAAGGTCGAAGGGGTCCTGAAAAACATACTCGGTATCCATGATTTTCTCTGTTCTCCGCCCCACAAGCTCACGGAAATCGGCCTCATTTTCCTTCTTGATAACAAACACGGCCTTGTCAAAGCCTGCCGCCGCCGCGTCATAAACCGAATAATCGAGAATGACCTGACCGGAGGGGCCGAGGGGGGCCATCTGCTTCAGGCCGCCAAAGCGGCTGCCCATACCTGCCGCCATCATCACAAGAGTTGTCTTCTTCGCCATTTTCCGTCTCCTTTTCGCGCATTTTTTCCAGTATAGCACAAAGAAGGTAGAAATGCAAGGGGGCTGCGTTCCGTTGGGATGCAGCGGACGGTGACCGCTCCCCTTTGCTAATCAAAAATCCTGCCTGAAATATTTCCTTTTTGCCCCCTTTTTGTGGTTGCCGCCGCCTTTGGGAAGCAGGAGAGAAAAAATTCTCTTCTTCTTTTGTTTAGAATGTACAAATTTTCGCTATCTTCTTGACGAGGGAGAGGGTTTCTGCTATAATGAGGATGAGCGCTTGTTCAGCTTGGTTTTCTCGGGCGGAGCTCGGGAAAATACATCCAAACATAATGAAAGGAACTGCTATGAAACACGCAACCAGAATTCTGGCGCTTCTCATGGTTCTTGTCCTTTGCATCGGCTCGCTTGCCGCATGCGGAAACAAGGACCCCGAGGACACCACAAAGCCGCAGGGAGGCCCCACAACGCCGCCTGCCTCCGGAGCAAACAAGTGGCAGGATGTTTCGTTCGAGGGTGAAACACTCACCATTGAGTACAACAACCGCACCTCCGACAGCCTTACCACCGCAGGCTCCGAGAACTCGCTCCGCTTCCACATCACCCCCGATGAGTATTCCTCGGACGCTGTGGAGGGTGCTGTGTACGAGAGAAACGAGACGGTTCACAACACGCTCGGTCTCACGGTTCAGTACTCCTACGATGACTCGATTCACAACCAGCTGATGTCTCACTACGAGTCCATTTCTGCTGTGGACGATTGCCCTATCATCATCGCCTCGCAGCACTACGGTCTTGTGCGTGCCGAAATCAACGGCCTGCTCTACAACCTGAAGGAGGACTACGGCACCTCCTCCAACTACTTCGCCTTTGAGGGTGATGACGCCAGCGGCTGGTACCTTGACATCATGAACTCCACCACGCTTGACAACAGCAAGCTGTTTATCGCGTCGGGCGACTTCCTGATTGACTCGCTCCGCCAGGCCTATGTCACCTTCGTGAACGTGGACCTTTTTGAGGAGACCTTCACCTCGAAGGGCGGTATCAACTACCTCTACGACCTCATCATCAATCCGAGCACCACGGACGCCTCCGCGGCATGGACCTATGACACGATGAAGACACTCATCGAGCACATCGAGCCCGATGCCGATGACCCGACCAACACGACCTGGGGCCTGTATGCCCACAATGACCCCCGTGCCTTCTTCTTCTCCTCGGGACTTGACATCTTTGAGTATGCCGAGGACGGTACCCCCAGCTACATCCTTGACGACACCGACGGTAAGAAGACTGCCCTGCACAACTACACCGACAAGCTGGTTTCCTTGCTGAACTCTCCCTCTGTATACCCCATAAGAAATTCGAATGAGGCCACCTCCGCCAAGGCTCTTGAGGCCTTCCAGGACGGGCGTGTCCTCTTCGCCACCGACCAGATGCTCGGTACCCTTGACGGCTCCATCTTCCTCAACATGAGCGCCCGTGCCGCGGTCATTCCTTATCCGAAGTACAGCGTTACCGAGAGCTACTACACCATGGTTCCCGACGGCGCCATTTCTGCCGGCATCATGATAAACTCCGACGAAGAGGAGTTTACCATGGCAAGTGCTTACCTCCAGATGATGACCGAGGAAAGCGCTGAGGTTGTCCGTCAGTACTTTGAGGTAGGTCTGCAGTTCAAGAATAATACTCTCGGGCCGAAGCAGGGAGCCATTCTTGACATCATCCGCGATTCGCTCACCGAGCCTCTTGCCTTCCTGTTTGACAACTACTGCTCGCGAGAAATTCCTGACAACACCGCAGATCGCCTTGAGGATACTGCCCTTACCATCTATGACATTCTGAAGCATAGCGCATGGGGCAACACGAACCGTTTCAGTAACCTCTGGGATAAGTACGGCAATGCTAAGCAGGAAAAGCTTTTGGATGTTGTCACGAAATTCCAGACAATGCAATAAAGAGGCGGCCCTGCCCGACACCCCCTCGGCGAGGGAGTGGGAACGCGCCTCCTCTCAAAAAAAGAACAGCCTTCTCACGGAGGCTGTTCTTTTTTGCTTGCCATCGGAAGGAGTGCAGAAAAAAAAGGCGCGCTTGCGAGGCAAGCGAGCCTTTTCTTTCGTATCAAAAATAGCTTTCCAGATTGCTTTTCAGCACAAGCTCCTGCCTCACGGTAATAAGCCCCTCTCCTCCTTGCCCGTTCAGCCTGTCGCAAAGAGCGTAGAGAGCCTCCTCCGCCTGCTTCTCCGGCGAGGGGTACAGTAGGGCGGAGGCCGAGCCTGCACGCAGAGCCTCCTGCGCCGTTTTGGTAAAATCGGCACCGATAACCGTAATCCTCTTGCGATATTCGCCGAGGGCAGCTGTAACCGTGCCCACAATAGGAGAGGCCACAAAAAGCCCCTTAACACGCGGATGCCGAATAAGAAGGCGGCGAAGCTCAAGTCCCACGCTGCGTGCCGTGTCACCCACCTCACTGACAGCGACAACCGTCACGCCAAGCCTTGTTGACAGCTCGCGGAAGCCACGCACAGACTCCTCCTCGGCATAGCTGCCGCGGCGCGAGACCAGCACCGCCACCGCAGCGCCCCCCGTGGAAAACGCGAGAAATTGGGCGGCAAGGCGCCCCCCTACACGATAATCGGGACTCACCTCTACGGCGGAGTGATAAGAAAGCAAGCGGGTGCCGAGAGTAGCCACGGGGCGCGCCTCCCCCTCGGGAAGACGCGGAACCAGGATAGGGTGCAAAAGCAGGGCATCGTAGCCCTCGGTATCCTCGGGTGCTTTCCGGCTCACGGTGATACCGTGTGCCCGCAAATGCCGCTCTGCCCTTTGTATGCCGTCGCGGTATCGCTCGCCATACAAGACCGAATCAGGGAGAAGGACGGCGATTTTTCTCTCGCCCTTGGCAAGAGCACGGGCAGCACCGCTTCCCACATAGCCAAGCTCCTTTGCCTTCGCCTCCACAAGACGAATGGTAGCCTCCGAAATGCGCTCGCTCCTATGCAAGGCCTTCGAAACCGTAGCAATGCTGACACCGCAGGCCGCGGCAAGCTCACGAATGGTACACGCCATGAGAACGCCTCCCTTTTCTTTTCTTTCATTATAGCAAACAGAGGCCGATTTGTCAAACCTTGGCTGTACGGTGCCCCGGGGGGCTTTGCCCAAGCGAGCAAAAGGGGCACCTGTGAAGCCCACAGATGCCCCTTACAAGAAGGTTTAGCGGTTAACGCGACACACGATTTCCTCACCTGCGGCAAAGCTTATATCAGCCTCTGCCTCCTGCATAGCGGCAAGATACTCGGTGAAGAGCCGGCAAACGTCATTTTGAGTTGCACCGCTGTTATACCAGAGATAGACGTTGCCGCCAAAGAAGGAGATACCGTAGCAAGCATCGTCATACGCATTGTCCATAGCGCCGAGAATGACACAGCCGTTGCCCTCGGCTGTCTTGACCTCGGTCAGCGAAACACCGAGCGCGCTCCGAATGGCAGACTGAAGCATATCGGTTCCGCTCTTGTCCTCGCCCACAAGCATGTCGTACCCGGCAAGAGACTCACCGTCCACCTGGATGTCAAGGCAGTAGTCGCCGCCCGTGCAGGTGTTCATAATGCTTTGTACATTCTTGTCGGCAATCTGAGCATGCCTCGCAGCACGGGCAAGTGTGTACAGCGACTGTGCGCCCGTCATACCGGCAGCGGTGGCATCGTCATAGAACACGGTGGCTTCGCCTGTCGCGTTGGATACCACAACCGTGAAGCCGACATAGAAATACTTCCGGCGCATAAGCTCGATAAGCGTATCGGTATCGGTTTCAACGTCGGTTTCCATAATGGTATCATGCGTGAAATAAAGGACGCCGTCCTTTTCGGTAGCGGTTTCGCCGCGAGTACCGTTCCAATAGCCCTTTACGAAGCCGGCACCCTCGGGAAGCTTCACCTCTCCGTCCACATAGCTGACAGCGAGGTCGTCAAGTGCCGTGAAGGCGTCGCCGTAGGGAGCAACGAGAACACCCGTCATAACACGGTTCCCCTTGGCCTCAAGGTCGCTGATAGCGGCAAGATTGCTCGAATAGAGCGCGCGCAGACCGAAGGCACCCGATTTTTTCAGCTGCCAGCCCTCAAAGTTCAGAGTCTTATGGCCATACGCCGCAGCATAGTGCACCTCAAGCTCGGTGGCAAGGACATCGGCCATTTTCTTCTGGAGAAGAGGAGAATAGTTGCGCACGGTGGGGTCAACCTCTGAAAAGCTCGCGAAGATACGGGCAAGGCTCACATCCGAGAGGTCCTTCAAGGAACGGGTATCAAGATTGAAGGCGTCGCAAATCTCGGTGAAATGCGAAAATCCTTCGATTTGGCTGTTGAAGGGATAGAGATACTTACCAATGGCAGCCGCGTATTTAGCGCGCCCCTCCTCGTAAGGAAGACCGAGCTCCATATCCGCAAGGTCGGCATAAAGCGAGCGGCGCTCGGAATCCGAGAGGAAGGTGTAGCTGGTAAGGTCGATGCCGTAGTAGCCCACGATATCGGCAAAGTGGTTCTGAAGCATATCAGCATCGGTCAGCACGCAGTCGTAGGTTCTCACCGCGTAGACACTAATGTTGCCGCCGTTACCCACCGAGCCGGGCTGAAGACGCTGATAGCTGAGGTTCTTTTTATCGACGAACTGCTTGGAGTTCGCATAGGCGGCCAAATCGTACATGCCCTGGAATTGAATCGGGCCGAGAGCACCGGGAACGTCCGAGGAGACCTCGGTAGCGGGATTCTTGTAGCACGGGCCGTTTACCGCCGTAATGACAGCGGTACTGCCCATTACCTTTTCGTCATTGGAGTTGAGCTTATAAACCGCATTTTCCCAGTCAAACGAAAGGGTACCGTCGATAGCCCTCATAACGGGAACCGATGTTACCTCATAGCCCTCCGCATCAAGCAGAGGAATCACTCTTCCGACTATGTTAAGGGCATACCGTGCTTCGCCAAAGCTCTCGCTTCCTGCTGCCGAAGGCTTAATGAGGCAATCGGTGCCTTCTACCTTATAGCCATAGATGGTATCGCGCACCTTGGTGACGGGGTCAGCCACATCGATATAGGCGATAGCACCGTCGGCGTTCACCGAGTAATCGGCGAGGTAATAGTGGCCCTCATCGACACCGAGACGCTTATCTACGGTCAGAGTGAGGTCCACGCTGCCGCCCACATATTGAGCCGCCATGCCGGGGTTCCCATACATCAGAGCAGCGTTTTGAAGCTGCCACGGAACTCTTGAGTCTACCCCGTAGCCGTAGTACTGATACTGTGTGCATTTGAAGGTAGAGCTCGTCATGCTGGAATCCATACGCACGCCATCAAGCTGAAGATTCAGGTTGCCCTCCCAAGCGGCGACAAACTGATAGGAAAGCTTCTCAACGTCCATACCGGGAGAATACACGAGAAGCGAGTTGTTGAGACCGCATTCCAGACGGCCATTCCCCCAGGTACGAATGTTGGAGTGACCAAAGTTTGCGGAACCAATATCAAGGAAGCCGAAGAATTTATCGCCCTTGTAGACGTATTTTTCACGCGCGGCAGCCTCGCCCGACACCTGCGGGACCTTGGTTCTGGCAGCCACAGGGAGGTCCCAGTTTGCCCAGGTCTTGCCTACCGCACCGTACTTTCCCGTAGCATCCACATAGGGGTCCGACACGTAGGAGTGCTCCATGTAAAGCTTGCCATCGGTTGCCCGTGCGGCAAAAAAGTCAACCCAAAGCACGAGGTTTTCCTGCTTCACGTACAAATCCTTGTAGGTGAGATTCGTCTCGTTGACGAAGGCGGAATAGTAAGTAGTGAGGACTGCGGTAATTCTCTCGTCCAGCACTGCCTCTACCTTGGCGCGGTCTGTCTTATCCGCGGCAGGCATCGCATTCACACCGGAATACACAAGCGCGCGATATTCAAGAGGAAGGGCAAGGAGGCCAGAAATGTCAGCCATAATCCCCTCAGCTGTAGCTATGAACTGCTTGGCGGCGGGAGAAGAGTCGGCGGCGAGGAACTCATCGTAGCGGTAAAGCTGATAGCCGATTTTACCGCTGACAATCTTCTGCATGGCTACCCTGTCATCAGCATCGCCACCCACAGAAATCCCCGCTTCGGCAGCAAGAGCAAGCACCTCGGCCTGCACTGTGGCGCGCACCTCCCCGCTGAGAAGGGTGTAGCCGTACATATCCAGCTTATACCACTTGCAGAGGTCGGCAAACGCGTTGTTTATCATCTCCTCGCCCGTGAGAGCACGATTGTAGTAGCGCACGGCGTAAATATCATGGTCATTTTCCCCGACATATCCCATGGCTGTCACAGGATTCTCGGTAGCCGTCTTGTCTGCGATGACAGCATTTTTCACCACAGAATGGGTGTTCACGAAGAGGGAAGCCTTGCTGGTCACCGTATCACCGTCCACAGCACGGTTGCTCTGCAAAGTGACCGTGAAGGGAGTGGAGGTGCTGTTCGACAGCGTGTAATCCGCAAAATCGGTATCCTTTGTGGTGAAGGGGTAGAGGCCCGGGAACTTGGTGAACACCACCCGGTCAGCAGAAACGGTGGCACCGAGCGAGGTGTTCTGCATAACGAACAGGGTATCACTGCCGAGAACGGCACCGCCCGAGGTCATCACGAATTCGCCCGTTACAGCCCCCGTTGCGGGAAGACCGAGGAAATTCAGATACGAATCGGCATGATGGTGCGTGAGGGTGATGAAGCCGTCACCGAGCACGAAGGCGGCCTTCTGGCTGAGGCCGGTTTTGTCCTGCCAGGACTTGCCCCCGATTTCGGGAAGGGTGTTCACAAGCGAAAGTGCACTCGACTTCTTGTAAACGAAGGAACGGAGGAAGGTCGAAAGACTCTTGCTGTACGCCTCCACCGCTGCGGCATAGGTCTCGGTGGCCTTAAGCGAGGTGCCGGAGCCCGTCACCCGATTGCCGTCATACTGAGAATCCTCTGCCGGGGATGTGGGAAGAGCTGCCTCTCCCCCCCAGAAGGAGTTGAGGGCAAAAAAGTCCATCTGGAAAACAAGCCCGTCTTTCACATACAGGTCATTGTACGCAAAGGGCTCTTCCTCAGGCTCGGAGGCTGCTGCCGTAAGGTTGATGAGCGGCACACAGACCGAAAGCACCATGGAAAGAAGCAAAAAAGCTGAAAGTACGCGTTTTTTCATAGGTTTTCTCCCAAAATACAAGAAATGCGGTTACGTCCTTGAAGGTAACATTAAGATACGGATATATTGTATCATAATGCGCGCGTAATTGCAAGCCCTATCTGCCTTTTCTACATTTTTTACAAAAGTGTCTGTTCGCGTTTGGCAAAGGTGACAAAAAAGGCTTACGGCACTGTTTTTACGGGGAGAATATGCCACCGAGAAAAGCAAAAAAAGGCCTTCCCGCATAAGGGGAAGGCCATCCTTGTTATGGGGTTCCGATTCAGTCCTCGGGGAGCTTGATTTCGGCGGTTACCACAAAATTCTTCACCGACTCAATCGAGCTTTCGCACTGCTGGCGCGTAGTATAGGACTCGCCCATGAAGGCAGGGGCAACTCCGATGTTGCGCAAAACGAAGCGGAACTTGCCGAACTTATCCTCATCCACCGAGAAATTGCCTACATACACAGCGCGCTTGAAGGACTCAATACCCGCAAGGCAGTGGCAAAGCTTCTGATAATTCTTACCCGTATACAGAACCTGGCCGTTGTTGGCCACAAGATAGAAGCGGAATTCACGGTTCTCTTCTCTTGAAATTTCAAACTTACCGAGCTTTGCGGCAGCGGCCTCAGCGGCAGCTACGGCATCCCAATCCACATCCTTGACAGTGCGGAGGGCGGCACGGGCGGCAGCATAGGCGGCAAGCTTTTCCTCTGTCGGCTCGTACTCGACGGGCACCGCGTCGGGGGCGAAGCGCTTAACCGACTCCACACATCTCTCGCACTGAGCACGGCTCTCGTAATTCTCTCCGTAGTATTTGCGGTTCAGAACATAGCGGTACCTCTTATATTTATCTGAAATAACCGAGAAATTACCGCCTTTCACAGCGCGGCGGAAGGTATCAACACCAACAAGCGCCCCCTCCATAGAGGTAAAGCCCACGCTCTCGTACAAGAGCTGGCCATTGTTGGCCACGAGGTAAAAGCGATAGCCGTCAGGCTGGAGGTCGAATTCATATTTACCGAGCACACGAGGTCCCTCGAACACGGGAGCCTCTGCCGGGGGAGCCTCCGGAGCCTCCTCTTCCTCTTGCGGCATCTCCTTACGCACCACGCGGACGACAACCTCGGGGTCCCCACCGACGAGCCGTTTTTCGGTAGCAGGCTCCTCTGCGGGAGCTGCCTCGGCTACAGGTGTGGCGGCGGGAGCTGCCTCGGGGGCGGGAGCCGCCTCCTCTTCGGGGGTAGCTGCCGTTTCCTCGGCGGAAGCAACGGTGACCGCAAGCTCCTCCTCGGTTTCCTTCTTCTTTTTGCGTGAAAGCCAACTAAAAAGTCCCATGCACTACCTCTTTCTGTGCGGCAGGTTGCTGCTACACATATGTCATATATTCATTATACGATTTATATTGATTTTTTGCAATACCTTTCTTCAAAATTTTATTGTTTTCGCCGTATAACCCTCATTTTGGGGAGGCTTTTTCCGCCGGGCGGAACGCAAAAAGGAGCAGGCGCGGAAAGGAACCCCTTTCGGTTCGCACGCCTGCCCCTTTGCCTGTTTTCAGTGCCTCAGAGCTTCGGGAAAGAAAAATATCTCTTCGCGTTCTCGTAGCAAACGCCGCGCACAATACGCTCCAGCATCTCGCGGTCATTCGGATATTCACCGTCATCCACCCAGGTGCCGATAAGGTTGCAGAAGATGCGACGGAAATACTCGTGACGCGTGTAGGAAACGAAGCTGCGGCTGTCGGTCAGCATACCCACAAAGTGCGAGAGAACGCCGAGATTAGCAAGGGCTCTCATCTGGCCCTCCATGCCGTCGCGCTGGTCGTTGAACCACCACCCGGAGCCGAACTGAATCTTCCCTGCCACAGGGGCACTCTGGAAGCAGCCCATCACCGTGCCGAGCACATAGTTGTCCTTAGGGTTCAGGGTGTAAAGAATGGTCTTCGGGAGACAATCGTCCAGAGCGAGAATGTCGAGGAAGCCCGCGAGCCCTGCCGCGATTTCACGGTCATTGACGGAGTCAAAGCCTGTGTCGGCGCCGAGGAGGCGGTACATCTTGGTGTTGTTGTTCCGGAGGGCACCGATATGAAGCTGCATTGCCCAGTCGCGCTTCACATACTCCGAGGCACAGTGCTTGAGCACTGCCGTTCTGAACACATCAGCCTCACGCTCTGTGACAGTGCCGCCGTTCACGCGTTTTTCAAACACCGCCGCGGCGTCGCCCACGGCACAGGGAGCCGCCTCAAGGGCATGGTCTGAAACACGGCAGCCGTGCTGATGAAAATAGTCAATGCGCTCGCTGAGCCACTGCAAAAGCTCCGCATAGGTCCTGACTCCGATTTTCTCGATGTAGGGAAGGAAGGTTTCCTTCGATATCTCCACCGCCTTGTCGGGACGGAATGCGGGAAGCACGGCGGTAGAGAAGCCAACGAGCGACTCATGATACGCAAGGTCATCGGCAGGATCGTCCGTCGTGCAGACGGCCTCCACATTGGAACGGCGAATCAGTCCCTGTGCACGAAAATCGTCGTCGGTGAGGTGCGAATTGCAAATCTTCCACACCTCCTCGCAGTTGCGCTCCGAGAGGGGCTCGTCGATTTTGAAATAACGGACAAGCTCAAGATGAGTCCAATGATACAGCGGATTGCCGATGAGAAGCGGGAGGGTTTTGCTCCACATTCTCCACTTTTCAAGCCCGTCGGCATCTCCCGTGATGTATTCCTCGGGCACGCCGTTTGAGCGCATCTGGCGCCACTTGTAATGGTCACCGCCGAGGAAGAGGTCATAGGTGTCACGGAACTGGTAGTTCTCAGCAATCATCGACGGCTGCAAATGGCAGTGGTAGTCAATAATCGGGAGCCCCTCCGCAATTTCGTGATACAAGCGCTTCGCAGTTTTGGAGCGAAGCATAAAATCGTCGGTAATACATCCTTTCACAGCCATAATATCCTCCTTGTATAGCCCCTTCGGGCTTTTTGTTTATAAGATAGTATACCATATTTCAAGGCCCGCCGTCAATCACTTTTTCTCCTTCTCTTGAATTTTTCAGACCGCTGCTTGCCTTTGCTTCACCCGTTTGTTGCCTTTGAAAAATTTTTGCTTTATGGAATGTATTCTTTACATTTTTAATGTCTTCCCCCAAGCCCTTCTCCCTGTTGCGCGCCGCCACACGGCGCGCGAGCTTCCGCGGCGGACGCCCTTCTTCCCTCAAAGAGCAAATCGCAGGCCCTCCATCCTTTTGCAGAAGGCCAATACCGCAGGCTCTTCTTCACTTCCCTCTTGCGAAAGCCGCCGCGGCGTGCTACAATAGAGGTATGCCATACAAGTAAGGAGCAGCCAAGCTATGAAAAGCACAAAAACCGTTGCGGTGATAGGCGCGGGGCATGCGGGCATTGAGGCAGCACTTGCCGCAGCGCGCATGGGAGTCAAGGTTCTTCTATTTACCCTTTCGCTGGATGCCGTCGGCAATATGCCCTGCAACCCCTCCATCGGAGGAACGGGAAAGGGACACCTCGTTTACGAAATTGATGCCCTTGGCGGCGAAATGGGGCGTGCGGCAGATGCCGTCACCCTCCAATCGAGGACGCTGAACATCGGCAAAGGGGCTGCCGTCCGTTCCAAGCGGATACAGGCAGACCGCATGGCCTACCGCGCCTATATGAAGCGCACGCTTGAGCGTGAGCCCCACCTCTCGCTCATTCAGGCCGAGGTGGTAGAGCTTCTCACCGAGGAGGGGCACATCACGGGCCTTGTCACCGCGCTTGGCGAGCGATTTTCGGCTGACTGTGTCATTCTCGCAACGGGGACCTTCCTTGAAGGGCGTGTTTTTGTGGGGCATACCTCCTTTTCGGCAGGGCCCGATGGGCTTCTTCCGGCTTCGGGCGGGCTTTCGGCCTCGCTCGCGAGGCTCGGTCTTTCGCTGCAACGCTTCAAGACGGGCACACCCGCCCGCATTGCGCGGCGCTCGGTGGATTTTTCCGAGCTCTCCGTGCAGGAGGGGGAAAGGCCGGTTCTCCCATACTCACAGGACACAAGCTACGAGGAGATAAACGCGCGCGAGCAGCTCCCCTGTCACATTCTTTATACCAACGAAAGAACCCACGAGGTCATTCGCCGCAACCTGAAGAGGAGCGCTCTTTTTTCGGGGCTCATTCACGGAACGGGGCCTCGCTACTGCCCCTCCATTGAGGACAAAATCACGCGCTTTGCCGACAAGGACCGCCACCAGCTCTTTCTTGAACCCACGGGGGCCGACTCGGAGGAGCTGTATCTGCAAGGCTTTTCCACCTCTCTCCCCCCCGATGTGCAGTATGAGATGCTGCACACTCTGAAGGGCATGGAGCATGCCGAAATGACACGTTATGCCTATGCCATCGAATATGACTGCATCGACCCCACCGAGCTTTCTCCTACCCTTGAAACGAAAAAAATCCGCGGTCTTTATGGGGCGGGGCAGTTCAACGGCACCTCGGGCTATGAGGAGGCCGCCGCACAGGGGCTCCTCGCCGGAATCAACGCCGCCCTCTCCGTGGAGGGCAGGGAGCCGCTGATTCTCACCCGCGCCTCCTCCTATCTCGGCACGCTGGTGGACGACCTTGTCACAAAGGGCACGCGTGAGCCATACCGCATGATGACCTCGCGCTCGGAATACCGCCTGCTTCTCCGCCAGGACAACGCAGACCGCCGCCTCACCCCCATCGGTTACCGCGTGGGGCTCATTCCCGAACCGCGCTACCGAGCCTTTCTCCGAAAGCAGGAGGAAATTGCGGGGGAGCACCGCCGCCTTACCGAAACGGTGATTCCTCCCTCGGAGGAGAACAACCGCATCCTGGAGGCTCTCGGCTCGGCTCCCCTGAAAACGGGCGTGCGCCTCGCCGACCTTTTGCGCCGCCCCGAGCTGGATTACGAAAGGCTCGCCCCGCTCGACACACAACGCCCGAGCCTTGACGCCGCCGTAACGCTCACCGTCGGAATCGATATTAAATATGAAGGATATCTGCGTCGCGAGGAGGCCGAGGTGCGCCGTCAGGCACGCCTTGAGGAAATGCCGCTTCCCGACGGGCTTGACTACACCGCCATTCGCGGCCTTCGCACCGAAGCGGCGCAAAAGCTCGCTGCCATCCGCCCAAAAAGCGTGGGCCAGGCCTCGCGCATCAGCGGTGTCAATCCCGCCGACATCAGTGTGCTGTTAATTTATCTTAAGCATTGAGGTCGGTTCATTTTCGCTCCCCATGTGCATATACTGGAAACAAGGGCGGTCCACCGCCAAATTCGGGGGGTACATTATGTGTAACAGAAGCCTTTTGAAATTTTTGAGTATTGCGGTTCTCTCATTCGGATTGGGCGTACTCCTCTCGTTCTTTATTCCGGAGGGTGTCTTGGTGATTGTGGAGGCCCTGCTCATTATGGCGGTTGGAGTGCTTTGCTTTTTACAACATTAGGCAGGTGACGCTTTTATGAAGATTGTAGTTCTTCAAACTCCGCGCTTTCTTTCTCCTCTCCTTCGCCGCCTTTTCGGCATAGGAAAGGAAAGGTAACTCATAAGCAAAACGGACGGGAGTCGGCTCCCGTCCGTTTTGCTTTTTGGAGGCAAAGACCGCCCGAAGGAAGCGAATCCACCCCTCCCTTCCCGCACCTTTCTTCGATGCCCCGTGCTACCCTTTCTTGCTCGAACGGCAATGCGCAAGTACCACTTTTCTCACCGACTCGAAGCAGAAAAAACATACGAAAAATCGGCGCAACAAAACCTTTCATTTTTAAGAAACGAATAGTATTCTTTACAAAATGTTCGTTTTTTTGAACACGTGTCGGCCATAAAAAAATCGAAAAAAATTCAGATTTCCTCTTGAAAAAACGCCTCCCCTGTGGTATAATGCTGGTACCGAGGGGCACCCGCCCCACCACCACTTTAATTTTAAAAGGAGACATGCATCATGAAAAAACACACCTTATCAGTACTGCTGTGCTTCGTGCTGATGCTCTCCACCTCCCTTGTCCTCGCATCCTGCGGCGGACGAGGTGATGATGATGAGACCTCAGCTACCACCACAGCGCCGACAACCACAGCCCACCAGCACGTGTACAGCGACACCACTGTTGCTCCCACCTGCACCACGGACGGCTATACCCTGCACAGTTGCGCCTGCGGTCACAGCTATCAGGATACTCCCGTGGCCGCCTCTCACACCCTCTCGTCCAAGATCGTGCGCTACCCCACGACGCTGACCGAGGGCGTCCTGCGCTTCGCTTGCAGCGCGTGCTCCTATGTGAAGACCGAGCCTATTGCTGTCGTGACCACCGTCACGCTGCCGAGCATTGCCGAGACCATCGCAGCGTCTCTGCCGGACGGCACCTTTGAGCTCTCGGATGCGGATTCGATTCCGTCCATCGCTCTCTTCAGGTCTTATGCCGAGGAGCACGACGGTGAGCCCTACATGTCGAGCTCGGGTGACCTCTATTACGCCCTCAAGATAGGTGCCTTCACCCTGACAGTGGACGGTACCGAGGTCAACGGTCATCTCGCCCTTGAGGTCGGCACCGCCGATCTTGCCGAAGGCGAGACCACCTCTCAGGATTTCGAAAAGATTTTCTCCATTGATTTTTATATGGAAGGTGACGACCTCTCTGTCGCCGTCAACGGCCCCGACGCCACCGACCTTAACCTCAGCGATGCGTTCTACGAAGCCCTCGCGGCAAAGCTTGGCGTTCCTACCGCCGCCCTGACCGAGGCCTTCTACGTAGCGGGTGAGCTCGAAAGCTATCTGCCGGTGGCTCAGGCAATTGCCAACGCCATTGAAACAGAGGTCGAGCTCCATGCGGCAGAGCACGGCATTGCCGATTTCCTTGCTCTGCTTGGCAAGGACCTTGTCACAACCGAGGCTGAAGGTGACAATACGGTCTATACCATTGACCTTGCTTCGGTGATTGACGCGCTCGCCGAATATGCGGATATGACAGTTGCCGACGTCATTGATGCCGCTTACGGGGATGGCACTGCCACCGCACTCATGTCCTACATTGCATTGCTTCCCGATATGAAGCTCGGTGATATCGCCGATTCCGCTATCCTTCTCTCTGAGACATATGAGATTGACCTTGATCTCATTTACGCCCTTATCAACCGTATAGTTTACAACGCCACGGGAGAGGACTTTGATGTCGAGCTCGCCATTCTTGAACGCTACGATGCCACCCTGGCCGACGTTGCCTCGGAGCTTACGGGCGCTCCCGCTCAAACGATTAAGAGCTCTGCCGTTGCTATGACCGCCATGCTGTCGGGCAACACCTTCGCCGAATGGTACCACGCCGCCTTCTGCGACACCACCGAAACTCCTCACGAGCAGAGCACCTGCGAGGCTCTTGTGACCATCCTTGCCGGCATTTCCGGCAATCTTGACGAGATCACGCTCACCGCTACCGTGGATGCCGAGGGCAACACGCTTTCCTATGAAATCAGCTGTCCTCTCTTCGGCATTGTAAGCGATGCTGACGGTATAAGCGGCGAGGCGTATATCCCCGGCCTTGGCATTGCCAGCTTCAGCGCGGACGGCACCACTGTCAAGCTCACCGTTGCCGACCTTGAGGATGCCGCAAACAAATACGTAGACATCACCGCCACACTGAATGAAGGTCGGATTTCGTCCCTTGACATTCTGATGAACACCAAATACATCGTCACCGAGCCCGAGAATAAAGATCCCGAGGGCACTGAGCCCGGGCAGCAGCCCGAGCAACAGGCCGAAGAGACCAATCCCACGGTGGAGTTCCGTCCCATCCTTGATGCCACCCTTACCTTCGCGTATGACGATGAGGATTTCGACGTGGTCTGCAACGCTCTCGTTGACATTCCCATGCCTTTAGAGATTTCTCTCGGTATCAGCAGGAACGCCGTTGCCCTGGCCTACGGTGCGCCGAATGCCGCTGAGCCCGCTGCCTTCTATCAGGTGACCTTTACTCCTGCCGAGAACGGCTTCAGCATTGCCGTTACCGATATGCTGGCCGAGGCAACGATGGGCTCTATGACCTATACTGTGGACGCCGAAACCGGCAACTTCTCGGTGGCTCTTGTCACTCCCTTTGGTGAATTTGGCCTTGTGAAAATGACCGAGCAGAGCGCCACAGTCTACAAGCTCACGGTTTCCTCGGGTGAGGATGAGATTGTCCTTGGTGCCCTTACAATCGGCGAAGACCTCGTAATCGACATGAATAACCCGATCTTTGCGGGCAAGGTTGAGATTGCACCCGCTGATGAGGGCTCCGGCTTTGCCGTCACTTTCACCGACTTCACCGCAACCCTCAGCTTCAGCGATCATTACAGCATCGCCGCCGAGGGCCAGGGCGGAGAGAAGGTCGAGGTTCTGGTTGATACCTATTCGCAGTATGTCGCCGTCCTGAACGGCGTCCTGTCCTTCGTC